>JAEHKV010000096.1 GCA_016838845.1 Nitrosopumilales archaeon | reverse complement strand
TCTGGCAGTGATTATTATCAAAAATACTATAGTTCCATTGGTTCTAGAAGAATGTGGAAAGAAAAAGATCAAAGGGGCAATAGTAATCACCGCTGGATTCAAAGAAGTCGATGAAGAAGGGAAGAAATTAGAACAAAAACTCAAGGATATCGCTAAAAAATATAATCTTAGAATTATCGGACCCAACTGCTTGGGCGTAATGAATCTAGACCCAAAGACAATGATGAATTCTACTTTTCTTAAAATTACACCAAAATCTGGACAAATTGCCCTTGTATCACAGAGCGGTGCGATCTGTGCTGCACTCTGTGAAGATGCAAGTGCACAAGGAATAGGATTTTCAGCAGTAATTAGCATGGGAAACAAAGCAGATACTACTGAAATTGATGTACTCAAGATATTAGCAAATCACAAACAAACCAAAGTTATTGTGATGTACCTTGAAGATATGGGAGACGGACAAGAGTTTCTAAAAGTTTGTAAAAATATAACACGAAAACTAAAAAAACCAATCTTTGTTTTAAAGTCAGGACGCAGCGAAGCTGGAGCAAAAGCTGCAATGTCTCACACTGGGGCTCTTATGGGCTCTGAAAAAATTTATGACGCCTTACTAAAACAATCAGGCGCAATTAGGGTAGATACCATGGAAGAATTATTTGATTATGCTACTGCATTTTCAAAACAACCACTTCCACTAACTGGAGACTTTGTAATAGTGTCTAATGCAGGTGGACCAGCTATTATCACAACCGATGCATGTGAAAAATATGGAATTAAAATGGCAGACATCACTAGTATAAGACCAAAAATTGATGCGGTAATTCCCCCATGGGGAAGTTCTAGAAATCCTGTTGATATTGTTGGTGATGCTGACTTTAATCGCTTTGATAATGTACTGTCTGAAGTTCTACAGCACAAAAATGTCGGATCTGTAATTACTATGTGTACTCCTTCAGGAACTCTTGATTATGATAAACTTGCTGAAGTTGTCGTAAAAAACTCAAAAAAGTTCAAAAAAACAATGCTTGCAAGCTTGATGGGACTAGATGAAGGCATAGAAAATAGAAAGATCCTGTCAGCGGGAGGGGTTCCATTCTATACCTATGCAGAAGGAGCCATCAGAACTCTTAATGCAATGCTTAGATTTGCAAATTGGATTAAATCTCCACCAGGAACAATTGTAAAACTAAAAGTGGACAAGGCAAAAGCCAAAAGAGTTTTTGATAAAGTAAAAAGAGATGGAAGGCCAAACCTTCTTGAAGAAGAAGGACAAGAAATTCTTAGGGCATATGGATTTCCACTTCCAAAAAGTTCCTTAGCTAAAAATGAAAATGAAGCTGCAAAGATTGCAAAAAAGATTGGTTATCCCGTTGTAATGAAAATTGCTTCACTACAAATTATTCACAAATCTGATGCTGGTGGAGTTAAAGTCAATCTAACTAATGATAACGAAGTAAAATCTGCCTTTAAAGAAATTGTAAAAAATGCCAAAAAATACAACAAGAAAGCTGTAATCAAAGGAGTCTTAGTTGTTGAAATGGTTAAGGGAGGAAAAGAAATGATAATTGGTTCTAAACTCGAGCCAGGATTTGGATCAGTAATTATGCTTGGAATGGGTGGCATTTACGTTGAAGTTTTGAAAGATGTAACATTCCGATTAGCTCCAGTGACCGACCGTGAAGCATATGACATGATCTCATCAATCAAAACTAAAAAACTTCTTGAAGGTGTAAGGGGCGAAAAACCATCTGATCTTAACAAGTTAGTGGAATGTATTCAAAGACTTTCACAACTTGTAACTGACTTTAAAGAAATCAAAGAACTTGATATGAATCCAGTTCTGGTGATGGAAAAAGGGAAAGGATGCAAAATCCTTGATGTTAGAATTGGTCTCTGATATTAATTCCCTACTGGATATAATTTAGAATATTTATACAACTTCGTGGGAGTTGGCGTATGGGCATTAAAACAGGACAAGAGTACATACAAAGCCTTCGTGGTAGAAAAATGAAGGTCTACCTGTTTGGCGAACTAGTTGAAGAACCCGTAGATCATCCTTTGATTCGTCCATCCATTAATGCCGTAGCTGAAACATATGACATTGCTGTTAGAGAAGAAGAACTTGCTACTGCTCAATCCTCAATAACCGGTCAACGTGTAAACCGATTTTTGCATATCGCTGAGAGTGTTCAGGATGTAGTTTTACAAAATAAAATGCAGAGGAAATTGGGCCAAAACACAGGAACGTGTTTTCAGCGCTGTGTGGGAATGGATGCATTGAACTCACTCCATTCAGTTACTTTTGAAATGGATGAGAAACATGGAACCAATTACCATAAGAGACTGTTAGATTTTATCAAAATGCTACAAACAGAGAACTTTGTCATTGGTGGTGCAATGACTGATCCAAAGGGTGACCGAAGTAAAGGACCTGCTGAACAAGTTGACCCTGACATGTTCGTACACGTTGTTAAAAAAGACGACAAGGGTATTTACCTAACAGGTGCAAAGGCGCACCAAACAGGATGTATTAATTCGCATTGGATTATAATTATGCCAACCATGCGATTAACCGAGGATGATAAAGAATATGCTATTGTAGGTGCCATTCCAGCTGACGCCGAAGGTATTACCTACATCTATGGCAGACAATCATGTGATACTAGAAGTATGGAAGAAGGTGATCTTGATGCAGGAAACTCACAATATTCTGGCCAAGAAGCAATGATTGTCTTAGAAAACGTCTTCATTCCATGGGACAAAGTTTTCATGAACGGTGAATATGAATTTGCAGCAATGTTAGTTGAAAGATTCACTTGTTATCATAGAAGAAGTTATGTGTGTAAGACTGGACTTGGTGATGTATTAATTGGTGCAGCTGCAACAATTGCAGACTATAACGGAATTCCAAATGTTACTCATATTAAAGATAAATTGATTGAAATGACTCATCTCAACGAATCAATTTTCGCTGCTGGAATTGCCTCATCTTATCAATCACACAAGATGAAATCAGGAGTTTGGATGAATGAGGAAATGTTAGCAAATGTGTGTAAACACAACGTTACTAGATTTCCATATGAGATTGCTCGATTAGCTCAAGATATTGCAGGCGGTCTTATGGTAACAATGCCTTCAGAAAAAGATTTTAAAAATCCAGAAACCGGTCCTATGCTTCGAAAATACTTGGCAGGAAGAAAGGGCGTTGATGTAGAAAGCAGAATGAGAATTTTGAGATTGATTGAAAACATGACTATGGGTAGAAATGCTGTAGGATATTTGACCGAGTCTATGCATGGTGCAGGCTCACCACAAGCCCAAAGAATTCAGATCGCGCGACAAATGCAGTTAGGTTACAAGATGAACTTGGCAAAGCATCTTGCAAAAGTTAAAGATGACTTCCTAGAACCAACAGAACCATCTGACTACTTTAAACGAGTTTTCAAAATTCCTAACAAAGAAGAATAAACCTAATCTTTTCTTTCAGAATCATCTGAGTTATTTTTTGAATCAGACTTTAACTCTGTATCGTCTTCTTGATTAGATTTTTCTTGTATTTCTTTACTTTCAGAACTTGTATAGATATCATCTTTTGGAATTTCGGCAAGTTCATCCAATTTAATTGAGGATTGTTCCACGGTACCATTGTCCGAACTCAATTCATCAAGACTAAACACTTTTTCTTTCCTGCTTTTTGAAATTTGTTTGAAAATCATGATTCCAACAATTATTGCAATTACGATATAGTTTATGGGTGGACTTAGAATTTTTGTGACATACCCAACTTGTGGGATCACGTATTCAACTTGTCCAATGTATTCTTCCTCAGTTATAGGAAAATCAGTTCCAGGAATCGAGGCTGGGTTTGCATCTCCTTTTGTCCTTAGAGTAAAAGGATCCTCATCAATAATTGCAGTAACTCTATGAACTATTACTCTATCAGGTCCAGACGGCTTATTAAAAACAATGACGTCGCCAATCTTTATCTCTTCAAAAGGTGTGTTTCCTTCAACTACTAATACATCATATACTTCTAATTCTGGAACCATACTTCCACTTGAAACAACAAAAAATGGATTTTGTGTTCCAAAAATTATTTGCAAACCAATCCAAATTATTAAAACAGCAACAGCAACAATTATGATATCTTTGACTATTCCTTTTGAAATTCTACCAACTGTCAAACTACTTTCATCCTTTAATCATGAGTTTATCTAAATTTTACATTCTAAAGAGTTGTTCCACACTGTTCACAGAATTTTGAACCAGCCTTATTTACAAAATTACAGCTAGAACATTGCCCTGATTGAGAAGTGGCACTACCAGAAGTTCCAAGTAAGACAATTTCTCCTACTTTACCAATCTTATTCCAAGGAATAGTCACATCATTTCCTTCATTATTTGTAACAACTAGTACTACATTCTGAGATGAATCTACACCTACTTGTTTCGCAGTACCAATTCTTTTTGCGTTTTCATCATACACTGCCATCCCAGAAATAGAACTGAATGTTGTGTCAATGGGTTGAGTTTGACTAGAAACAGGAGTTTCAGTCCCTATTTGAGAAAAATCAGGCATTGTAAGGGGTGTCTCGCCAGTTGGTGGTGGAAGTAAAGTGTCTTGATCTGTGGATATAGGTTTAGCGATACCAACATCACGTTGTTCATCTGGTTTTTGAAATTCTCTGTATTCTGCTAAAACTGAACCACAGGTAGTGCAAATGTACTGTCCTCTTTCAACTAAAGTTAGATTCTCTGCTACCACTTCGTTTGGATTCTCATATTCTATTTTAGGACCATTTTCGTATTCTTTTTCACAAGTGTTGCAAAAATATTTGGAAATTTTTTCAGGATCTAATCTACCCATCGGAGCTAAAAAGAGATCAGGACCGCCTAAATTGCCCTTCTGTTGTTGTTCATCAGTTACATTCGCCATAATGAAACCTCCCGAACCACGTAACTTCTTTAGTCTAAGCTCAGAACTCATATTACTCAGATTCATCCAAAGGTCATTTAAGTATATTTCAATTACTTCTGATTATCAAATCTTAGGATGAAAAAGAAATGAAACATTTGGATATAATTATGGTCAACATTTTTAGGGATGTTCCAAGAAATAATCAACAGAAATGGCAGTAACTAAAATCTCAGACGCAAAATCATGGGAAATTGATGTAATGAATTCCGATCTCCCGGTATTTGTTGACTTTTGGGCGGAATGGTGTGGTCCATGTAGAATGGTTTCACCAGTTGTAGAAGAACTTGCCAACGATTATGATGGCAAAATTAAATTCGTCAAAGTCAATGTAGATGAGGCAAACGAATTAGCATCAAAATACAATGTATTTAGCATTCCAACCTTGGCACTATTTCACAAAGGCCAGTTAGTTGGTCAACAAGTTGGTGCTGCATCAAAAGAATCATACAAAAATATGATTGATAAGGCACTACAAAGCGCATAAACACATCTATCGTTTCTCATTTTTTGATCTAAAGTAATTAATATTACATGAAGGAAATCAGCCCATGTCATTCGGTGAAGTAGATACACTCAATCTTCTATATGAAAAACTAAATAATTTATTCGATGAATCTCAGGGATACTATGAAACATTTCTTGATACTAACAAGATGTACAAAGCTGGAAAAATTGGTGACAAAGAATTTTTTGAAAAATTAGGTGATTATGTTGTTGCATATTCTGCATTAGAATTTCTTGCAATCAAAGTTATTTTTGAAATGAAAAAATCAATGGATAAATTGGCTGGTGGATTAGCAACAGGTGCAACACAATCTCCTGGTCTAATGCCTGGAATGGGTTCACCTGGAATGATGGGGACCCCACAAGCTGCAAGAGCAGGAACTGCAGAAAATCCTGTTGGACAACCACCCTCCATTGTATCAGCGCAAGAAACATTTAGCCAGGCTGGGAACTTACCATCTCCAGATCCTGCATTAATTCCTAGATCATCCAGTGGAAAATCTTGTTCATCATGTGGATCAGGATTACGTCCTGATGCAAAGTTTTGCACAAAATGTGGAAATAAAGTTTAGAAAAATTACAAAAATTAATCTTGAGTTGCACCGCACTCGGTACAGAATTTAGCAGTAGTTGATATTTTGCTCCCACACTCCGAACAAAATTTTGTATCTGAACCCGTTACACTATCTTGATTACCATACATTCCAGAAACTCTAATAGCTCCTGTCGGTTCAAATTTATCATCATCAATGATTTGAACTGGTTCAAAGTCTTTCTCTTCAACAAATTTGTAAAGTCTTGGCATAGATTTTTCTTTGTCTTCAGGATCCGGAACCATATCTCCTAACCAAAATGAATATCGCATCAGTGTCAATTCAGGAGTTGAAAATGCAAGTGTATGAGTTGACATATAATCCTCTGCTGCTTGTTTTCCGGTGAAAACTTTCATGCAATCTCATAATTCTAGTTTATGTATAATAGTTTCTAGGTAGTGGACCGAGAGGGAATTGAACCCTCGACATCCGCGTTGCGAACGCGGCATTATACCACTAAACCATCGGCCC
>JAEHKV010000095.1 GCA_016838845.1 Nitrosopumilales archaeon | reverse complement strand
TAATAGTTGATGCAGATACTGGATATGGAAATGCACTAAGTGTTTGGAAATTAGTTAAAGAGTTAGAATCTGCTGGAGCATCAGGAATTTTTCTTGAAGACCAACGTTGGCCTAAAAGATGTGGGCATATGCAAGGCAAAGAAGTTGTGTCACAAGAAGAATATGCGGAAAAGCTTGGAGCTGCCATAGATGCACGTAGCAGTAAAAATTTCATAATCGTGGCAAGAACTGACGCTCGTGCTACTGAAGGTTTAGACGCAGCAATTGAACGTGGTTTATACAATAAGAAACTGGGTGCGGATGCAATTTTTGTTGAAGCGCCAAAATCAATTCAAGAGATGAAAAAAATTGGTAAAGCGATCAAAGCCCCGCTTGTTGCAAACATGATAGAAGGAGGAGCAACACCATTAATCTCGGCTTCAGCGCTAAACAAAATGGGTTTTAAAATAATTCTATATCCTCTTTCTGTTCTGTTTGCAAATACTTTTGCAACCATAAACATTCTAAAAGAACTCAAAAAAACTGGAACGACTAAAAAATTGAGAAATAGATTGGTCAACTTTGATCAATTCAATGATTTAGTCGAACTTCAAAAGTTTAGAAAATTAGAAAAGAGATATGGATTATCAAAAAGAGAATAAAATAAAAAATTTCAAGTAAAGCACAGTTATGCTGTGTTTCGCTTTACTACTATTTCGATTGTTGACACGTTTCGCATTTTTCCGTCTTTGGATTCTAATGCTTCAGAGTCAATTATGATATCTCCGATAGAAAATCCAGCATGCTCTGTTTTACGTACGATGATTTGTGCAACATCTACTGCACGTCCAATGCTCATGCCCCTAGCTTTGATGCTCACGGTGGGTATGTTTGCCAACTGAATTAGCGTAGATGTCACATACGCCATCAATGGTTTCTTACCTATGAATATAGTGTCTCTGGCTTGTGTTTCGGTCGACATTATCAGACCAACATTTGAGGATAATTTAAATCTAAATTAACAAATTGGCGTTTCAGGGTATATAGAAAAATATTACTTTGCAGTAATGATACTATAGATCTAAATGAATTCAATAGTTGAAATAAACAAAATTTTAGATTCTGATTCAAAGGAAGAAAAAATCAAGATTTTAGAGTCACTTTCAGATTCTAACGATCCTCAAATAATTAACAAAATAATTTCAAAATTAGATGACCCAGAAATTGAGGTACGTGGAGAGGCTTTTAGTGTTCTAGTACTAAACACAAATAATATTTCTGAATTTTTAATTAAAAATTTAAAGTCAGATTGTAAAAACATTAGAGGCTATTCTGCTTTAGTTTTAGCAAATAGAAAGAATGCAGAAAGCATTTCATCAATTATTGATCTTACAAAAGATTCGAGTTCTATGGTCAGATCCTGTGCTTTAGGTGCTTTAGGTTTTCTTAAAGCAAATGCAGCAAGTCAAGCTATTCACAATTGTTTTTCTGACTCTAATTTAGAGGTAAAAAAAAGTGCTTTGAAGGCAGCAATTGACCTAGGGGATAAACTTCCTCCTGAAGAAATAAAAAAAATTTCTGAAGAAAAAGACGAAGAGCTTCAAAAGCTCTTAGTTTTAGCAAACCAAAATTAGTGGACCGGATGGGATTTGAACCCACGATCTCACCCATGCCAAGGGCGTATCCTACCAGTCTAGACGACCGGCCCAATTGATCATTTTAAAAAATACTGACCGGTTAAGATTTTTTGGATTGGATATTAACGTGTAGCTATAATTTCCAAATTAATTTCAACAACATTTAACATAAGATATTTAACCGCTAGGAAACTGATCAGACAAATGGTACAAGAGGACCAAGCGACCATTACGTATGTTCAATTAATGAAGGAGGATCTTGGAATTTTTAGATTGCTTCCTAATGATGGTCAAGTACCTGACTTCCATGCGGGTCAATTCATTACTATAGGTCTACCAAATCCAACTGATAACAATAAAGTTGTAAGACGAGCGTATTCAATTGCATCACATCCTGAAAATAAAAAGTTCATTGAATTGGTAATCAGGTGGGTAAGAAAACCGTTACCAGGTCGTTTGACTACGCTATTATTCAATGCAAAAGAAGGAGATGAAATAGGTTGGCTCAAACCAGCCGGTGCGGCTCTTCAAATAAATGAAAAACTACCTGATGGAAGTAAAGATGAAAGAAGAATTGTTTGTGTTGGGGGCGGTACTGGTATTGCACCTTTTGTGAGTTTTGCTCAACATCTTCATGCAGTTAACGATAAAAGAGAAATTGTTGTTCTTCATGGCGCAAGTTATGTTGACGAATTGAGCTACAAAGATCTGTTGATTGATTTAGACAATGAAAGTCTTGATCATGGAAAAGACAAGTGGAATTTTACTTATAGAGCAGCAATAAGCAGACCACAAGAATGGTTTAACAGATCATGGGGTGGCCATAATGGAAGAGTTGAGACTTTCTTAAGACTGAAAGAAAATGGCAAGTCGCCGTTAGAAGAACTTGTTGGTGAAAAAATTACTAAAGATAATACAATGTTCTATATTTGTGGCTGGCAAGGAACAATTGATGGGGTAATGGACTTTATGAAACCAAATGGCTTTGTCACAATGCGAGATAAGCGGGAAGATGGAAGCTTTGAAGTAAAGTTCGAATCTTACGGTTAAACAAATCATTTTTTTAAAGAAATAAAATCATCATTTCAGTTTCAGATATGGGGACGTAGGTTAGCTTGGTATACTGCCAGCCTCGGGCGCTGGAGATCATGGGTTCAAGTCCCATCGTCCCCATTAAAATTAAACAATTGAAATAGAACCAATTAAGACAATGTATAATTGACAAAAGCAGTATATCTTGCACATCTTAATCCAGTAACTAAGGCACATGTTGAGATCATAAAAGATCTACAAAAAAAATCTGAAAGAGT
>JAEHKV010000094.1 GCA_016838845.1 Nitrosopumilales archaeon | reverse complement strand
AGACTCCATTGAGAAAATGAAATCAAACTTGCCTTTGTAGTCCCAACTTTCAATATCTGATTGTATGTAATGTTCTTTTACAGTTTTTTTCTTTGAAATAGCATTTTTTATCATAAATTTACTTTTATCTATCCCAACTGCTTTTTTGCAAGTCTTAATTTTAGAAATTTTTCGTACTACCCAACCATTGCCACATCCAATATCCAGAAAAGAAAAATCTTTTTTAAATGAAACAGATCTCAAAAACCTTAAAACAGTTTTTGTGTGTTCTCGCTCCATCAGTTCTGCTCTTCCTATTTTTGCCCATTTGTCAAACGTTTTCTTTACAACATCCATAGAAAATTTCTCACCTAGATGACAGTATCCTGATCTCTGTTTATAGCTAATTTTACGACTATAATGCAAGGTAGTTTATAGTGTTTTCTGATAATTTCTACCTGAACGTTAAATTCATTTTTCATTGGAACGAGTTGTGGAACGACTCTTAGCTGTCTTAGGATTCTTTGTAATTTTATTGATGCCTTCATATGCCAATGCACAGATATCTGATAGAATTTCTCTTTTAGATAACTTTGGAGTATATGATAAAGGCGAACAGCTTTTTATCTTCGGCAGTCTTGCAAATGTTTTTCCAGATTCATATTTGATTTTACAAATCGTTAATCCTAACGGTGATCTATGTCAAATTCAGCAGTTAACTCCATTATCAAATGGATTGTTTGTGACTGAAGGAATTCCACTAAAGGGAAAACTTTGTGGTATTTCTGGAGAATATGAAATAAAATTATTCTATGGAGATTATTCAACAGAATCAACCTTTACAGTTTCTTCAACAATTTTTGAAGAACCAAGCGGCTTCACATATTTTGATCAAGCAACAAAACTAGTTTCTGAAAAAATTAATTCCATAGAACAAAAAACTAATCAAAACCTGGAACAATTTTCAGCAAAATTAGAAACGCTGACAACAAACCCATCAAGCAATACAATGGGTGAATTAGAGGCGCTATATGTTGATTTATGGAGTGGATTTTTTATTGAAGATGAACTTTATGAGATTGATCCTTCCTTTAGACCAGCTGTTTCATCTGCATTGGATTCAACAGCGCAATTAATAGAAAGTGGAAAAGTTTCTTTTGATATTGCAAAATCAATAGACGAAGAGATCTTTTCTTCAATGTTCTATTATGAAATTGGTGACACTAACACTGCAATTGATAGGATAAACGATGTTTTTGTTTCAATTAAAAACGTCGACCCAATCAAAGTTGAAGCTAAACAAACACATAGTTTTCAAGAATTGGAAGCTTCGCTTTTGAATTTAATGACAAAAGATAATTCTTTGATGAATAGAGCTATAAAAGAAGAGATTGCATTTATTTTTGCTCGTGGAACTGGCCCAATCTATTCTACCGAATTAAATGATCTCATAGATCTTTTATCAAAATCGAGATATCTGGATGTGATTTCACGAAAGCAAGTAGGCCTCTATAGTATAGTCCAGTTTGAATGGGATTCAAAAAAATCATCTTTACTTAACAAGAATACGATAGAAGAATTCTTAGAGTCCAAAGAGAAGGTATCAAAACTTCACCAGGCTGCTTTAATTTTGAGAGAACTTGACCACGTTGATAGATTCATTTCTGATGACAGAGAAGAAAATTCAGAACTCGCAAATCTTCTATTGCCTGAATGGGATAACCTTGCAACTCAATTACAACTCGCAACCTCAGTTGATGATATTCTTGCTGCTGAAAATGACATCAAAAACATGAAAATGGTCATTGATGCATCTTCAAGAATTTCAAAGGCTGTAGAAATCTCTCAAGCAACTAACATTGGATCCTATTTAACTGATGGCTGGGAATCTCTTCTTGTACAAGTAGAAGGTGCTCAGTCCGTTGGTGAAATTTTAGCTCTTGTCTCAGAATTTGATAATTCAATAAACGAATTAAGGGAAAAACGAAGTCCAATTTCAATTTTAAAGTTTGAATATGAAACAATGAAAAATAAAGCAGAGATTCAAGCTGATTACAAAAATCTTTTTGTCATTAACAACGCTTTGAAAATTCTAGATACAGCTGAAAAAATGCAAAATGGCAACCCAACAGTAAGCAAGATTGATCGAATCGAAGTTTTGCTTACGTGGGCTAGCGAAAAAGCTCCAGAAATCAAAGAAGATTTGAGTTCATATTCCAAGGATGCATACAAAGTTCGTGCCAGCGACATTCTCCAAAGAGCAAAATCCATTGAAAACTTGGCTGAGTTAGGTCTAAGTAAAAACAAGTTCCTGCCTAAATATATTGAATTCGCAGATTCCATGATGGAACGAGTCAATTACGCTAGAAATCTCGTGGTATACAATGATCTTGATGCAGCCGATGAGTTGGTACGAGAGTTATTTGATGAATGGCGTCAAGTCTCAAAAGCATATGCAGATGATCCATTTGGTTCGGAATCTGGATACAGCAAAGATGAACTAAAAAGAATAGAGTATCGTGAACATCTAGAGCAAATTTCAGAAACGGTCTCTAAATTCTATAATGCTGACTTTGCTCAACATTCAGCTAAGTATGTAAAAATGACCGATGACGTATCGGAGCTAATCGATTATGGTAATTTCATAGATGCGGAAACAAAATTAAGTGAAATTCGTGCATATTTGAATGAGTATCTACCACTCAACAGTGCTGACATCATATATCACATTGAGTATGATCAAGAAAAAGACATCTGGATTATGGAAGGAGCAGTAAACAAACCTGATGGTTTAAGGAAAAAAGACATGAGACAAGACTTGTATGTTACTGTTTATGATGGTGCAGGCAACACACACAGCACACTGAAATTTACAGACACAAGGAATGGTGACTTTTTCACACAATGGCATGCACCAACTGAACCTGGACTATACGTGGTGATGTTGCAATACATGAATTCTCAAGCAACACAAATTGTAAATGTAGCAGATAAAAGTGAAAGAACTCATGATTCTAAAGAGCTTGATACATTAGAACTTGCAAGAGAATTTGAAGAACTAAAATCATTTATCGAACAATTTGGTGGTGAAAATTACAATAGTGATTCTAAATTCGAATATATCCTCCACGAAATTAAAATTGAATTAGCTAACAGAGATTCAGAACAGGTTGATGAAAAACTTGAGGAACTAAAACAACTAATTGAGAGATATCTTCCAATGCGATCTCGGTCAGCAGTAATTGAAGCCCAATTTGATAACGATAAACTAATTCTTTCAGGTGCAGTGTACAAAACCCTTTCATTCAGTGAGGACTTGTTCGTAGATATTTTTGATCAACGAGGCAATTTAGTTAACGAAGTAGCATTGAAGGATGGCTCATCTGGTCATTTCAGTAAGGTAATATCACAACCATTT
>JAEHKV010000093.1 GCA_016838845.1 Nitrosopumilales archaeon | reverse complement strand
CCCATTAAAATTAAACAATTGAAATAGAACCAATTAAGACAATGTATAATTGACAAAAGCAGTATATCTTGCACATCTTAATCCAGTAACTAAGGCACATGTTGAGATCATAAAAGATCTACAAAAAAAATCTGAAAGAGTGGTAGTTATGCCGGTTATATTCCTAAAAAATGGAAAAGAGATCAATAGTCGAAGTTTTCCCTTTGACTTTAACTTACGAAAAAAAATGTTAGAGGCAGTTTTTGGCGATTCTATAACAATATCAAAAAATTATACATTTAATGCACCATTTTCTAGATATCTGCCTCCTTTGCTTTCTCCATCTTCTTGGAGGCTAAGGCGTCAATTGAGCAAGGGTCTAAACCATGATTATTTTACTTACACTGGAGACAAGGCCGAAAGATTAATGCTCAAAGTTTATGGGCTTCACCCAAGGATAGGTTCGAGAAAGGAGATTTCAGCAAGTTCTGTTAAAACTAAATTGTTTAATGCTGCAAAAGGCAAGAATTCTACTTGGGAAGAAGATGTGTTTCCTGAAGTTGCAAAAATAATTAAAGAAAATTGGGATGTTGTTGAAAAATTTGCAAAAATTAAAGATGAGACTAAACGAGTTGCAGGTATGAAATTTCCTGCGGATGGCTATTGGTCCAAATGAATAAAGTATTTTGTTTCAATGTTAAAGCTAATTTATTTGACAACTATGCGCATTATTAAGATGGATTAATTTCAATCCGGTGATAAGCAACTTTGAGTTCATTGAGAACTCTCCAAAGCTGCATAATGGCAAATTAATTGTAGCCTTCCCCTCAATCTACATGTTTGACGAGTTTTACAGTCATGGAAAGGTTATGGCTGAAATAATTGCATCATCTCACAACATGAGACCATTTGTTAGAGTTTGGGGATCAGACATCTGTCCTGATATACCTCTTCAATACTCAGCGCCAGATCAAATTGACTATATTGAAGTTGACCAACACGGAGTCGCGTCTCTTCCAGAATTTGAGTTAAGACTTGATGTAAAACAACTCCCACATCATACACAAAACTGCTGTGCTGAGTTTTTGTTGGGCGATGACAACTTTATTCTTTTAACAAAACCAGAAGGATGTGCACCTTGTTTTTTTATGCGAGATTACTCAGAGCTTTATCTTAAAATTGCAAAAGATATTGGGGTCTCTGAAGTCTATACAGTTGGAACTAGACTAGCTGAAATTAGTCCTCGTGGACGAGCCACTGGTTTTGCAACTAATGCTGAAGCTATTCAAGTTCTTGAGAAAAATGGTGTTGCTATTATGAAAAATGAAGTTGCGCCTTATTTTACAAATGTGATTTTGGGGGTAGCTGCAGATTATTTTGGGATGACCGGCTACAGAATAAATTCTAATCATGGTGAAGAACCACCATATGAAGATTCTATCAAACAAATACTAGAAATTTTATCAAAAATTTCAGGAATAGATTATGATAATACGGTGTTCGATGAAGTAGTGAATGATTGGGTTTCATCTTTAAAGTTGGCAGGTTCTGGACCCCAATCAAATGATCTTTTTGGAAGTCAAAATTGACATAAATACTAATTTTTATGAAAAATTGTTCATTAATTTTTAAGACTTTCTTAAAATAATCTGCATTAATGCTTCTTTTGAATATTCGATTCCATGTTCATCATTGGTATGGTTCCCAAATTGAGTTATAACCGATTCTACTTCACCCTCTACCACAAAATCACAATCAAATCCATAGTCCCTGCATTGAAGTTTTGCCATGAAAAGCTGGAAGTTTATTGAGAATTTATACCAATCGGTAAATTTTTCCTTGTTACATACTACCAATAATTATTTGCCTAAAATAATATAAAAAATATCATAAATTCTAGTTTTGGAAATTTTGAAAAAACTGATCCCTCTGTAAAAAAAACCAAACACTACCTGTCAAAGATTGAATTTTGATATGAAATCAATGCCCTATGAAGAAGATAAGCTACAGGGCCTAGAGCCAGAAGAAGAAGATCCAAGAAAGAAAAAACAAAAGAAATGATTTTTTTGAGAATTTTTCATTATTGTTATTTTGAGTCGGAATGAAAGTTAAATATGAGAATGACGTATTGGTTCTGTTCGAGCAAGCAAGAACAATAGGGCTAGTCCTTTATGGGCCTGGCTTTTTTTCAGGTCCTATTGAGTTATTTTCACTTAAATGAATTATCATAGTTATTGGTAAGCAGGTTCACATAAAGCTGTAGGAAACAACTCTCAACAATAGATCGTCCTGCTTACCGTAAAGTAGAATTACGTCAAATTCACTAAAAAGGAACGCGTATCATTGCTACGATTTGAATTTTTTATGAAAAAAGATATCAGGGGTGATTTTTTCGTTTTAGTGCACAACAAATGTGCGTGTTTGTGTGTCTAAGCCTAAAAAAGTAGCTCTAGTTGGTAAAAAACTAACAAAATATTAACTTGATATCATATAATCACTTTCTAAAATTAAGGATCGCTAGAAAATGCCAAAACAGTTTGAAGATTCAGCAGCTGGAAAAGCTGATGTTCAGGATATTATCTCGAAAGAAGTTCGGCCTTTACTTGATAAGTTAGAAGAGCTCGTAGACAGATTAGACAGATATCATGCACATGATGTACAATTCCAGCAAAAACTTATCTTGTTGTTATCAAAAATGTTGGCGAAACAAGAAATCTCAATGGATGCATTTGATCAACTAGATGTTTTCCTCAGAAAGGAATTCTTTTGGGAAAAAGATCAGAAATAAATTGATTTGGATTCTTAACCTTTACCTTCAATTTTTTTACATTTTTCAATTACGTCATCGAAAGTAAAAACTGGAACAATTTTTACTGCATTGAACTTTGCGATTCCCGCTTCAATCATCAAACTTTCAATTGTTTGAGCATCTTTTGCATCCAGAACCCACAAAAATGTATGTTCAAGGCCTGAGTGATATTGACTCACAACTTTTACATTTGCGGCTTCGGCTACTTGTTTGAACAATGGGCCTCCTTCAATTACTGCTCTTCTATTTTCTTGATGGTTTAATGGACATGATTCAGTAGTATGACTTCCATAAACTCCATACAGTGCCATTCATTCTTCACCTCCATTCAAGATGAGTTTTAAATCAAATTCACATAAATAAATTAGATCAAAAGTTACTCTATAGAAAAATCATAGTGGTGATTATGTTTTCATAGTAATTATTTCATGAAAGGGTTTTACAATTTTAACAACTCTCAAAAAGTATAGATCAGTTTATGTGACCCAACTCTAAATCATTGAATCGTGTCTGAAACTGGCTCTGAAGAATGGCAAAAATTATGGCTGGAGTATGCAAAACATCTAGAAAATTGGAGACAGTTAGTTGAATCAATTCAAAAAGCAAGTTATGAGATCCAGCAAAAATTCAATGAAGTAATGGAAAAGGCAGCAAAAGAGTCTTCAGCAGACACCATGAAGGAGTTTGGAGAGAATTGGCAAAATGCTATGAGTCAAGCAGGTATTGATACATTCAAGACATTTGGAGATAGTTGGCAGAAAGCAATGAGTGAATCAACATTTGATGCATACAAACAATTTTCAGATAATTGGCAAAAAACGCTTAGTGGATCTGGTATGGAACAATTGAAAGCATATGGAGAAATGATGAAAAAATTTGCCGAAACATGGAATACCATGTGGCCTCAAAAATAAAATAAAAATAATTTTTTTAAAAACTAAGAATATACATTTGAGATAAAATTCAAAAAATGCTCTAAATTTTATTTAAAATAATCTTTCAATGATACTTTATCAAATTTTGGAATTTTTGCAATTTTAAATCCTTCAGGTTTTTTATCAAAGGGTTTTGTTGCGTCAATTCCCATTTTTGCAGTGAGTAATTTCTTTTGATCACTTGATGGATCCAAACTTGAACCACGAACTTTTTTGAGTATTATCAAATCTTTGTTAGCCTGGAATCTTGTTGCCATTGCATATTCTACTGCAACTGGATCATTTGGATCTATATCATCATCAACAATTGTAACCTGTTTAAGAGAACGATGGATTGCAAATGCTTTTTTTATAATTTTTTTTGGATCTGCTTGAGCTTTTTTCTTTATTTGAATTACAGCGTGTAACCAATTGCACCCACCATTCGTCATCGATATTTTTCTTGTTTGTGAAAATTCTTTTTTCATCTTACCATTAAGCTTCGCTTCAATTGGCATTCCCATTAAGAGTCGGTGTTCAGAAAATCCCGATAAAATATCATGGAATATTGGATTATTTCTATAGTACATGTTTTCAAGCTCAAAGACAGGTTGGAATCTTTTGTGATCGTAGGTTTGAAGCATTTCAACCATCCATTCTTTGTGAGTTTTGTCTTTGAGAATTCTACCTTCCATGACAATTTCAGAAGAAGATGGAACCTTCATTCCAGAATATGGGCATTTTGTGAGGGTAAGTTTTCCTCCCAACAGGGTGTTTGCAATATCAATTTCGTTTTTCCCCCAGTCAGCCTGATAAGCACCAGCGATAGAGATTGCTGGATGAACGCCTACGGATATAGCTACTTTAAGATCATCGCCATGTTTTTTTGCATCGATAAAACATCGATGAAGATCACGTCCTTCAACCATCCTTACAGAAAAGTGAGTTTTATCAATTGGCATCAATCTATGAAAGGATGAATTTTGGGAACCAGTGTCAGGATTGGTTGCATAAATTATTGATGATGTAATAAAAGGTCCTGATTCCTTGGCAAAATGTGTTACAATAGGAAGCAAAGAAAGGTTTCTTGATTTATTTTCCATGAATTTACCTGACGAGATACATCTTGGTTTTTTTGCGTTCTTAATTGATGAAAAAACTCTATCATGAATTTGTGATTCTTTTGCTCCAACCGCTCTAGCGAATCTCCCCCTTGTTCCCACAAGATTTGAGACAAGTCTAAATTTACTTTCCTTGATATTCTCGAATAAAATTGCATTTCCGCCATCAGCTTTTGCGGTAATTGCAGCAATTTCATATTTTGTTGAAACCTTTTTCTTAACAGTTTTTAATTCCCTATTTTTTTTAATTAGCGAGAGAAAATTTCTAAGATCAGACATTTTGAATCATCTCTGTTATATTACTCATAATGACTTTGGCAGTTTCTGGGTTTAGCTCTTTTTCAATAAACGCTGAAACTATAGCAATTCCTTTTGTAGAGGTACTAATTCGTTCTGCTGTTAATTTTAAAAAAAGAGAGTCTGTTCTAGCGGGAATTACAGTAGTTGTAACAGGAGTAGGTCCTGTTGATAATGATACGACCATTGATCCTAACTTTTCAGCTCCTTCAGAAACAGATACAAAATTACCATTTTCAAACTTTAGAACCATCAATAAGAAATGACGATTATTCACATCCAAGTTTTTTTTCAAAAAACCAGGAATGGTGGTCAATAAGCTTGAGACAAATCTTATGCTTTTATTGCTATTGCTTCAGCTTGCTTAGAGTCGGCTTCAACTCGGGCTCTTAGTTTTGCTTTGTACTTCAAGTTTCGTGGTTTGGTTCTTAATCTGTATCCACAGCATGGACACCAAAGTCCCTCCCATTTAATGAAGATTTCACAAATTTGACATCGTCTTTGCCCAGAAGCATATCTTCCAGTTCCAACGGGCTTCTGTGCCTTGTATCGAACGCATATTCCTTTACATGTCATAATTATCTACTCTAACAATATGTAGAATTCTTAACTATAAAAGGATAGATCTAAAATTTCTATAGATTTTTCTTGAAATTTATGAAAAATTTACAGCGATCAGTCTTTATAAAGGAACAATATTCGCAAAAATCCTCGAAAAGATGTATAAATATCTATGTATTGTGAAATTCGTTTTTTTTAAGATTTGTAACTCTTGCTAATAATTGTTTAAAAAGATTTTACAATAAAATTTGTTTAAATTAAAATTTCTATATCGTTTATCTTTAGAAATGCGATCTAGTTTTTTCATCCGGTTATGGATAATGGCAACACGAAATGCCGATAGCCTTCTCTCTGTATGATGTATTTTGCAGAGAGCATGTCTCGTTTGCCTCTCTGATTGAAATTTTTAATTTTCAAACTTGTTTTTCGCTCATCCACAAATTCAAGCTCGAAGGAGGAACAAAATTTTAGGTTTAACATAGTGCTAATTTTTCTAGCTATTTCCATATTACCATTTCCAATCTTTACTAGTTTTCTTTTAGCACTCAACTCGGCAAGAACATTGATTACATGTGAAACCAAATCTTCAACGGAATTATAAAGTGAGTTTTCAATTTCCTTGCCAAAGAAAAAAATCGATAATCCAATCCTACTTCCAGGATCTATACCAATCACCAGATCATCTTTCTCAAAACTCAAATCCAATTTTTGAATAATAATCCCCCGAATTATTGTGGGATGTTTATCTAGAATTTCCTCATTAAGGATAAGTTTGTGACAATCTATTGGCACCTCCTTTGTGGTGGTCAGAATAAGATTTCCGGGATAGGTTGGGATTTCTTCGGGCAAAATAGAGTCAAATTTTAGATTTAGGCTCTTTAATGATTTGGAGAATTTGAAATAAGGTTTACCATAAGTTGTTGCAATTCCAATTTGGGTATTTTGCAGTGGATCGATGAAAAGAATAGCCGTTTTCAGGGATATAGGTTTATTCCTTCAAAACAATTAACACGACGTATTTTACTGCATAATTTTCAGTTAGCCACTAGTTAATAGGAGAATAGCTCTTGCCAGATCACCTTTTACCTCAACTAATGCATTTTTTGCCTTTTCTTCATCAACACCAGCTTGTTGACATATTAATTGAATATCCTCATCTGAGAAAATAGGAATCTCAAGCTCCTTTTCCTCATAACCATCTGAAGTAACTGTGAAAATAGAATTATCTTTGGCCTTCATTTCAGTAACCTGTGGTTTTGAAATAATGATTTCTTTTTTGTCAGTCTTTATGATGACCTCCTGAACATTTGGGATTTCTTCCATGTCTAATCCCATCTTATCCATCATCCTTCTCATCTGGCGGTTTCCACCTCGCATCATAATGTTCCTGTTCCTTTTTCGTGTCTTTTTAAACTATCCCTAATTTTTACAGCAACTCCCCTGTTCTGATTCATTATCATAGTTGATGATAGAATCGCTCTACCAACAGCAATGACATTCCCTTTGAACAATACAGGGGTATCAGCTGCAATCATTACATTTTTTCCGCACCATACAACATGCTTACAAAAAACAGATCTTCCTTCCTCAACAAAGGGTTTTGCATCAGAATTAATTTCTAGACAATTTTCTTTGAATTTTTTACTTTTCAAAAGTTTTTGAGCAAAAAAGGGACTGATTGCTAGACCACCGTCTATTCGTAAAGTGCAAAGCAATTTGCCATCATGGTATACATTCCTAATTCGTCCATTCTTTTTTGAAAAGGTTATATCAATATCCTTTGGGAGGTGTTTCGAAACCCCATTCCCAAATAAAGCATCAATTGTGTGCTTGAGTTTTAGCACATGATCCATTAGACATAGACCAAATCCCTCTAAATATTAGTTCATAGGAAAACTATATTTTTGAAACTAAACTATATAGATTGGAGATTAAACCGTAGATTATGGAAGAACCAGGGGAAACAAGAAAAATCCAATTTACTGGAAAATCTTCTTTCATTGTTTCTTTGCCTAAACAATGGGTTACAGATCTTGGTTTAAAGAAAGGAGATCAAGTTAGAGTGTTAAGACAGGGTGCGTCTGCTCTGCAAATCTTTCCTTTAAAATTTCAGACTGGAATTAAACAAGTTGATGATGCAACAATTGAAATTGGTGTTGAAGAAAATCCGTCTTTTATAATTAGAAAACTAATTTCGATTTACTTTTTGGGTTTTAAGACCATTAACATGAAGCCAAAAGGTGGAATTCTAAAACCGGTTCAAAGGACAGCAATCAAAAATGCAGTTAAGAGAATGTTGATGGGTACAGAAATCATTTCAGATTCTACTAGTGGAATTACAATTCAAGTTCTTGTGAATCTGCTTGAGCTGTCTGTAGATGGTGCATTCAAAAGAATGATACATTTAGCAAAATCTATGCTAAATGATGCTATTTTAGCTGTAAAAGAAGAGAATCTTGATCTTGCTGAAGAAGTGATTAATACGGATGATGAGGTAGACAGATTTGGTTTCTATATTATTCGTCAGTTGATAATTGCAATACAAAATGAACATATGCTAAAAGAAATGGGACTTGATAATGTAAGAAACTGTCTTGGTTACAGATTAGTAGTAAAAAACATTGAAAGAACTGGTGACCATGCAGTGGTTATTGCAAAGGATCTTATAGAATTCAAAAAAGGTATCAAAAAACAAATTTTAATGAAAATTCAAGATATGAATAACTTTTCAATATCTGTTTTAGACGATGCTTGTCTTTCTCTTTTCAAGGAGGATTATGTCCAAGCTGATATGACCATTAAAAAAGCGAATGAAATTGTGAAGTATGAAAAAAAGGTTCTTGATGCAACAAAATCTCTAAAGGATGATGAGGAGATCTTCAGAATTAGAAGGATGGTAGAAAATATTCGAAGAATTTCAGAATATGCCAGTGATATTGCAGAGATTGTTCTCAATATCAATATCGAGAAGGCTTTAAAGAAAACAAGTTAGCCCATAAAATCTGGGTAATATGAAAACTGCAATTTTGATTACTTATGATGAGGAGGAGATCATAAACGAGGCAACTGCGCTTTGTGACTCTGCAGGATATCAAGT
>JAEHKV010000092.1 GCA_016838845.1 Nitrosopumilales archaeon | reverse complement strand
AGATCAACTAAACCGTAGTTTGAAAAATCTTGGTTTGGAATGCATTGACTTGATTTATTTACACAATGCTGTCGAAGGTCAAATCAAAGATGTATCGAGAGAAGACTTTATGAAAAAATTAGAAAGTGTTTTTTCATTCTATGAACAGAAGAGAAAAGAAGGTAAAATTAGGTTCTATGGGATGGCAACATGGGAATGTTATAGGGTCCCACCTGATGACCCACAATATCTTTCTTTGAATGAAACAATTACTTTAGCTAAAAAAGTTGGTGGCGAAAACCATGGATTTAGATTCATTCAGTTACCATTTAACATGTATCTTGATCAAGCTTTTATGATTAAGAATCAAGATTCTAATGGACAACAGACTTCAATTTTAGATGCAACAACTAAACATAACATTGGAGTATTTACTAGTGTACCATTAATGCAAGGCAAACTTTTAGCTCCGGGTGTTATGCCAGAATTTGATGATCTGAAGCCATCGATACGAGCATTACAATTTATTCGCTCAACTCCTGGTGTTCTAGCACCTTTAGTTGGCCATAAATCAGAATTGCATGTAAATGAAAATTTAGAAGTTATGAAAATTCCTCCGATGGAACAAGAACAGTTTTCTGAATTAATTCAAAAATTTACAAGTAAGAATAATCAATCAAAAACCAATACATAAATAGAAAAATTAAACGTTGTTCACTGTGCCGGTTGATCCTGTTTGTGGTATTGAACTCGATAAGGAACTTGCTCTAGTTCATGAGTACAAAGGTAAAGAATACTATTTTTGCTGTAACGGATGTCGGAAAATTTTTTTAAAAAAGCCTAACAAGTGGAAGAAAAATGTCTAGATAGGAAATGCACCACACATTCTACAAAATTTAGAATTTTGTTCTATAGCAAACTGACAATAAGGACATTGTATATCTGAAGATTGAAGTTTTGCTGGTTCATCATAATATTTTCTATAAACTTCATAGTAATGGAGTGATTCTTTAGTTCTGATATTGACGCCATCGTCTTCTAAGATCTTTTTTTTCTTTTTTTGGAATACATCGTCAATGATTACAGTATCAAAAAGAGTAATCAAACCAGAAGTACCGGCACCATCTTGAAGGGGATATTTGTCTCTCCAAGGAATAGATTTTGGGATTTTATCTTCAAACGCTTTCCGTAAAATCCATTTTCCATATTTTTTATCGTCTTTGATTCCCACTTTCATGCTTACAGGCAAAGACTTCGCAAATTCCTGCACTGAATCATTAAGAAATGGAGTCTCAACTGTGATGCCTAAAGCTTTTCCTAGTTTAATTGATGGGAAATGCATGATCGACCAAATTCTTTTCAAATCTTTTTCTAAATCCTCTTCTGATTTGTTTAAAAGAAAATTATATCCAGCAAATAATTCATCTGCACCATCTCCTGTCATGAGCAAAGT
>JAEHKV010000091.1 GCA_016838845.1 Nitrosopumilales archaeon | reverse complement strand
TTCATCAAGATTGGTTTTACCAATAATTATCGCATCTTCAGATTTCAATTTGGAAATTACAGTTGCATCATAGGGCGCAACAAAATTTTCTAGCATTTTTGAAGCACATGTTGTTTTTCCTCCTTTGACACAGATATTGTCCTTAATTGAAATTGGCATTCCAAAACAAGAGCCAACTTTTTCCTTGTTTCTGATTTTTTTATCGAGATTTTTTGCTAGCTCAATTACATGATCATCTAATGAGAGATAAGCATGTAATTTTCCATCATGTTTTTTAATTTGCTCGACTGTCTTTGAAACAAATTCTTCTATAGTAAAATTACCGTTTTTTACTTCTTCTACATATTTTAAGGCAGAAATTCCAAGATTCAATTAAACCATCTTTGGTGCCCTAACATAGGTCTTTTTGTAGTTTTTCAATGCTTCAATTAATTTTTCATCATACGGGATGTGTTTATCTTCCCTTAGTTTGGTAATTGATTTTTCTTGTACATCAATCTCTTCAGATCCAACACATGCCTTATCTAAGATGTCAAAATATTCAATCATTTTTTGTACTCTATCAATATGAACAGTATGATCATCTAATTCGATTCTCATTAATTTAGCAACATTTTCTATCTCTTCTTTACTTACCAAATCTTTCACCTATGGTGTTAATCTATCAACATCTCTAGGATAAAATGTTGCATCTCTAATATTTTCAATTCCTACCAATGCCATCATTAATCTCTCAACACCAATTCCACAACCTGCGTGAGGATGGACGCCATAATCAAAACTACCCAGATGGTATTCAAAAGCGTCAATTTTCATGCCTTTATTCTTCATTCGTTCAGCTAATTCTTCTCTTTTTTCAATTCTAGTACTACCTGAAGATAACTCCAGATCACCAAACATCAAATCAAATGATTCAGAAATTTTTGCATCGCTTTTACTTGGTTTAACATAGAATGGTTTTGGTCCCAAAGGCCAATCAGTGATAAAGTAAAACCCTTCTAATCCAATCTTTTTCAGGTTTGATGGATATAGATCATCCCCCCACTCGGTATTATCACCGGCCTGTTGCATCTTTTCAATTAATTCTGTGTAATTATAACGCGGGATTTTGTCAGAAATATTTGGAATAATAAATTCAGCATCTGAATGTGATTCAGTATATTTTTTAACTGTTGTGACTGCACGCTTTACAATATCATTAATTCTATCCATCACATCATTATAATCTACGAACGCTTCTTCCAAATCAATAGAAATTGCTTCAGCTAGATGGCGATTTGTTCTAGATGGTTCAGCTCTAAAAATTGGCGCAATTTCAAAGACTTTTTCAAAACTCATTGTAAGCTGCTCTTTATACAATTGTGGGCTTTGTGCAAGAAAAGCTTCTTTATTGTAATAAAATATTGGAAACAACGCAGCGCCACCTTCTGTTGCAGTAGCAATCATTTTTGGCGTATTAATTTCAATAAAATCATTTTCATAAAAATAGTCCCTAATAGATTTTAGAACCATACTTCGTGCGTTGAAAATATGTTGCAAAACTTTTCTTCTAAGATCAATAGGACGAACCTCAAGTCGTGTATCAATGTTTTTGACAGTTTTTGCTTGTGGTTCAAAAGGAGGAATTTTTTCTACTTTAGAAAAGATTCGGACTTCAGAAGGTACTATTTCAATTCCTCCGGGAGATTTTTCAGATTTTTTTACCTTACCAGAAATTCCTACAGAGGAATGAGGTTTGATTCCAGAGAGAGACTCTAAAACTTCATCAGAACAGTCGCCTTTTTTTGCTACTACTTGGAACACTCCATTTTTGTCACGAATAGATATGAAAGAAATGTTTCCATGGCCACGTACACTTTCTATCCAACCCATCATTACAACGTCTTGTCCATCCATCGATGGATCAAGCTGATCTGAATAATGTGTTCTACGCAAATTTCCCAAGTCTGTGTTTACCATAAGTTCACTTAATTTGGCGGTTTTAAGGTGTAATTAATTTTCTTGTCTATATTTTTTAGATTAAATTACCTTAGAAATACCAAATTGACATGGGGCTTACTACAAGGGAAAAAGTCATTTCTCTAGTTTCCAATGCGGTTGCGGTTTATTCAGTCAAACAAGAGGAAGGTAGCCTACCTGAAAATGTTACTTTGTTTGAATTTATTTTGAAGGCAATGCCGGATGAACTAAAGCCTGAATTATCAATGGAAGTAATTGATGAAGTTTTTGAGTATGTATCCTCTGCACATAGTTCATAAGGTCTCAGAAACTTTGTAAAAATATCGAAATGACATCAATTGCCACACTTGGGTCACATTGTGCACTCCAAGTGCTGAAAGGTGCAAAAGATGAAGGCCTAAAAACTCTTCTTGTGTGTGAAAAAAGAAGAGAAAGTCTGTATAGACGCTTTAATTTTATTGATGAATTTATTTTGGTAGATTCATTCGTTGATGTTTTAGATCAAAAAATAAGTTCTGTTTTGGAACAAAACAATTCTATTCTAATTCCTCATGGTACTTTAATCGCACAAATGAACACTGAACAAATTGAATCGATTAAAACTCCTGTTTTTGGAAATAAAATGATTCTAAAATGGGAAGCTGATAGAAAACTCAAAGAACAATTAATGCATGAAGCAAAACTTGATGTTCCAAAATCAATTGCCAGTCCTAGTGAGATTAATACTTTAGTTATAGCAAAAAGACATGGAGCAGCTGGCGGTAAGGGCTACTTTTTAGCAACATCAGAACAAGAATACAATAAAAAACGTGACAAGTTAATTGAACAAGGAATTATCAACAGTGATTCAGATCTATACATTCAAGAATATGCCAGTGGAGTGTTGGCATATCTACAGTATTTCTATTCACCATTAAATGAGAAATTAGAATTTTTTGGAGTTGATAAAAGACATGAATCAGATATTGAGGCACTTGCTAGAATTCCAGCTGAGGTACAAATGAATTCTGATAAAGTTCCATCGTTTAATGTGATTGCAAATAGTCCATTAGTTTTACGTGAATCATTGTTGGATGAAGTTTATTCTATGGGAGAAAGATTTGTTGAGGCATCAAAAAAACTCGTATCGCCAGGTATGAACGGGCCGTTCTGTATCGAAGGCGTATATGATGAAAATGCAACATTCAAAACATTTGAATTTTCAGCAAGGATTGTTGCAGGGACCAATCTTTACATTGATGGTTCACCATACTCCACTTTACTTTATGATGAACCTATGAGTATGGGTAGAAGAATTGCTCGAGAAGTAAAGTTGGCCTCAGAAGGCAATCAATTAGATAAAATTACTACCTGATCGTCTCGTAACAAGACAAACCACAGTCATTATAGTTCCAAAAATAAGAACAAGCCCAAATGGAAACTCTGGAATTACAAAAGTTCCAATAATTTCAATTTCTTCTGTTCCAGATGGTACAAAAAATTCTAAGTGTGAACTATTATTATCAGATAAAATTTCATAATCCACTTCAAGCCCGTTTACTAAAACAGCAAAAGCATTATCAACAGAACGAATCATTTCATTTGGAAGATCAATAGTAAATGTAGAATCTTTTGTATTTTCAATTCCAATTAATAATGAAGTGAGTTCTTGGTCTAATGCCATGGCAATAACATCACCATTCAGTTCGTATTTTAGTTCAAAAGAATGTTCATCAATGACTAAATCATATGTTTGTTCAGCAAAGATATTTGATAGTGGGAAAAATACCAGAAGAATAATGAATAAAAGATATTTCTTCATCGCTATATCTTGAAAAGTTAATTGTATTAGAATTTTATTAAAAATATGTGTTATTTATTGTCGTCCTTGAATAAACCGACAATTTTACCACTAATCGAAACAACAAACAGATAACAAACTATAGAAATTGCTTCCGCTGATAAAGATGCCAAATATGGTTCAAAATTCAAATTTAGAAAATAGTACTGGGCAGTCCATCTAACTGCTAAATATACAATTTCTCCAATCCCAAGCGAAGTGATAAGTTGGATTAGTTCTTTTTTTAATAGGCCATAATTTGTCTGGCCTGACGATAGTTTGTATCTCTGCTTGAAATCAATGTAAAACAAAATTATGAAGGCTGAAAAAAATACACTGTAGCCGGCAATTACAGTATAAGTTGTATTCAGATAGTCTTCTTGATCTGCTAAAAGCTGAGCAACTGAAGTAGAAACAATAGTTGAAAAGGCGAGACTAATTAGCAGATTTTTGTTTAATTTTAGATATTCTTTGTTTAGTATAACCACGGTTTTTAAGAAATTTTCTTGCAAATAAATTAATCAATTCATTTAAATTTTAACTTCCATTCCACGTTGAGACTTTACAATATACTTATCACGGATTTTTACACTCACCCAATCAATTATCAAGACTACTACAAGAACAACTAACATGAATACTGCAGCTTTCCCATATTCAAAGAATTTGATATAATTAATTATGTAGAAACCAATTCCTCCTGCACCAACTAACCCAAGAATACTTGACTGTCTTACATTATAATCAAACATGTAAAGAATCTGACTAAGTAAATGAGGCGCAGATTCTGGTAAAATAACATATCGAACTAGTTGCCATTTTGAAACTCCAATTGAACTTACAGCGTCCATAGGATCAGCGTCAACTGTTTCTATTGATTCATACTGTAATTTAGATACAAAACCTATTGTATACATGATAATTGCTAACACACCTGCAAATGTACCAAGGCCCACCATTATTACAAACAGAATAGCCCAAAGTATTGATGGAAATGTACGTATTGCAGCAAGTATTGCTCTGACTGGGGCATAAACCCATTTGCTATTCAAATTTCTTGCAGCAAACATGCTTAGTGGTAATGAAATAACGACGCCAATTATTGTACCAATAAATGCCATTTGAATAGTTTCAAACATTGAGTAAAATGCAGTTTCAAATAACTTGGGCTCAATCTCTGTAAGTTCTTCTGCAATGATTGCTAAATTTGGAAGGCCCTCAACAAAATCAACTGGGTTTGCATCAATATTGTAAGATGCAGCTACAACTATTGCAATTATCAAACCAATTATGAGATTACTTTTTGGGGTCATCAGAATATAGCTCCATGATTTCTTGTTGGGTCATGTTTCCAGTCTGAAAATCAACAATTTTGCTTCCTTCAACACCAATTTCGAGAATTTTTTGACCTTCTTTGATAACAGCTACTTTATTTGCATACTCTAAAGCCATCTGCATGTCATGATGTACCATTACCGCAGTTAAATTGAGTCTTCGTTGGGCATCAGATACTAAATCCATTATCTCCTTGGCAGTTACATGATCCAACTCTGAGACAATTTCATCAGCAAGTAAAATGTCAGGTTTTTGCATTAATGCACGAGCAATCGCGACTCGTCTTTTCTCTCCTCCACTCAACATGTATGTTTTTCTATTTGCTTTATCTTCTAAACCAACAAGTTTCAGGATTCTTTCAGCTTCTTGAAGCTCATTTTCTGGAAATATTTTAAAAAGTGATTTAATACTACTAATTCTTGGTAATGAACCAATCAGAATGTTTTCTAAAACTGAAACATTTTTGATCAAACCTAAATTTTGTGGGATATAACCAATCTTTGAAAGCATTGGTTTGAATTTTTTATCTGTCATGTTGGGTGTTTGATAATCAAACTTTACAACACCTTTACTTGGTAACATCATTCCATTGATTAGTTTTAATAGAGTTGATTTACCAGAGCCAGATTGACCTACAATAGCATAGTTAGCACCACGATCAATTGAAAGAGATATTTCTTTTAGAAC
>JAEHKV010000090.1 GCA_016838845.1 Nitrosopumilales archaeon | reverse complement strand
CTTTGCGTTTTTCTCTTTATAATTTATTCCTTTTTTGAAATTTGTTGTGGTGGTATGAAATAATTAATATAGTGTCAAGAATCGAGGCAAAATGTCGATGGTTTCGCGGAAACAAATTTCAATTTTTAGTATAATTTTAGGTGCATCTTTGTTAGTATTTACATTTGCTCCACTTCCTGCATTTGCGGCAGAAGGTTCATCTAGTGGCGACTTGTCTAAACCTATTTTGGCTTTAGCTGCAGCTATCGCAATAGCAGGTGGACTCATAGGTACTGGAAGTGCACAACAAGGAATTGGAGCAGCTGGTATGGGTATTATTGCAGAAAAACCTGAAAAATTTGGTCAGGTACTATTCTTCTTTGTAATTCCAGAAACACTATGGATTATTGGCTTCGTTCTAGGAATTATTCTATTACTCGATATACTCTAGGGAGAGAAACTTGAGTATAGACATCTTCTTAGATGAGATCGAAAACAGAAAAAAAAAAGACATTTCTGATATTGACAAAGAGTTTGATGATAAAAAATTAGAAATCGAAACTAAAAAAAACACAGCCGTAAAGGAACTCCAAGAACATTATTCCAAGGAGGCTAAAACAAAATCTGAAAAAGAAGCATCTCGAATAGTTGAGGCTAGCAAATTAGAGGCTAAGAAGATTTTATTCAAAGCAATCAACAAAAATCTCGATTCTACGTTTGATGTGATAAAGCAAGAACTTACTAACTATACAAAAACTCCAGAATACAAGAAAGTTTTAGAGAAAATGGTATCTACTGCAAAAAAAACCTTTGATGATAAAATAACAATACATTGTCGCAAAGAAGATGAGTCTACTTTAAAAGGTAAAGGCATCACCATTGGTTCTTCAATTCAAACCTTAGGTGGTATTATCGCGGATAACAGCGATGGTACCAAGGAGATTGATCTAACATTTGAGGAATTACTGCGAACACACGAAGATGATATCAAGACTACAATTTTGGAGAAGATTTTGTAATGGGAACATCTCCATATTCAGCTTCTTTTGGCAGGTTACAATCAATATCAATAAGTTTTCTTAAACCAGAATTTTTGGAAAGTCTACTAAAAGCAAATGATGTAAATGATATGATCAAACTTTTAGAATCAACTTGGTATGGTGAAGAAATTAAAAAAGCAGCATCAGTTTATCAAGGCCCATCACTTTTAGAAGTTGCACTTAATCGTCATCTAGTTATGATTAACAAAATCATTTTAGAGTCTGCACCTTTTAGTGGCAAAAATGCTGTAAGAGCTTATTTGTCAAAGTGGGACCTTTACAACATTGAACTAATTCTTTCTTCTAAAATGATGGGAAGAACAATCACAGAAACTGAATCACTGTTGGTCTCTAGTAGAAATATACCGGCAGGAATTGCAGCAGGTAACATTCCACACGATGAAATTAAGATCATTCTTTCCGAACCAGGCGTTGAAGGTGTTGTTAACAAACTTGCAAAGTATGACTATGGTGTGGAATTGATGAAATACATGGATGAATTTCAAAAGACAGGTGATCTTGGACCAATGATGTCTGCAATGCATGCATCGTATTATCAAAAGTTACTTGAATCATTAAAGTTCTTTCAAGGTGATGAAGGCATTATTAGAGAATTAACTCGTGCTGAAATAGATAAAAAAAACATTCTAACTCTCCTAAAAGCAAAAGAATCTGATGTTAACAAGGAACTTGTTGCTGACCATCTTGTTGAAGGTGGAAGAATACCTACAAAGGATTTGACTGATATTTATGAAGTTAAAGATGTTACTGAAATTGTATCAAAAATTGATTCTTTTTACAAACTTGGCGATGCACTGGAACAATTCAAGACTTCAAAAAATTTGATTGATTTTGAGATAGCTATCACACAATTCATCAATAACAACTATGTGAAGAAATTGAAAAACATTGCACTATCTATTGGAACAATTTTCTATTTCATTATTAACGCGGAATATGAACATGAAAATCTAAAAAGAATTGCATATGGAAAACGATACAACTTTTCACCAGATAAGATAAAGGAGATGTTACTGATTTGAGCGAACTAGCATCCAAAGAAAAGATCGATCCTTCTGGCAGACTTGCTGTTGTTGGTGATCGTGAGCTTGTAATAGGTTATCGTCTAATTGGAATAGATGACACCTTCATCGCTAGTGATGAAGATGCAGGAAAAAAAATTCAAGAGCTCTATTCATCTGGTGAATTTGGTTTAATTATTGCAAGTGACTCAGTACGATCACGACTTTCTAAAAAATTTTTGTCAGAAATTGAAGGATCGATCGAACCATTGGTATTATTCATGCCTCCTCAAAAAGAAACCACTGCAGAAGACGAAGAATCAATAGCAGCTTTGGCAAAACGCGTTCTTGGAATAAATATGGAGATAAGTTGACGACAGTATTGACAGATGCTATAGTTACTAGAATTTCGGGCCCTGTTGTTGCCGCTAAAGGTCTAGAAGGTGCACGAATGTTTGATGTTGTTCGTATTGGCGAAATGGGCCTTGTGGGTGAGATCATTCGTTTAGAAGGAAATACTGCTCAGATTCAAGTTTATGAGGATACTACGGGTCTAAAGCCTGGAGAAAAAATAGTAAATACAAACAGACCACTTTCTATGCAGCTTGGTCCTGGACTGTTAACCTCAATTTATGATGGAATTCAAAGACCTTTGGATATCTTAAGAGAAGAAAGTGGAGACTTCATCAGTAGAGGAAAAATGATTCCTGCGCTAGATCAAAAGAAAAAATGGGATTTCATTCCAGTTAAGAAAAAAGGTGAACAGGTTGTACCTGGTGAAATTATCGGTGAGGTTCAGGAGACTCCACTGATCAAACACAAAATTATGATTCCACATAATGTTTCTGGCGAACTTGTAGATATTTCAGAAGGACAGTTCACTGTTAATGACAATGTTGCATCTGTAAAGAATAGTAAAACAACTGACATTGGTTTATCAAGTTGGTGGACAGTTAGAACACCTAGACCCGTTCTGAGAAAGCTTCCACCTGAAGAACCATTAATTACAGGTCAACGAGTTATTGATACCTTTTTTCCAATGGCGAAAGGTGGTACTGGTGCAATTCCTGGTCCCTTTGGAAGTGGAAAAACAGTAATTCAACAACAGCTTGCAAAGTGGGCAGACAGCGAAATAATTGTGTACATTGGTTGTGGAGAAAGAGGAAATGAAATGTGTGACGTACTTACATCATTTCCTAAACTAATAGATCCAAAATCAAAACGACCTCTAATGGAACGAACTATTCTAGTTGCTAATACTTCAAACATGCCAGTAGCTGCACGAGAAGCAAGTATCTATACTGGAATTACAATGGGTGAATATTATCGTGACATGGGATATGGTGTTGCACTTATGGCAGATAGTACTTCAAGATGGGCAGAAGCATTAAGAGAAATTTCAGGAAGATTGGAAGAAATGCCTGGTGAAGAAGGATATCCAGCTTATCTTGGTAGAAGACTAGCAGAATTTTACGAAAGAAGTGGAAAAAGTATTCTAATTTCTCCTGAAGAACGCCAAGGCTCTCTTTCCTTAATTGGTGCCGTTTCTCCACCTGGCGGAGACTTTTCCGAACCAGTATCACAGAACACATTAAGAGTTACTCGTGTTTTCTGGGCACTAGATGCCAATTTAGCAAATAGAAGACACTTCCCAGCAATCAACTGGTTGACCAGCTATTCTTTGTATGTTGATGATCTGGCTGATTGGTACAAATCTAATATTTCTAAGGACTGGATCGATCTTAGAAAAGAGGCGTTAGAACTTTTACAGAAAGAATCAGAATTACAAGAAATTGTTCAGTTAGTCGGATACGATGCACTTCCTGAACCAGAAAAAGGTGTTTTAGATACTGCCCGTTCTATTCGAGAAGATTACCTACAACAAAGTGCATTCGATGAAGTTGATACTTACACATCAATTCAGAAACAATACAAGATGTTACAAATCATTTTAGAATTTGGTAGGTTGGAAGCTGATGCAATAAAGAAAGGAATTACTGCTGCAAATGCATCTTCACTTACATCAAGAGGAATGATACCAAAAATGAAATGGACAAAAGAGGATCAACTGGAACAGCTAGTTAATGACATTAAATCCAAGATGAAACAAGAATTTGATAATCTTTCAAAGGAGATTTCTAACTAATGTCTAATGTTTCATTCAAAACACTTGACAAGATTGCTGGACCGCTAATATTTGTAAAAGGAGTAGATAACGCAGCATACGGTGAAATGGTAGAAATAAAATTGCCAGATGGAGAAAGACTACCGGGCCAAGTTTTAGATACCAGTCAGGGATTAGCTGTAGTCCAAGTATTTGGACCAACAATTGGTTTGAATACTACTGGCACTTCTACAAAATTCCTTGGTGAAACTGCCACGTTAGCAGTTTCTGATGAAATGCTTGGAAGAGTATTTGATGGACTTGGAAATCCTAGAGACAATGGTCCAAAGATTGTATCAAAAGAAAAGCTTGATCTAGTAGGTGCTGGTATTAATCCATATTCTCGAGAAGAACCATCAGAATTCATTCAAACAGGAATATCAAATATTGATGGAATGAATACGTTGGTAAGAGGTCAAAAACTACCAATAATGTCTGCCTCTGGATTACCACATAACCAACTTGCAGCCCAAATCGCAAGACAGGCAAAAGTTCTTGGAACTGAAGAAAGCTTTTCTGTTGTATTTGCAGCAATTGGAATTACTAGCGAGGAATCAAACTATTTCATTAAACAATTTGAAGAAAGTGGATCATTAGAAAGAACCGCTTTGTTTCTTAACCTGTCTTCTGATCCTTCTATGGAGCGTATACTTACTCCTAGACTTGCATTAACTACCGCGGAATTTCTTGCATATGAACGTGGAATGCACGTTCTAGTCATCTTGACGGACATGACAAATTATTGTGAAGCATTAAGAGAAATCGCTGCAGCGCGAGAAGAGGTTCCTGGAAGAAGAGGTTATCCTGGTTATCTTTATACTGACTTGGCTTCAATTTATGAACGTGCGGGAAAAATTAAGGGTAGACAAGGTTCAGTGACACAATTACCAATTCTTACTATGCCTGCTGATGAT
>JAEHKV010000089.1 GCA_016838845.1 Nitrosopumilales archaeon | reverse complement strand
TATTACATCATGTAAAGAAAAAGAGTTTGCAATTTTTACATCAGGATGTTTTTCCTTTATTCCATCATACACTTTGTTAAACAACTCTATGTAAATTGGAATTTTATTTTCATTGTATCGAAAATGAGCGTTTACATCAGCGCCAATAATTACAGTATCAACAATATTGTATCTAGTTAAAATTACATCAAGTATGTTTATGAGTCGATCAGCAGGAATTTTTTGAATTGGTGGATTTCCAATCCAGTTGGGAAACGGTCCTAAGGATTTGCCATTAATTATTGAAAAATAAAGAGTGACATCCAGATTGTTTTTCTTATTAAAGGTCATTAAAACATCAGTATCACTAAAATTATACTCATTTTTTTCAGGCTCCACTAAATTCCAAAACAAGTAAACATTACTTCTTCCAATTCCTGACGAAGCTGCTTCTGCATAGGTTTTCTCTAACTCTTGAAGTGTTATTTCGTTTGTTGGTGTGTTGATTACAAGCCCAAGTTTTTCATTTTTTGGTAAAGTTTGAGGTACGACAACATTTTGTTCAGGTTCAGAAGCTATAGTAAGAATCGATACTACAATAACAATGGCAATTCCTATGCCAATACCTGCAATTACTTTACTATTCAATAATGTTGGCTGTTCGTAGAGAGAGTAAAAAAGTTGTGATGAATTCTTCTATCCTGAGGTACAACCACTGTATCCACATTCTATACAGAGGCTACAACCTTCAACAAAGACCAAATTATTTTTGCATGTTGGACAAAGAGTGTCTTCATCTACCTCTTCAACCACAGTGTTTTCAATAGGAGTTTCCTCTGGTGGTTTGAATTTCAGGGCGTTATCAACATGGGTTTTAATGTAAGAGTTTGAGATGTGTTGACTTACATAGTCAGTAATGTAACTACTTGGTATTACCTCGAAGGTTTTTTTAGCATTTTTACTTGTCATGTGAAGTACCTGTTTGTGTCTTGAACCATCACGATAAACTGTTATTCCTTTAAGACCCATTTCGTGAGCTAAAAGATATGATGCTTTGACATCATCAACAGATACATCATAAGGCATGTTGATTGTCTTTGCAATAGCGTTACCAATCCATTCTTGCCAAACTGCTTGTGCCATAAGATGATCTGCCCAATGGATGTCCATTGCGGTTACAAAGATTTTTTGCATCCATTCTGGAATTTCTGGAATTCCTTGTATAGAACCATAATTGTCTCCAATCTTTTCTAATATTTCTTCTGAATACAATCCATTGTCCTTGAGAACTTGTTCAAAGATCTTATTTGTGTAGAAGAATCTTCCTACAGTTACTCTCTTTTCAAAAACCAGCGCAAACGTTGGTTCCATTCCATTAGAGCAGTCTGCTAACATTGATAATGTTCCAGTTGGTGCAACAGTAGTTGTTAGAACGTTTCTTATTCCATATTTTTTGATCTTGTCAATTAAGGCATCCCATTCAAAATAATGTGTATCTTTTGGTTTTTCATAGTATCCAGCTATAGGAATCTTTCCTTCTGGATATTCTGTTTTAGAGCAAAGGGGGAATTTACCTCGTGATTTTGCTAGTGCTACACTTTCTTCCATAGAATAATATGTTAAAGCCTCAGCTATTTTGCATTGTAGATCATATCCCTCTTCAGAATTATATGGAATTTGTAGCTTGTAAAGAAGATCTGCTACTCCCATAACTCCTAGTCCAATCCTTCTTGAATCCTTTGATGCGGTATCAATCTCTTTAACGGGATAAAGATTAACATCAATGATATTATCTAGGAATTTAGTTGTCTTCCTAATCATCTCTTCATATCTTTGCCAATCAAATTCATATTCTCCATCTGCTTTTCTTTTTACAAGATTTGCCAAGTTGATAGAACCTAAATTACATGATTCGTATGGATAGAGACTTTGTTCACCACATGGATTTGTAGCTCTAAGTGGACCCTCTCTTGCTTTTGCAAAAACATTGTATTTGTTTATTTGATCAAAGAAGATCAGTCCAGGTTCTGCACTCTTCCATGCAGAAAGTGCAATTAGATCAATCAGTTGGTGTGCATTTATTTCACGAATTGGGGATTTGTCTTTTGGGCTTCTTAGCATGAATTTACCTTCTTTTGTATTTACAAGTGCGTCCCAGAAATCTTCCCAAATTCCTACACTTACGTTAAAGTTTTCCAAAATACCAGGTTCTGTTTTGTTTGTAATGAATTTCTCAACATCTGGATGCCATGCTTCAATAATTCCCATGTTGGCACCTCGTCTTTTACCACCTTGTTTTACCACTTCTGTGACTGTATTGATTATATTCATGAAGGAAACAGGTCCGGATGCAACGCCTGAGGTTGATGCCACAATGTCTCCTTCTTGACGCAGATCAGAATAGTTGATTCCAACCCCACCGCCAGATTTGAAGATAAGTGCTGCGTCAGAGGTCGATTTCATGATTTTTTCCATGTCATCAGGCATATCTAATACAAAACAGGCTGAGAGTTGGCCAAGACGTCCTCCGGCATTCATCATTGTCGGTGAGTTTGGTAGGAAGTCTTGCTGGGTCATTAGGTCAAAGTATTCTGAAATTTTTTCTGAATAACTATCAAACTGTTTGGCAGCTATCATAACCAATAATTCTTTAAAACCTACCTTCATCTTTTCCGCTTCTGCTAGTGAGATATAGTGATTGACAAGGGCCCTAAAATGCCATTTGTTTAGATAGAATTCACCAATTTTGAATTTATAATTAAAGTTATCAAGTTTTTCGAGATATTCTCTAGCTTCTTCTATATCCTGTTTGATGTTTCCTTCGTTTGAAAAGATCGCTGTATCATATAGCATGTCACCTAATCCAACTAGAACAGCTACTCGTTCAAACATTTGACTTGGACTTTCAATAATTTCGCTCTTGTTGTTTCGCATAAGATATCTAGACGCAAGGACTCGAAGGCAATTAAGATCAAAATTTTTGGCTACCGGGTCGAGTAATTTAGCATTTAGTACTTTCATTTTTTCGTCTCTAAGCTTTCTACGCTCATGACGATACAAAATGAAGGCTTTTGCAATCTCACTGTATCCTTTTTCAATTAGAGTGGACTCTACTAAATCTTGAATATCTTCAACACTAGGTTGCCTTGATTCAGAAAACCCATGTTCAACTAAACGTTCAACAACATATCCCGTTAACTCATCCGCTAGTCCACGATCCTCTTTAGATGCAGCAGCCAAAGCCTTGAAGATGGCGTTAGAGATCTTATCTTTATTAAAACTTACTATAGTTCCGTTCCTCTTTCGAATTTCACCGATAGAATTTTCTATTTGCGAATTATCCAATTATAATCTCCCCGCAAAGGGTAAGAATCGAATGAATATAACTTATGTGGCAAAAAATTTTTTCCCAAGCTCAAACTTTAGTTCAATAATTTTAACACCGGTACTATGAACTTCATACTGGTCGATTTAGTAAAAGATTCCGGATCTGAAAAAGATCAAAATTTTGATCGTGATTTGATCTAAACCGGATTACCAATTACGAATTTCGGATGATGTTAGGGGACTTGCACTCTGGACATTTGTCGGTTAATTTTTCGTCCTTATAGCCGCATTCGATACAGATGCGGACTTCCTTTACTGGCTTGAAGGTAGGAGTAAATTGAGCGGTCTTTTCTATTATGCTCTTGATATCATCAACCTTAGAGTCGTCGTCTAACTGTAGTAGTACCAGTAATCCACCGTTCAGCATCTTAGCGATTTTATTACATTCGCTGATTTTTTCATTTTTAGCGGTTAGTTCAGAGATTTCAGAGCCTTTTAGGCCTATTCCCTCAGAATAGGAATCGCTCTCAAGGGTGTTTAGAAGGGAATTTTTGCCATATTTTTCTCCGTCCAAGGAAGTAAATCTTGAAGAACCCGCACTTGCTGTCATGCATATCCTAACATCTTCCCCCAGTTCTTTTCCTTTCTTCATTGCTACATCAACAGCCGTTTCAATAACTTTGTGTAAAATAGCTCGTCCTTCTTTATTGTCTTGATAACCAAGAATGTTGAAGATAGCTTCACGTAATCCAACTAGATTGAGAACAAGTGAAATGGAATTACGTTGCATGTATTGAGTGATTTTTGCAAGGACCGGATTAAGACCACGTCTAGTTAGATCGGAAATGTCCTTCTTTCTTAATGCCATAGATGAAAGTGCAGGTTTCATTAATAGAGCCAACCTAGCTCTAAAGTAGGTTTCATCTTTGTTTGATTCAAATGCTAGTCGTGGTAGATTAATTGAAACAGATTGTAGTTTTATTGCAAGCGATCCTGCGTTCTTGGTAGTTTCATTAGTAATTCCACTACTTGACACTGCTCCTTTTGAAACAGTAACTTTGCCTCCAAGAACAATAATTTCTGCCAGTGTTTTTGATACATCGGATAGTTTGCCTTTTTCATGATCAATGATTAAACCAATTCTTGGTATTGGTGTAATTTTTGCATAGTTTTTGTATGCTGCAAGAATTGTGTTAACTACTTTGACATCAGAACCTAATTGAAGTCTAAATGAAAGTTGTGTTGTTGTATTATATTTAGATATAGTAGATACATTTGCAAATGTATTTGTAAGTTTGTGTTCTAATTCTGAAATATTCTTAGTGTGTTTTGCTAATAGTTGTCCTAATCCATCCATTACAATTTCTTGAGATGCTTCTCTTGAGATTAACAAAATAATTGTTGAAAGAGAAGAAATGAGATCATCAAGATCTTTTATTGAAGCAATTCGAGAAACTTCAAGATATTTACCACCAAGATCAATACCATCCTCAATCAATTCTTTAACATTGACAAAAATGGTGTCAGGCACCAACGACCAGGTTCCTGGGCTTGTGATATGAAGGTCGCCTGATAGGTGTGAATCAGCTACATCCTTAGGAAGGGTGTTCGTGAGTAGATGTTCAGCGAAAACCTTCTGGCCTGTTTTAAACAGCAATCCTGGGGTACCATTATCAATACTATCTACCTTTGATAACATGTCCTGAACATCATAAACTGGCAAACCCAGTCGTGCCAATTTGTTTCGATATTCCTCATGACCATGTTCTAAAAGAACCGAGTTTACCATTTCACGGATTAAAGAACCGGTTAGGTAAGTTGTTTGGTATTTGTAAATACGGTTTTCAGCTTCTTCAGTGATTTTTTGAGCAAGTTCTAATGGAAGGCTTCCTTCACGTACAAGAGACTGGATGATTTTGTGTGAATTGAATTCTTCAATTGATTCATGTGAAGTCCTTACATACATCTTTCCACTTTCAATAATTGAACGCTCTTCGATTTGTCTAGCTAAACTCAGAACCAATTTTCCAAGATTTGTAATTGTATAACGTCTTTCAGATTTATTGAGAGCAACAAGTGACTGTCTTAGAAGCTTTCTTAAATGATATGCAAATTTTCCACTTTCTTTTTTTGACTTGAATCCTGCAAGGGATTTTAATTCTGAATAAGTCAAAGGGCCTTTTGAATTCAAAATTCTTAATATATCAATTCTATTTGGACTTGCCATAACAGAGAAGATCATTCTTACACGTTTTGATGTGGACTGAAGTATACCTCCTCTAGGCTCCGCTATCCCCTCGCTCAGTTCCATATTCATGTCTAAAAGTAGAGCGGTAAATAAGGATTTGCGAAAATGCGATGTAGAAACTTTACAGATCAGTTATCTTGAACATCTAATGCAAACTCTGATGTTGATAACGTATGTCCGCATGAGGGACACTTATTATTGTAAGGATTCATTACATCTTTTAAAGACTTTAACATTTTTATGTTGGTAATCTTTTCGCCACACTTCCCACATGTAATTTCAACTGACATAAAGTATGTCAAATTTTCAAATTAATTAAAAATCTTTTTGATTTTTTTTAATTATTGCACTAAATAATTTTACTGTTTTTCGACTACAATTCCACGATCGTCAAATCCAGTGATTTTGGCCTTTGTACCTATTGGAAGGTCTGCTGGAGTCGTGATTCCAGCCATAAATCCTGAAATTCTCAAATGTGTGTTGTCTAGTTGAAGTACGACAAAGGCATATGGTGTGTATTTTTCAAAGCCTGCAGGAGCGACGGTGATTATGGTGTAGGTAGCAATTGTACCTGTACCTTCTAAAATGACATCCTCAAATCCTTTGCTGCCGCATTTTAGGCAATAATAGGCTGTAGATAAATGAAGATAACCACAGTTAGTACATTTGTGAGTTAGGAGTTTGCCTTGTTTAGCAGTTTCAACAAGTTGCTCTTCAACAGACATTTTATACACTTTGGAATACATGAACAGCACAACTTGCACCAGTTGCGCCAAAGTTATGAGTTAAACCAATTTTTGCATCTTTAACAGTTCTTTGACCAGCATTTCCAGTTAGTTGATCAAATACTTCTACTATTTGTCCAACACCTGTAGCTCCAATTGGATGTCCTTTTGATTTAAGACCGCCTGATGGATTAATTGAAATATCAGAATTTAATCTTGTTCTACCTTCCCGAACAGCTACAACACCTTTTCCTTTTTCAAAGAACCCAAGATCTTCGGTATCAATTATTTCAGCAATAGTAAAACAATCATGAACTTCTGCAAAATCAATGTCTTTAGGAGTGACACCTGCCATCTTGTAAGCAGCTTCCGCTGCAATCTTTGTACTTGGAATTGTTGTCAAGTGTTCACGTCCTTGCAATGCAGCAGATGAACCACCTCTACCAGAACCAATTACTTCAATGTAATCACCACCATTCTCTTTTGCAAACTTTTCAGAACAAAGAATTACAGAGCTTGCGCCATCAGAGAATGGACAGCAATCATAAAGTTTTAGTGGGCTTGCAACAACAGGTGATTTCATTACATCTTCAACTGTAATTTTCTTCTGCATGTGAGCTTTTGGATTAAGTATTCCATTTTCATGATTCTTTACTGCAACTCTTGCAAAGTCTTCTTCAGTAGCTTTGAATTCTGTTAAGTAAGCTCTTGCCATTGTTGCAAACAATCCTGGAAATGATGCACCAGCTTGACCCTCATAAAAAAAGTCTGAACAATATGCAAAGTAAGTTGTTGTCCATTCAGTTCCTGTATGAGTTACTTTTTCAACACCAGTTACAAGAAGACAATCATAAAATCCGGCGGCAACATTTGCAAAAGCCTCTCTAAAAGATACAGAGCCACTTCCACATGCAGACTCTATTGTCAATGACGGTTTATCTGGAATTCCCAATCTGCTCATTAAGACAGGACCGATATGTACCTGCTTATCTGCAACTCCAAAGACATTTGAAATGTAGGATGCTTTGATCTCTTTTGGATCAATTCCTGCGTTTTCTATAGCTGAAACTGATGCTTGAGTAGTAAGATCAGCTATACTATCAGCCAATTTACCATATTTGGTACTACCAGCACCAAGAACACAAACCTTTTCCACAAAAGTCATTGACCAAATTCCCTATAAAAATGGAACAGGTAATTACATTGGCTGAAAAAAAATCATGAACAAGAAATATTCTCAACAAAATACAATTCAAATTGTAAAGAGCAAAAAAATTCCTAAAACTTGCAACGTGATAAAACCCACAAAAAGAATTACTGACTTGCTCAAAAATGAAATAAACCAATATTTCGATGCTAATGGTTACCTATCTTATTCGTCAAAGAAGAAAAAGTACATAATTTTAGGTACAAATTCCCCCAAAAATGGGCTCGTTGAGTGCCCCAAGTGTCATTTAGGTCAGTTGATGATTATTAGATCTCATAAAACTAGAAAGAGATTCATTGGTTGTTCTAACTATTACAACGGATGTGATGCATCATCACCATTATTACAAAAAGCAAAGTTGCGAGCCATCAAACAAAAATGCGAAATTTGTTCCTGGCCAATTATTATATTCCGATACTCTAGAAAACAGAAATGGATTAGACAGTGTGGAAATATCAACTGTGACAGTAGAAAACCTAGGCCTTAGAATAGATATCACTACGTCTATTTTTTAAAAGTGGAAGAGCAGTTCTAGTTTTCTTTATTTCATCTAATGATATGTTAACAATACCAATTCCTTGACGCTTTTTCATATCAATTAAAATTTTTCCAAATGGATCCACTACAATGCTTCTACCACAATAAATATTTCCTACTTGATCTGGTGCAATTACATAGCAACCGTTCTCAATTGCACGTGTTTTGTTAATAGTAATCCAATGTTCTTCCTTGCTTTTTCCTTTAACCCATGCAGAAGGTACAACTAAAATTTCTGAACCAGATAATACTAGAGATCTAGACATCTCAGGAAATCTCAAATCATAACAGATCAACATTCCAATTTTTCCAAGTGCAGTTCTACTTGGTTTAGCAATTTTTGATCCAGGAACCATCTTCTTTGATTCTTTAAATCCCAAAGCATCGTAAAGGTGGATTTTTCTATATTTTGAAACAACTTTCCCAGATTTATTAATTAGAAATGAAGTGTCATAAACTCTGTTTTTTTTGTTACTTTTTTCATAAAATGTTCCTATAACTTGAATTGAGTGTTTCTTTGCAGCCTTGGAGATGGTTTTCACAAAGTTTCCATTGATGGTTTCAGCTAAACTAGCAAGTTCTTTGGACGTTTGTGATGATGTAGTGTAAAACATCATGAATTCTGGAAAGGCACAAAGTTGTGCGCCCTTCTTTGAAGCTTTTTCAATGTAGTCAAGAATTTTTTTTAAATTTTGTTCTTTAGTGGTTGAAGCTTTGAATTGTACAATTGCAACTTTAGGCATAGTTTATACAAAAATAAACAAAATAAAAAGATGATTAAAGTTGGTTTCCTGCTAAGAACCAGTTTTCTTTTGGATTGTCTTCGAAAACAACTATAACATGATCTTTTTTTGCATTTAAAATTTCTACTGCAGATTTTGTTATTGCTTTTGCAAATTCATCTTTTTGTTCTTGTGTCCTTCCAGGATACATAGAAACTGTAACTATTGGCATGTATTGTTAAAAATATATGCCTGATTTAATCTTAAATTTAATTTCCTTTCCAGCCGTACCTTGTTCCATAAGAAAATTCTGAACGGTGAGTTTTTTTGTACATATATCCGAAAGCAAAACCGATCACAAATCCTCCAATGTGAGCCATGTATGCAACACCACCACCTGCAATACCAAAACCGCTTATGAATAATGGAAGAAGGTTTTGAAATACTAACCAGAAGGGTAAGAACCATCTTGCTTGGATGTGCATCATTCTCCAGAAAAATCCTAGCATCAAGAAAGTTGTTATTCTAACTTTTGGAAAAATTGCAAGATAAGCTCCTAGAACTCCAGAGATTGCACCAGATGCACCAACTGCAGGAATTGAGCTAGTTGGATCAAAATAGATGTGTGCAAGTCCTGCAGCTATTCCCCAAAGAAGATAAACTCCAAGAAATTTTGCTCTTCCAAATTTTAGTTCGATGTTATCTCCAAAAAGCCACAAAAACCACATGTTTCCTGCAAGATGCATCAATCCACCATGCATGAAAATAGAACTTAGTAGTGAAACATATGGCATATCAGGACATGGGTATTGTTGTCCTCCACCTAACGAGATAACTGATGAAGAACCTGTTATGCATGTTGGTACAGCTCCCCAATCAAAAAACATTTGAGCAGCACGAGCATTGCTAAATTCCCAAAACTGGCCTGTTACTGTGAATTGATAGAAAAATACTGCGACATTAATGATAATCAGAAGAATTGTAAGTTTTGGTTTGAATCCAGGGGGATGTGGATTTTCATCTCGTAAAGGAAACATTGTTGATCAGCTCACAGAAAATTTGTATAATAATATTATTACAATTTAGAAAATTTGTATTAATGATTTGATGAATTTTGGTAGCTTTTTAGCTCATGCCCAGGACATTGGATCTTTTTTCCAAACTCTTTTTCCATCAATATGGACTTGATCTTTCTCTTCAAAGACAGTATGCCATCTTCCATTAGGCGGAAAAATTTGGTTCATATGATCAATCTTCTCGTCAGTAGGTGACTTGTTCATCAAAGCACCCCACTTCATATTTGGAATTTTTGGAAGAATTTCATTAATGTCTTTCATGATTAATCCTTGTTTTCAAACTGATATTATACCATTCGCTATCAAATATTGTAAACCACCAGCAAAGTCTTCATCAGAAATCAATCCTTCTGACCACCATCCAGCGTTGTTTCTAACCCAATCAGGAATTCTTGATTCTACACCTTCTTGTTGTTCAGTTACTGGAACTTGAATGATTCCTTCTTTGATCATATATTCAATTCCAGATGCAAAGCTTGAATCATCAATTTGTCCTTCAGCCCACCAACCGGCATTGTTTTTGACCCAATTAGGAATTGAGATTTCTTGTGTGATTATTTCTTGCTTTGGAGTAGTGACCACACCAGATTCTAATTCCAAAATACCCTCTGCAAGACCTGCATAGGTCTGATCATAGTTAATGCCCTGACCAAAAATTGCTACTTGAATTCTGTAAAGATCTTGAGAGGGAATAGTTATTTGCTGAGAGTTAATGCCCTCCATTGCCATTATACCTGGATTATTTTGATCAGTGCCCACGTTTGAAATTAATTCCATGCCACTTTCCTCAAAAATACTGTATCCATAACGGATATCTTTCAAGAGATCTCCATTTTCATCAAAGAATGTAAATTCAAATGGAATTACACCACCTGCACCTAAACTGCTATCCCAAGCAATCTTAATAGTTGCACCGGAATCTGATTTAATCTCGAGCGAATTTTTTTGAAGTTCTCCTTGAGGTACTAGTTTGAAAAGCATGGTTGATTTATCATAATGGCTTGGGCCTAACACATCATTGATTCGTTTTAATTCGTTTCCTGAAACCATAAAGTGGATGATATTATTGTCTTCATCTGAATATGGATCCACCACTATCACTCTACTATCAACCTGAACTCCATCTACATATCCATTGAATGTACTTTCTGCACTGTATGGAGAAAAGCTTTTTGGAACTTTGATTTCTTCATGTACTACTTGAACTTGTGAAATATAATTTGGATCCCAATTGAAAGGCATATCAAATGAAATTGAATTATCAGAATTTTTAAATTGAAAGTTTGATACATCATCGTAATATGTTTTTATTACAACTGGAATAGATTCAGCTTGGGCTTTTGGAATCTCGAAATTAAATTCCTCTGCGATGCTTACAAAGAGTTCAAAGAATAATGGATCTACTAAAAGTGTTTGTGGACTAGTGGCACCTACGATGTCTACTTTAAGGTAGTATAATCCACCTTTATCGAAAATTGGGCCTTTGATTTGTGGATTACTTGTGCCAAATGTGTATAATCCACCAGCAATAGGATGTATTTGACCAAAATATTTTGTACATCTCCATAAATCTATCTCAAGACAATTATAGATTGGCTTGACATCAACCTTTAGGTCACCATCTGCATCATAGAAGAGATTTCTTGCAAGTAGATCGTCACCTCTCCAAAGTTCAACTCGGTATGTTACATCATTGATATTTTCATCTGTTGTGGCATCAAAAAATCTTAGAGTGATAGTTGCTTTATCGACTTCGCCAACTGTAATATCTTTTGGATCAAATGTTGTGCTAACAGTGACATCCCTGCCTTGAAAGCTCACAGGTGGAGCTGTATCTCCGCCTCCACCATGACCAAATACATCATAAGCAAAGATTGGAACAGAAAAAATTCCAACTAATATAAAGAATAATGATAATCTAGATGACAATCATTTTCCAATGACTGGATTTCCTTATTTAAGTATACGAAGGAATTATCAAATCTAAATTTTAATTCAAAGTTTTTAGAGTTTTTTGTATTAGCTGCAGATTTTACACAATAACTCTAGTGAGACTTTTATTTACCCTCTAAAGTACAGATGCAATGAAGATTCAAAACAAAGCAATTTTCCTAGCGATACTTTCTGTTGGTGTTTTAAGTACAATAGCACCATCTGCATTTGCAGCGGAGGTTAGCGTTCCAGCTGGTTCAGGCGTTCCTGGATGTGAAGAAACAAACGAATGTTGGTTTCCCGCTGAAATCTCTGTAGGTGTTGGCGAAACAGTCACGTGGTCAAATGATGACACTGCTGCTCACACAGTTACAAGTGGTTCTGCGGCAGATGGACCTGATGATATCTTTGACAGTAGTCTATTCATGGCAGGTGCGGAATTCTCACATACATTTGACACTGAAGGTACATACCCATACTTCTGTATGGTTCATCCCTGGATGGCAGGTACAGTAATTGTAGGTGCGACAGCAGAAGGAATAATGGAAGAAGGACTCATGATTTCAATTGAAGCTGAACCAGCAGCAGCTGGTGAAACTACTGACGTTACGGTTACTATCACAATGGATGGAAGTAGCACTGAACATGTCAACTATGACGTAATAGCTACACAAGGTAGTGATACAGTTCTAGACGAAAAAGGAGTACATGACCACGATGGTGTAATGACACATACAACAATGGCATTACCTCTTGATGCTTCTAGTGATATGCCAGTCGATGTTACTGTAACATTCAATGGATTTGGAATAGATCCGCCATTTACTGGTCCAATAGGAGAAAGTAATACAATGCAAGTAGTACCAGAGTTTGGAACAATTGCAATGATGATTCTTGGAGTTAGCATAATTAGTATAATAGCTCTAAGTGCAAAGTCTAGAGTAATACTAAAACTCTAAACCTATCTTTTCTTTTTCTATTTTATTATATTCAGAGATTTCATAGACATTGTTATTGCAAAGATGGCTATTGATACTAGAACAATAGTTCCAGATGGAGTGATATCAAAGACGTAAGATGCTAAAATCCCTGCTACAACTGAAAATACTGCAAACCCTATTGACAAAAGAGCTGTTTGTTTGAAACCTCTTCCATACATTATAGCTGTAACGTTAGGTATGACAAAAAGGGCTGAGATTAACAAAATACCAACAAGTTGAATCGAGGTTACTACGGTAATTCCGGCCAAGAATATAATCAGGTAGTTTAATTTCTCTGTCGGAATACCGCTAACCTTTGCCTGTTCCTCGTTGAATGTTGAATAAACTAATTGTCGGTAAAGTAGCAAAATTACGACTAGAATTATTCCTGTAAGCCCTAAAATCAGAATTGTGTCATTAGTACTAACTAAAAGTATACTTCCAAACAAGAAGCTGAAGATATCAATAGTAAATCCACCTGAAACACTAATCAAAACTAATCCGATTGCTATTCCAGCTGAAAGTAAAACAGCAACAGATGCGTCGCCAGAAATTTTGAATCTATTTCTAATTCTTGTAATTACAAGAGCGCTACCAAGTGAAACTGCATAAGCAGTCCAAAGTGGGTAAATTCCAACCATCAAGCCAAGTGCTATTCCTCCGAATGAAGAATGAGCTATTGCATCACCAAATAATGAATATCGTCTTAGAACCAAGAAAAGACCTACTACCGAACAAAGTATTGCAATAGCTATTCCTGATATGATTGCTCTTTGCATAAAACCATAGGATAAAATTTCTAGAGTCAATGTGTTTCATGAAAATGCATATGTTGTTGCATCGAGGCTTCGGAATATTGTTTTACAAGATCTTCATTTTCAAAGAATTCATTTGATGCACCATGAAAAAATAAAGTTCTATTCAAACATGCTACTTTGTTAACAAGTTTGTTCACGGCATCCATATCATGTGATGACCAAATTATTGTAATCTTTTCTTTTTTATTTAACTCACGTAGAATACTATAGAATATTTCACTACTTTGAACATCAACCCCCGCTACAGGTTCATCTAAGATCAGAATTTTTGGTTTATTCACAAGAGCTTTTGCTATAAAGACACGTTGTTGTTGTCCCCCAGATAGTTCACCAATTCTTCTATTACCAAGCTCATGCATCCAAACCTGTTGCAAGACTTGATCAATTATAGAATCATCAGAAGGATTTGTCCATGCCATTCTAATAACATCTTTTACAGTTGCAGGAAAGTTTTTTTCAAAGACAGGTTTTTGTGGAACATATCCAATTTGTTTCAAGTAATTTCGTGATTGTTTAATGTCCTTACCGAAAAATTTTATCGTACCTTGGTAATTTGTTAAAATTCCTAGCATACATGAGAATAGGGTTGATTTTCCTGCTCCATTAGGTCCAATTATGCCTAAAAAGTCGCCTTCGTTAATTGAAAAACTTAGCTTATCAAGAGCTTTAACACCAGGATATTGAACTGTAAGATCATTTATCTCAACTAATTTCAATTACACAGTGCCTCCTTTAAGTTTAAAAGATTATTTTCCATCTTACTCAAATAGTTAGAATTTTCATCACCAACTTCAATTGGTGACAAAACCAGAACTTTTGCACCAATTTCATTTGCTATAACTTGTGAAGTTCTGGTATCTAGTGCTTCTTCAGCAAAAATTACATCAATATTAAATTTTTTTGCTAGATTTATGATTTGTTCTAATGTTTTCAATGTTGGTTCTGAGTGAGAATCATTTGATCTTATGATTGTGTGTTGATTCAAATCATATTGAATAGAAAAATATAAGAAGGCATTGTGAAATGTAATAAAATCTTTTTTACATGCAGATAATTCATTTTTGATTTTAGTATCTAAACTATCTAGTTTTGCTTGATAAGATTTTGCATTATCTCTATAGAATTTTTCATTCGTAGGATCAATTTTTATAAGTGCATTGACTATGTTTGTAACTTGAGTTTTTGCCATTACAGGATTTAGCCAAATATGTGGATCCACACTAGAATGATCAATATTGATTAATGAAACTCCTGCACTAGTATCTACAATCACAACACCAGAATTTATTGTATCAATGTCATCTACCCAACTTTCAAAACCAATACCATTAATGACAATGAGATTTGCTTCATACATTTTTTGAAGTTCATTAATTGTTGGCTCCCAATCATGTGGCTCTATTCCAGGTGGCACTAACAATGAAACACGGACTTTATCCTGACCAACTTGTTTTGTAAATTCGTAAAGTGGATAAAATGATGTCATTACAGAAATTTCTGTCGAATCTGCAGCAGCTGAAATAATTGATTGATCAATGTTCCAAACAGCAAATGATAAAATCGGAATGATTGTGACTATTGCAATGATGGCAATCTTGGTTTGGGTGTCCATACCAAAATTGGCTATTGATTATTAATAAATCCAAGAAAAGTTAATAATTTTAGCTATAAATTTATAAGAAATTTAATAATATCAAGCCCATGCCGATTGTCTCAATTTCCCTAAATGATGAAATTCTAGGCGAATTGGATAAGCTACAAAAATTAATGGGGTTTTCTGGTAGGTCTGAAGCTATAAGGGCAGGGATCAGAAGTTTTGTTGCCGATGAAAAACAAAAGACAGAACTTTCGGGAAACATTCATGCCATTCTACTAGTTGTTCACAATGACGAATTTGATCATATTGTTTCTGGAATAAAACATAATTTTGAGGATCTAATTACCACACATCTACACAGTAAAATTGAAGGGGAGAAATGTATGGAGCTTTTTGTAATGGCTGGAGAAGCTGAAAGAGTCAATGCGATCACAAAAGACTTTCAGACAAATAAAAAAATGGATACTGTAAAGCTTGTAACTTTATGAAAAGTTCAATTTAGATAAATAATTTCTTTTACTAATAAAAATTACAGAAATAATAGATAGTGCAAGTATCATGCTTACAATAGAACCAAACTCTGGCACCACAACAATTCCAAATTCTGTGTCCAGATCAGTTCCTCGAATGTTTTCAAATCTAATAATTGTGGGACCTGTTTGACTTTCTGAAAAAGTAAATTCTTCAAAATCTCCGCCAACTATTGCATTACCAGATGTTCTATAGATTTCTTTTCCACTTTGAAGGATTATAAAATCATAGATAGAATGCTGTAAATTATCTCCAGTTGTTCCATCCCTTATAGTGAAAATAAAAATTGTCTTTTTTCCAGGTTCAATTTCAATTGGATCCCAAGTAAGATCAATTTGGAACTCGTCATATTGTGTTAATGCAATCATTGGAAATTGAATTTCTGTACCCATAGTTAATGTGAATACAATATAATCAGGTAATTCTGTATTAGATTTTTTTTGTTCATTTTTTAAATAGCGAAGATGATCTTCTAGTAACATAAAATGTATTATTCTTTCATTCTCTTCTGTATAATCATCAACTGTTACTGATGCTTTGAAAAGATCAATACCATTAACTTTCCCAATATAACTTGGACCAGTAAACTCTTCAAAATCCTTTGGAAAATGAACCTCTTCATGAACAATTGGGATTTGCGAGATAGATTTTTCACTCCAATCAAAAGGCAATGAAAAAGTAACAGTTTTTTTTTCAGAATCATATTCAAAATTTGAAATCTTGCCAAAATAGGATTTCATACGGAAATTTACATCATTTCCTTGTCCGTCTTTTTGAAGATGGGTTACGGTTTCAATAAGACCAAAAGCTGGTTCAAATGGAATAAAAAAAGCACCTAAAATTATCAAAAGGAAGATCATGTAAAAGAATACTTTGTTTTCTTTCATAGTACAGAAATTACTCAATTTGTGGGGATGTATGGGATACGATAAAAATCTAAAATCCTTCTTTATTTAGAATCAACCCTAACAAAGCTGCTCTTGTGTATTTTCCATATTCAGCTTGCTCAAAATATTTCGCTTGTTTTGTTTTATCAACATCAGTAGAAATTTCATCTAGTCGTGGTAATGGATGTAAAATGATTGCACCATCCTTCATTTTTTGTAACATATCTAATCCAATGATGTAACTTCCCTTTACTTTGAGGTATTCCTCTTCATCTGGAAATCTTTCTTTTTGAATTCTTGTAACATAAACCACATCTAAATCGTCTATGTATTCATCAATGTTCGTTGATTCTGTAAATGATAATCGTTTTTTAATTTCGTACACTGAATCAGGTCTTACTTTCAAGGCTTCTGGAGATATCAAATGTACCTCAACGTCATAATGTCCTAATGCGTACAAAAGTGAGTAGACAGTTCTACCATACTTTAGATCGCCAATAATTCCAATTTTTAATCCATCAATCTTTTTCTTTTCTTTTCTAATTGTAAACAGATCCTGAATTGCTTGTGTTGGATGTTCCTCTGTTCCACTTCCTCCATTGATTATCGGTTTTGTTGATACTTCAGCAGCAAATCTACTAGAACCATCAAGATTGTGTCTTAAGACTAGAACATCTGAATAAATGGACATAATTTTTACAGTATCAGCAAGACTTTCTCCTTTTTGTGCTGAGGAAGATGCAATATCTGAAATTCCCAATGAAGTTCCTCCTAATGATGCCATAGCCGCTTGAAAACTAAGACGAGTTCTAGTACTTGGTTCAAAAAACAAATAACCTAAAGTTTTTCCCCGAGCAATTTCTCGTCGTTGGTTTGGATCCATTTGAATAATTTTTTCTGTAGCATCAAAAATTGTTTCAAGTTTTTGTTTATCTAAATCGCGTACAGAGATAATGTCCTTTTGAAAAAACTCGTTCATGTCTTTCAATGATATATACGAGCGGTATACATACTATTCTCATGCAAGGTTCCGAGTTACTTGTTCGTCGTATCAAGGAGGGAACAGTGATTGATCATATTGATGAAGGCAAAGGTCTTCAAGTTTTGGATGCTCTTGGGATAAATGGAAGAGACGGTGGTCTCATTACAATTGCTCTTAACGTTCCTAGTGGAAAGTACAAGAAAAAAGATATCATCAAAGTAGAAAACAAGTTTCTAATGGATGATGATACAAACAAACTTGCTGTGATATCTCCAAAAGCTACTGTAAATATTATCAAAGATTACAAATTAGTTGAAAAAAGACGTGTTGCCTTACCTGCTGAAATAGATAGAATTTTTCGTTGTTCAAATCCTGATTGTATCACAAATAGTGCTGAACATATTGAATCAATAATGGATGTAATTGACAAAGAAGGCCGTGTACTAAAATGTCGATACTGTGGAAGAATTCTAGATGTTAATCAACTAAAGTATAACTAAAATCATCGATTACTATAATTCATCTGTTTTAATTTTTAAAATTATTTTTCTAATTTGATTTTTATTTTTGGTTTATCATGTTTTTTCTTTTTTGGTTGAATCACACTTTGTTCTAGGGTGTATTGTTCCTGAGTAAACATTCTCGCACTTCCGAAAGGAATGAACTTTCTTCCATTACCCGCATAAAATTTGGAAAAGAATTCAACGTAAATTAATCTTGCACTCTGAATACCAGGTACAAAGACGCCAATTATAATATTGAACATATGCCCTATAAACAAGATCAATATGCCAAGGATGGCAAATGGGATTGAAATGTTTAGTGCTTTTAAGAAAATGAAATCTGTAGTATGTGCAAGGATGACTGACGCTAGCAAAATTCCAACCAGTCTAGTATAGGAAAGTATGTGGCTTACAATAGATGCCAATTCCATTATGGCTCTACCGCCT
>JAEHKV010000088.1 GCA_016838845.1 Nitrosopumilales archaeon | reverse complement strand
TTGTATTTCTCTATTTCATTCAAAATATGATCCTTAATCTTTAAGACATCATGAATTTGTTCATCAGAAAACTTCATACTTTTCTCATGTATGTTGGGTATTAAAACGCATTCTAGGTAATAGTAATGTCATCTACGTCCTTGTAACGAATTTTTTTAAAACCCTTAATGGGTTTCGATGTAGTATACAACCCAGATTTGTTTTTTGACGCAAGCCATTCAAGTAGTTTTTTTCCACGTCTTAGTTTTTTGATCTTTATTCCCCTATCCCTAACTTTTGTTTTTGAATATCTTCCAATTGTTTTTCCAAAATCCATCCCAAATAGAACAATATTTTTTGCACAAAAATGTTTTGCAAGAAAAACACATCTATCTCCATCAGTAAATCCTCCAAAATTATGCATCTTTCCAAAAGATTTTGTTTGTGTTGTTCCTAAACAATTAGTAAAGTTTTCAGCTAAATGTAGCTTTGCAATGTTGTCACCATGAGCATGAGTAATAATGACTGTCTTCGTTTTTCCAATTTTTCTAAGAAATTTTTCATCACCATCCAGATCTGTGATAACAATATCAGGTTTGATTCGATTTTCAATTAACTTTTGTGTTGCGGTATCTGCAACAATTTTTGGTACTTTTTTGAATCTTTTCAAGGTAGGGATGCATGAAAGAAGAGAAGGACCAGCACCAATTACAAAAACTGTTTTTCCAGAAATTATTTTTTTTAATTTTGATAAGGTGACATGTTTTTTTAGAATAGTATTTAGCAACCATGCAGACTCAAAATCCTGTTTCTGTTCATATCCAAACTCTTTTAGGATTTCCAAATATTTTGTATCCCATCCAGAAATTGTCATATAACTCAAATTACAATACCCATCATAAATTCCGTGCATAAATTAGGTACTGTTTCTGTTGGTGGGTTAAACCCAGTTAGAATTATGGGAATTCTAAACACTAGTCCAGAATCATTTTACAAAAATTCTATTCGTACTTCAAAACGAAATATTACCCAAACTGTCAGATTGATGGAAGCACAAGGTGCTGATATTATTGATGTTGGTGGGATGTCAACTGCTCCCTATCTTTCTACAATGATCCCAGAAAAAATAGAGGCTAAACGTATCACAGATGCCATAAAAATAATTCAAAATGTTTCAAATTTACCAATCTCTATTGATACGTGCAGAGCAAGTGTTGCTATAGAAGCTTTAGAATTTGGAGTTGAAATAATCAATGATGTTTCTGGTTTAAAATATGATAAACAAATGTTAGACGTAGTAAAAATTTATCAACCTTCTCTTGTATTATGTGCATTCAGCAAAAAAATCATTATGGGAAACATAAAACAACAAACACAAAAACTCCTTAAACAAAGTCTACATTTGGCAAAACTTACAGGCGTACCAAAAACAAAGATTATCGTTGATCCGGCCATTGGATTTTTCAGAAAATCAGGAAATAGTCCATTTTTTACAAAAATTACTTCAGATTGGGTGCAAAGAGATCTAAACATTCTTGCAGATTTGAACTCATTCAAATGTGGTCAACCCTTACTAGTTTCTGTTTCAAACAAATCATTTATTGGAAAAATTTTGAACAAACCAAATCCAGTTGATCGTTTGCCTGGTTCACTCGCAGCAGAAGTTGTTGCTATAATAAATGGCGCTGATATTATTCGAACACACAATGTAAAACAATCTAAACGCCTAGTTAGAGTAGCCAAGAATTTTTTACGTTCGAACAAAAGCTTATAATGTATTGGAATTCTTCACTTAAGGGTTTCATTGGAATACAAAGAAGGACTAACTTTTGATGATGTTCTCCTTGTTCCCAAATATTCAAGCATAACAAGTCGATCTCAGACCGACCTAAGTACAAAACTTTCTAGAAACATTTCTCTTAACATACCATTCATCAGTGCTAATATGGATACTGTAACTGAATCTGAAATGGCTGTTGCAATGGCTCGAGAAGGTGGTATTGGTATAATTCATCGATTTTTGAGTATTGAGGACGAGGTTAAGGAAGTTCTAAAAGTTAAGAGATCAGGAAGCGTTATGATTGAAAATCCTTACACCATTAGACCTGATCAAACGGTTAGTGATGCAATCAACTATGCACAAGAACAGGGGGTTTCTGGCCTACTTGTTACTGATTCAGAGCTAAAATTAGTTGGAATACTAACTGACAGAGATCTAATATTTGAAACAGACTTGTCCAAACTAGTTAAGGACGTGATGACCAAAGACGTCATTACTGCAAAGCCAGGAATTAGTCTTGAAGAAGCAAAAGAACTTCTTCATAAACATAGAATCGAAAAACTTCCTCTCATAGATGATTCAAAACGTGTAAAGGGTTTGATCACAAGCAAAGATATCACAAACATAGAAAATTTTCCTGCTGCCTCAAAGGATAAAAAAGGACGACCACTTGTAGGTGCAGCTGTTGGTGTTAAGGGAGATTTTATGGAACGTGCCGAATCTCTCGTGGAAGCAGATGTTGATGTTTTGGTAGTTGATATTGCTCATGGACACAGTGAGAACGCAATAAGCACTGTACGTCATATCAAAAAAGCATTTCCAGATAGTGAATTAGTTGCAGGCAATGTAGCAACTGCAAAAGGCACTGAAGATCTCATTAAGGCAGGTGTTGACGCTGTTAAAGTTGGTGTGGGCTCTGGTTCTATATGTATAACACGTGTGGTAACTGGTTCAGGTGTTCCACAGTTAACCGCAGTAATTGATTGTGCTAAAGTGGGCAAAGATAATGACATTCCAATTATTTCTGATGGTGGAACAAGAAACTCAGGAGATGCAACAAAGGCTCTTGCCGCTGGTGCCTCTTCTGTGATGATAGGCAGCATGCTTGGAGGAACAGATGAATCCCCTGGTTCACTTTTAACAAAAAATGGAAAACGATTCAAAGTGTATAGAGGAATGGCTTCCTTAGCAGCCTCTCTTGGAAGAAAATCAAAGGAAACAGGTAACATTTCACTTGATGATGATCTTAATGATTATGTTGCAGAAGGAGTTGAGGCAATGGTTCCACACAAAGGAAGTATTACAGATATTCTCAAGCAACTTACTGGAGGAGTTCGTTCTGGTTTGAGCTATTGTGGAGCTAATTCTATTCCACAAATGCAAGAAAATGCAGAATTTATCAAAATGTCACACGCAGGCATTGCTGAAAGTCAACCACATGATGTTTCTTTGATGTAGTTAATTTTTTAAGCACCACCTTAATCCTTTCAAATGTGTTAACTAAGAGAACTGCAATAGGTATTGGTGTAGGCTCAGTAATAATTGCACTTGGTTTAGCTTCGCTTGTAATACATATTGGAATTCAAACAATAGATGTTGATGAAACATTTGGAGTTGGCGAATTCACTTCTTATCGTTTGTCTGCACCAAACCACACTCCACAGATAATGAACATTACGGGCGATGCCTTTGATGTAAAGCTCGAAAGCCCGGCTGATGGTTTACAGATTCCGTTGACATCTCACAAAAAGCAAGTAACACTTAGCTGGGTTCATTTGGCCGATGGAGATACTAGAATCGAAATTCAGAATACTGGAAATTCAGATTTGCATGTTGAAGCAACATTTCAAGTCACAATAGATCCAATTCTTATCACATATGACATTATGGTCGCCATTACGGGAGTTGTAGTAATTGGACTCAGCGCAGGTTTCAGTATCCGAAAGCCACGTGGTTTTTAATCGAGTTTAGCAGACTTATAGGATCCTAATAACTTGAAAAATAATGAATTTTTCTTTATTTCGTCTAACATTTCAGAAACTTTTGAATCATCTGCATCACCTTCAAAGTCAACAAAGAAATTGTATTCCCACGTAGTATCCTTTTTTGGTCTTGATTCTATTTTTGTCAAGTTTATTTTGTATTCATTAAAACTTTGCATTATTTTAAAAAGTGCGTTTTGTTCATGTTTTATTGAGAAAATAATAGATGTCTTGTTTTTTTGTTCTTCAATCTTATTTTTAGACAAAACTAAAAATCTTGTATAATTATTTGAGTTATCTGCTATACCTTCTTTAATAATTGGCATTCCATAAATTTTAGAAGCGCTTTTGCTAGCAATACAAGCAATATTGTTCTGGTTTAGTTCCTTGATAATTTTGACACTACCTGCTGTATCATAGCAAGGAACAGTTTTCATATTGTAATCTTGAATGAATTTTCTACATTGACCCAATGCTTGAGGATGTGAATAAACTGTATCAATTTGTTCCAGAGAGCCTGAACCTATAAGACAATGTTCTATTTTGTGATAGATTTCTCCTATGGCATACAATGATGTAGAATACAAAAGATCATAACTTTCTCCAACACTACCCTCAATTGAATTTTCAACTGGTAAAATGGAATAATCAGCTTTTCCACTAGAAGTATGCTCTAAAACCTCTGCAAATGTTGGCAGAGGAATCGTTTCAATGTTTTCCCCAAAAAATGAAATCGCTGTAGCTTCACTATATGCTCCTGGTTCACCTTGGAACGAAATTCTTTTCATTCCACACTCAGTTTAATAAAATCACTATTTCCAAAGTCGGTTGATAGCTTTCGATCATCTATCCATGAACATCCTGTACATTTTACAGCATCACGCATCTGAATAACTTTTTCACCACATTTTACACATTTAGTAAATAATACGCCTAATTGGGGCTCTTTAATGCCAGCATGTATAGTACCATTTAGGTGACTAATAATTCTGAGACAAACAGTATCATTCACCAATGCAACTGTTCTTTTCCTAAGGTTTCGTGTAGAACAAATACATTCAACATGGGAATTTTTTTGTTTACCATTAATGTAATCAATTGATACCGCAATCATCGATCCCATTACTGCTGCAACGGTACCTATCACGAGGTCACCAACTTTTGGGATTGAAACATCACCAGGATAGTTTACATGTGCTAATCGTTGTTTTTTATCAATTTCAGCAGTTCCAATTACTGCAGCACGGACATCACTTCCATCATCAAATGTGTTACGTCCTGCTTCATATTCTTCAATTGAAGCAATTCTATCCCCAGGAAAAGTTTTTGATTCTGACATGTGCTGACTCTCAAGAAGCTGATTATAATAGTTTATAACAAATTTTTTTAAAGCCAGTGAGGAATCTGCAAATAACCATCAATACTTTCATTCCGTAAAACTTTCAAAAGAGCATTTGCTTGCGGAGTTGAAAGTACTGGCTTGTCAAACTGGTTGTCGGTTGAAATCCTAGGACAAGCAACTTGAATAAAGGCATCAATTCCTTTCAGATTCATTAATCTATCATTTGTAATATCAGTTAGTGCAAAAAGCTGAACTATCTTTCCTTCCTTCTCTAACTCTTTCTTAAATTTTAGAGCAGTTGTTTTTGAAAGTTGACCTTCTTTAAGCCCCACAATTATTCCAAAGATTTTAGCATCAGCTGCTTTGTAAATTGCTAAAGTAGCTTTTTTCTGCATTTTTTGAGCAAATTCAGTAACTTCACGGATTTCATTGAAATATGGGTCGAGAACATAAGTTGGCTTTTTTGTAGCTAAAGCAATACCAGCTGCATGAAAATTACTTTGTCCCAAAAAAACATTAGCATCAACCACATCCTTTGTTTCCATAACTGGATAAAATTCACAGCCAAACACTTGCCCATCATTGAGTTGTCCTTTTCCCTGTCCAATTTTGACATTAATTCCTCCTTGAATTAAAATTTCTTTAACAACATCCATTTGAGGAAGGTGTTGACTATCAGTGACTAAAGAAATTGTTTTTCCTTTAAGGACATCAATACACTTTCTTGCAATTTTATCAAAAGTAATATCATCAAAGGCATCAACCATTACTACATTTTTTTCAAGTGTTTCCAAACTAATCGTATGACCAATATTAAATAAAACTTCAGAACCAAGAACTTTAGCTCCGGCAGAATTGAGATCACATGAACCCCATGTTGTATCCGCCAACACATATGCAGGAATTCCAAATCTTTTCATAATTTTTGTTGCTGTTTCTTGAACTTTTGGCAATATCCCATCAGGACCATTTAATGTGACTGAAACTGCCTTTCTTTTTTTGATTTCATCAAATATTTTTTCTTCATCTATTATTATCATTGACGACTAAAATTTCGTTGATTTTAATTTAAACCCACCTAACTTAATTCAATAACAACCCAAAAATGGTGGGAACTTGTATTTTCATTGTTGAAACAAAAAACTGTTCTAAATGTTGGTTTTGATGATACTGATTCTCCTAAAGGTATGTGTACAACATATCTTGCTTACAAAATTGTAAATTATCTGAAAAAAGAAAAAGTAGAATTTCTCGATTTTCCTAAACTTATACGATTTAATCCAAACATTCCATGGAAAACTAGAGGAAATGGGGCAGTTGGATTAAAGATTAAGACAAATAATCCTATCAAAATTAAGAAGAAAATTGTTGATTTTATTATGAAATACTCTGATACAAAAAATGGCGCAAATCCTGCCCTAGTTTTTTATGAAAATGAAACAATTCCATATGAATTCAATGAATTTAGCGAGTTGGCATTGTACAAGTTAGTAAATAGAAATTATGCCAAAAAATTTGCAAGGAAAAAAAACCTTGAATCATTTTATTTTGGTAATGGTCAGGGTTTAGTAGGTGCCATCGGCGCAATTGGTTATAAATTTGATGACCAAACAGTGGAGCTATTAAGCTATCGTAAGAAAACTAAATTCGGGAAAAAACGGATAATTTCACACGAAAGTGTTAAAACAATGCAAAAAAAAACACTACCTTATACTTTCAATAATTATGATGAAACAAAAAATAATATTTTGATTACTCCTCATGGTCCTGATCCAGTTTTTTATGGAATTAGAGGCGAAAATGTAAAATCGTTGCTCAAGGCAGCAAAATTACTCAAAATAAAGGAACGTCTTGCTGGATATCTAATCTTTAAATCAAATCAAGGAACAGCTGCTCATCTCAAAAATCAAATCGATATAAATGAATTCAAGCCCTACACTTCTGGTACAATTACTGGAATAATTTCGAAAGAACCAATCATGGAAAAAGGAGGCCATGTTTTCTTTTCAATAATTTCTAAAAGTAAAGAGCTTAGATGTGCAGTATACGAACCAACCGGAATCACGACAAAAATGATGCATTTGAAAAAAGGCGATAAAGTAAGGATTGGTGGATCAGTGAGAAAAGCTTCAAAAAAACATCCACGAATCATTAATACTGAATTTATTCATGTTTTGAATTTACAAAAAAATGTTCACTTTACAAATCCACTATGTACTAGATGTAACAAAAAGATGAAATCTAAGGGTAGAAATCAAGGATTTCAATGCATTAAATGTGGAAGGAAAGCTAGAAAAAAAATCATTCAAGAAATCCCACGAGAAATTAAACAAGAACTGTATTTACCAATTGCGTCAGCTCATAGACATTTAACAAGGCCAAGACAGAGAATAGGAATTTCAAATACACACATTCGTTTTGATAACTCAATTCCTTGGTTACACAATTTCAAAAACTAGAATAGCGGGGAGTAGATTTGAACTACTGATTTGCGGGTTATGAGCCCGCCGGGATGACTTAGCCCTAAAGCAGTCTGACTTCCCCACCCCGCTGAGACAATGAGGCATACGTGCTGTATATACGCTTTATCAAAATCTTGAAAGTAATTATAGGAATTAAAAAATTCAAACTTTTGTGAACAAGAAATTAAGAATCATAGGAATTATAGCTGCAGTTATTTCTTCAATAATTATTATTACTTCTCCAAACGACCCTCTTCCTTTACCAGAACCAACAACTACAATTAAAGGAACTGACTCTGTCCAAGTTCTTGCAACAAATCTTGAAAAACCGAGAGCCATAGCTTTTGGAGATGATAGAATTTTTGTTACAGAAAAAATTGGTAGGATCAGGGTCATTCAAAATGATACATTATTAGCAGAACCACTTGCAACTTTCCGAACTGCTGATGTCTTTGATGGTGGATTAATGGGTATTGAAACACATCCAGACTTTTCTAGTAATCACTATCTCTATGTTTACTATACTTACGAAGAGGAAGGAAATTTGTGGAATAAAATTTTGAAAATAAGAGAATCTCAAAATAAACTTGAAGATGCTGAAATAATCTTTGACAAAATTCCAGGCTCAAAATTTACTAATGGTGGAATAATAAAATTTGGTCCAGATGGAAAACTCTATGTGACTACAGGAACTGTTTCTGAGTCTTCGCACTTTCCACAAGATCTTGAATCATTAGCAGGAAAAATATTAAGACTTAATGATGATGGTTCGATACCAGATGATAATCCGTTTGAAGATTCTCCAGTCTTTTCCTTAGGACATAGAAATCCCCAAGGAATGACATGGGATGAATCTGGCAACCTATATTCCACCGATTTGGGGCCAACAAAAAATGATGAAATCAACATAATTCTTTCTGGTCAAAATTATGGATGGCCAAACCAGGAATGTTCGGGAGGAATTTTTGTTGATGCAGTAATGTGTTATGACCCAAGTATTGAACCAGGTGGAATTGTTATCTATTCTGGAGACAAATTGGATCTTAAAGGATATATGATAATGGCCTCCCTTCGAGCTTCTCATCTTTATCAACTTGATATAAATGAAGAAGGCCTTATTTCACAAAAAAGTATACTGGGTGGTGTTGGTAGAATAAGAGATGTAAATGAAGGTCCTGATGGAAATCTATATGTGATAACATCAAACAGTGATGGAAAAGGTTTTCCCGATAGTACCGATGACAAATTATTAAGGATATTAAAATGAAAGATTCTTCAATATCAAAATTTTTTGAGAAAAGTCGAAAAGACAGATTAGATATAGTAAAAAATTTTGCTAATCTATCTAAAGATGAAATTGAAGTTTTAGAAAATTCTTCGGGTGGAATAACATTTGACAATGCAGATAAAATGGTTGAAAATGCTATTGGTACTTTTTCTCTTCCGTTGGGAATTGCTACAAACTTTAGAATTAACGATGAGGATTATCTGATCCCAATGGTAATAGAAGAACCATCAGTAATAGCTGCTGCTTCCAAGGCGGCAAAAATTGCTAGAATTAAAGGAGGTTTCAAAGTTGATGCTGATGAATCTCTTAGTATTGGTCAAATTCAAGTTTTGAATGTTGATTCTAAACTTGCAATTCCAAAAATTACTGAATCATCAAAAAAAATTCTTGATCTTGCAAATTCAAAAAGTAACACTCTTGTAAAAATGGATAAAGGAGCTAAAGAGGTTTCTTGTAGAGAAATACAAACTGATTCTGGCATAATGCTAATTGTTGAACTTTTGATTGATGTTGGCGATGCAATGGGTGCTAATATTACAAATTCAATGTGTGAGGCAGTAGGACCTTTAATTGAAGAACTTACTGGAGGAAAAGCATTATTACGAATTTTATCAAATTATGCTACGAGAAGATTAGTGAGAGCTACTGCAGTTTTTGATAAGGAAGGAGTTGGAGGAGAAGACGTTGTAAACAATATCATCCTTGCATATCAATTCGCTGCAAATGATACACATCGAGCGGTTACTCATAACAAGGGAATTATGAATGGTGTCATAGCTGTTGCAAATGCGACTGGGCAAGATAGTAGAGCTATTGAAGCCGCAACAAATGCATATGCGGCAAGTTCTGGAAAATATAGATCTTTAACTGAATGGTCAAAAGATGAAGAAGGTAACCTAATTGGAAGACTAGAACTTCCCTTATCAGTTGGAATTGTAGGTGGAATAGTAAATGTACATCCAATAGCTAGAATTTGTACAAAAATTCTTGGAGTAACTTCTGCAAAAGAACTGGCAGGAGTAATTACAGCAGCTGGCTTGGCTCAAAACTTTAGTGCGTTAAGGGCCCTTGCAACAGAAGGTATTCAGAAAGGTCACATGAAACTTCACGCACGAAATCTTGCAGCGGCCGCTGGTGCTAAAGCAGAACAAATTGATGAAATTGTACAGAAAATGATTCATGAGAATAATATCTCACTTAATAGAGCAAAGGAATTACTCGACCAAATTTAAACAGAAAATTATATAGCTGCTTTATGAGAGGGAAAAGATTGTCAAAGGTAAAATTTGCAATTCCAAAGGGTAGTTTAGAGGAAGCCACATTCAAGATACTAGAAAAATCTTGGACAAAGGTTAATCGGACAAGTAGAACATACCGAGTGTATCTTGATGATCCACAAATAATAGTGAAGATGCTGAGACCACAAGAAATTCCAACGTTAGTAGCTGATGGTCTATACGATGTAGGGATCACTGGAAAAGATTGGGTAGAAGAAACTAAAGCAAACGTTGAACCAATCTTAGATTTAGAATATGGTAAAATAAAATTAGTAATAGCATTTCCGGATAATTTTCGTTACAAAAACATTGACTCAATGATTGCCGATTATGCTAAAAAGAAAAAGACGCTTAGAATTTCCTCTGAATACCTAACTACAGCTTCCAAATTTATTAAACAATGTAAATCATACAAGAAATTTTATGGATCTAAAGATCCTTTAATTGTTACACCTTGGCTGCGTCTAGGAAAAAACAAAAATGTCCAAATCCACTTATCTTTTGGAGCTACTGAAGCAAAACCCCCTGAAGATGTTGATGCGATTATGGATGTAACGGAAACTGGAACTACATTAAAACAAAATAAACTCAAAATAACTGATAAAGTTCTAGAATCTACTGCTCACTTGATAGCAAATAAGAATTCATTGAAAGATAAAACCAAACGAGAAAAAATCTATGATATTGTAACACTGATGAGAGGGGCAGTACATGGACAAAAATATTTACACATTTACTTAAACGTCAAAGAAAAAAATCTAAAAAAATTACTTAAGCAAATTCCGGCACTCAAAAAACCAACTGTAAGCCCATTGAGTGAAAAGGGTTGGTGTGGAGTAAATACTGTCATTCTAAAATCTGACTACCACATACTCATTCCTAAACTGAGAAAGATCGCTCAAGGGCTAGTAGTTCATGAACCAAGACAAATTCTGGAATTAGAGGAGATTAAGCGTGATGAAGAAAATTGATGAAAATCATTACCCCTCGTAATTTCGAGAGTTTTGTAGATTCAGTCACGCCTAAACTATCAAAACAAAATGAAAAGCTAGTTCAATCCATTCTATTAGATGTTAAAAAGAATGGGGACTCGGCAATAAAGCATTATGAAAAAAAATTTGGCGGGACAACTCTTCGTTCATTACGGTTATCAAAAAAAGAGATAGATGATGCCTACTGTGAAGTCTCTAAAAAAGAAATAACTGCAATAAAACTTGTAAAATCCAGATTATCAAGTACCGAAAACATAATTAAAAATCTCTTAAAAAATTCTAAAATTAACATTGATGGAATTAAAATTTCTAAATCATTTTCACCACTAGAAAGTGTTGGATGTTATGTGCCTGGAGGTTTAGCAAGGTATTCCAGTTCTGCCGTTATGTCTATAGTCCCTGCAAAGGTTGTAGGTGTAAAAAGAATAGTTGTTACATCACCACCAAATAAAAAAGGAAAATTAGATCCACTAACAATAGTGGCTTCTGATATTTGTGGAGCAACAGAAATTTACAAAATAGGTGGCGCACAAGCCATTGCGGCCCTTTCCTTTGGAACCAAAACAATTCAACAAGTTGATAAAATTGTAGGGCCGGGAGGTCCTTTTGTAACTCTTGCAAAATCACTAATCAGTAACACAACATCAATCGATATGCTTGCTGGACCAACTGAACTTGGAATTATTGCTGATAATTCTGCAGATTCAAATTTTATTGCAGACGACTTGATTACTCAAGCGGAACACAGTTCTGAATCATTTTGTTTTTTGATTACGACTTCTTCAAAGTTTGCCAAATTAGTAAACAAATCTATTGTAAAAAAAATAAAAAAATTAAAACGATCTAATATTGTTACAAAAAGTCTTAGAAAAAATGGATTCATAGCTGTATGTAAGTCTAATACTGATGTAATCAAACTTGCAAACAAATTAGCACCAGAACATTTGCAAATAATTTCAAAAAATCAAAATAAAATAGCTGATAAAATCAACACTTGTGGCATAATACTAATTGGAAAATATACTCCATCATCTGCTAGCGATTATCTTTTAGGCTCAAATCACATTCTACCTACGAACAAATTTGGTCGAGTTAGAGGCTCGCTTTCAGTTCTAGACTTTGTCAAATTGGGAACAAAAATTGAATCATCCAAATCCTCTTTACAAAAAATCTCAAAATACTTGAAGGTATTAACAACGGCAGAAGGTCTTCCAAACCACTATGAAGCCGTGAGGAGTAGATTAGAATGAAAAAAGGTTGGTTTCAAAAAAAAGTTAAAGAATATGCCAATCTAAAGGGCTACCAAAAACCCGAAAAATTTACTGGCGTATTAAAACTAGATTCTAACGAAAATTTTGTAATTGGTAAACAATATCAACAAGATCTTATTCAGAATGCAAGAAAAATCTCAGATGTAAGAGAATATCCACTAGGTAGAGCAGAGAAATTAGTCTTAGCATTATCTAAATATCTTCAAGTTCCACAAAATATGGTTGGAATTGGTAATGGTTCTGATCAAATCCTTGATTTATTTTTAGCAAACTTTACTTCTAAACAAACCAAAGTTTTGACATCAAATCCAACCTTTGGTTTTTTTGAGGAAAGGTGTCAACTATATTCTATTCCAACAATTAAGATCCCATTCTCAAAAAATATGACCTTGGATTTAAACAGGTTTCTTACAAAATCAAACAGTGCAGACATTCTTTATTTGGATTCTCCTAACAATCCAACAGGTTTTCAATTTCCAAAAAAAGATTTAGAAAAATTAGTAAAAAAATTTAATGGATTAGTTATAATTGATGAAGCTTATGAAGAATTTGGAGACTATTCACTAATTAATTTAACAAAATCTCAAAATAATCTTATTGTGGTTCAAACATTTTCAAAAACATTTGGACTTGCAGGTCTTAGACTAGGTTATTTTGTTGCGAACAAAAATATTGTTGATGTATTTACACGGATTTTACAATATCCATATCCAATTAATTCAATAGGAATTGAAGCTGGAATTATCGCCCTTCAAAAACCAAAGATTATGTTAGATGCAACAAAAACAATAAAAAACGAGCGTAAACGAATCATTCAAAATCTTCGTAAATACAAAGCCTTTGAAGTATTTGATTCCAAATCTAATTTCGTACTTTTTGATGCTAGAGGAGCTGGTGGCCGTGTATTCACAGCATTGATAGAACAAGGAATCTCTATTAGAAAACTTGGAAAAATTGGAAAACACCAAGGTTGCTTACGAGTGACTGTTGGCACTAAAGAAATGAATTCAAAATTCTTGTTAGCAATACGTGATCTTTTAGAATGACTCTTACACAGAAGGATGTTGGCATCTATGTCGATGATTCCAAATCATTAGATGATATAGACGCAATTATTTTTGATTGTGATGGCGTTCTAATAGATGTTATAAACTCGTATGATAAAGCAATACTAAAAACAACAGATTTTTTTCTAAAAGAATTTGCAAAAATCTCAGACGCCGTACCAATTACCACTCAAATAATTGATGCATTCAAAAAAACTGGGGGATTCAATGATGAAGTTGACTTGACATATGCAGCAATTATTTCACTAACAGCAGCTAACAAATTAAACAAGGATGGAACTGATTTCATTTTTCATGTACTAAAAAATGCTAACGAAACTGGAATTAAATCAGTTGAAAAATTTCTTAATACATTGAATGTAGATATTTCAGAAATTAGAAAAAAATTGGATTATCCTGGTAGACATTCTGAAAATATACTTTACTCAGTTTTTGATCAATTATTTTATGGTCCAGAACTTTATCAAAAACTATTTAACAAAACTTCACAATTTACTGACAAAGGATTCATAGAATATGATGATGTAATTGTTTCAAAAGACTTGTTAGAAAATTTAAAGAAAAGATTCAATGATAATATTGCAATTGTAACAGGTAGAGGCATGGATTCAATAAGCTATTCATTAAATGAACTTTTGAAAGAATTTAATGTTAAAAATTCAGTATTTTTAGAAGACGAACCAAGAGAACTTGCTAAACCAAATCCAGAATCTCTTTTACGATCAATTAAAGGATTAAACTCATCTCATTGTATTTTTGTTGGTGATTCAATGGAGGATTTGATCATGGCAAAAAAATCAACTCAAACTGGATACCCAACCACCTTTTGTGGAATTATTGGAACAAGTAAAGAGCCAGATGAAAAAAGAAGATTTTTTGAAAAAAATGGCACCACTTTAATTCTAGACTCAATTCAGCTTCTTCCGAAGGTATTAAATCCCGTTTGAGATACTTTACAACGCTCAGTGGTTACAATGAAATCAAGAAAAGCTCGAATTAAAAGAACAACAAAGGAAACCGATATCACAGTTAGTGTTAACCTTGATGGAACAGGTAAAACTTCGGTAAGTACAGGAATTAGTTTTCTTGATCACTTGATTTCAGCATTAGGAAAACACAGCATGATTGATCTTCAAGTGAAAGCAAAATCTAAGGACAAAATTGAACACCACCTAATTGAAGATACGGCAATTGCTATTGGTTCTGTTATAGACAAGGCCCTTGGAAATAGAGCAGGGATTACCAGATTTAGTTATGCATCAGTTCCAATGGATGAATCTCTTGCTGAAGCATCAATTGATTTGGTTAAGCGGCCATACTACAGCTTAGTACTGCAAACAAAACGATCAAAGATTGAAGGGATGTCAAAAGAAGATATTGAGCACTTCTTCAAATCACTTCTCCAAAATATGAACAGCTGCATTCATCTTACTGTTAAGTATGGAGATAACGATCACCACAAAATTGAATCTGCGATGAAATCGTTAGCGGTAGCATTCAGAATCGCTGTATCAAATGACAAAAAACAGAAAGGGATCCCTAGCACCAAGGGAGCCATGTAATGGTCAAAGTAGCAATATTTGACTATGGAGCAGGAAATATTTTCAGCCTAAAAAATTCTCTTGAAAAAAATTCTGCCGAAGTAGATGTTATAACAAGTTTTGATAATGTCAACAACTATTCTGGAATATTGTTTCCAGGTGTTGGAAACTTCGATCCTGCAATTAGAAGCATTCGTGATTATTCTAAAATCGATTTCAAAGATTATGTAAAAGACAAAATTCCTGTTTTAGGAATATGTTTAGGTATGGAAATGTTCTTTGAAAAAAGTGAAGAAGGAAATGAAAAAGGATTAAGTGTAATGGATGGGGAAGTAATTGTACTTCCAAACAAAATGAAAGTTCCTCACATGGGTTGGAATAGTCTTGAGATAAAAAAATCAAGCAGGATTCTTGAAGGAATTAAAAATGGTTCATGGGTTTATTTTGTTCACTCTTATCGAATAAAACCAAAAAATGAGAATATAGTTATAGCTGATTCTGATTATGGGATTAAAATTCCATCCGTTGTTGAGAAAGAAAATTTTTTTGGAACACAATTTCACCCAGAAAAATCTGGAGCCATTGGTTCTATAATGATTAATAATTTTCTACGAGAGTGTAAAAAATGAAAATAATTCCTGCAATTGATCTCATGGATGGACAAGTGGTGCGTCTTGTAAAAGGCGATCCTAGTAAAAAGACAGTTTATAGTAATGATCCAATTGGAATTGCAAAAAAATGGCAAAACGCAGGGGCAGACATGTTGCACGTTGTGGACCTAGATGCCACTTTAGGTAGTGGTTCTAACTTGAAAATAATAAAAAAAATAATTTCCGAGATTGAAATATCTATTCAAGTTGCTGGAGGATTACGTGATGAATCCACTATACTCGAAGTAGGAAACTTGGCTGATAGAATTGTGTTGGGAACATTTGCATTCCAAAATAAAGAATCCATTCTAAAAATTAGTAAATCACTTGGAAAGAACAACATTGTAATTTCAGTCGATCAAATTGATGGAAAAATTGCTATTAATGGGTGGAAAACAACTACTGAAACGACATTATTAGATGGCGTGAAAGAATTTCTTCAATTAGGATTTTCAGAATTTCTTTTAACTAGTATAAGCAGGGATGGAACAATGCAAGGACCTGATATAGAATCATTACAAAAAGTGTGTTCATTAAATGCAAATGTAATAGCAAGTGGTGGTGTATCAAGTATTGAAGATGTAAAACGAGTAAGTACTATTAACCCATATGGAATTATTCTTGGAAAAGCACTTTATGAAAATAAAATTTCAATTGAGGAGGCAAAGAAAACATCTTGACATTAACCAAACGTATTATTCCATGTCTTGATGTGAAAAATGGTCGAGTAGTAAAAGGTTTACACTTTAAATCAATCAAAGACGCAGGTGATCCAATTCAACTTGCTAAAAAATACAGTGACGAAGGTGCTGATGAATTAGTTTTTCTTGATATAACTGCATCACAAGAACAACGTGAAACAATAAAAACTCTTGTTACAAAAGTTGCTGAGGTAATAGACATTCCATTTACTGTTGGTGGTGGAGTGAAAACATTACAACATGCAAGAGATATTTTACTCAATGGTGCTGATAAAGTTGCCATAAACACTGGGGCTGTCAAAAATCCAGAAATTATAACTGAATTAATGGAAATTTTTGGTAAACAATGTGTTGTGGTTGCAATAGATGCAAAAAGAAATTATAATATAGAAAAAGGAAAAAACATCTTCACTGAACGCAATAAAAAATTTTGGTTTGAAGTTTTCATTTATGGGGGAAAAAAAGAGACTGGTTTGGATACAATTGATTGGGCAAAAAATGTAGAAACTCTTGGTGCGGGTGAAATCTTGTTAACAAGTATTGATATGGATGGAACAAAAGATGGTTATGACATTCTTCTAACAAAAGAAATAGTAAATTCGATATCACTTCCAGTTATTGCTTCCGGAGGATGTGGTGAACCAGATGATATGGTTAAAGTTTTCAAAGAATCTGGAGTTAGTGCGGCCTTGGCTGCTTCGATTTTTCACTATGAGAGTCATGCAGTCAATAGAGTAAAACAATTCCTTCAGGAGAACAGGATTCCTGTAAGATTATAAACAAATTTTAGAGATGTGAAAGAATATGGAAAAAATAATTGATGACATTGATTTTGCAAAGGGAGATGGACTTGTTCCTGTTATAGTTCAAGATGCAAATACAAAACAAATCTTAACTCTAGCCTACTCTAATAAGGAATCACTTGAATTAACAAAAAAAACTGGAAACTCTTGGTTCTGGAGTAGATCACGAAAAAAACTTTGGATGAAAGGAGAAGAATCTGGTAATATACAGAAAGTAAAAGAAATTTTAGTTGACTGTGATTTTGATGCAATAATTTACCTTGTTGAACCTTCTGGACCAGCTTGTCATACTGGTGAAAGCGTATGTTTTCATAACCATCTTTCTAAATGAATTAACATAATCAACAGATATCTTCATAATATTTCTCTTCACCAAAAAGAAAACTGTCAATTATTCTGAAAGAAATACTTTGATAATCAGTTCCCTCAAATATTATCTGCCACATTCCAACCAGATCATCTGTAGTACAAATTTTTTTTCCATGTGATAGTGCAGGTTTAAAATATTGATTGAAACTGTTCTTCTTTGAACCATCAAATAAAATCATGGAGTATACAGAATAATTTGTATCATTCATTGGTCGAAGAAATATCACTCTTCCTTTATCTGCTGAAGCCAGATTATCTACAATGAAAAAAATATTTTCGCCTATCAAATATTGGGATTTGTCTATTCTAAATGGACCAGATGCGGGTGAATCACTTACAGTGGGGCTAAAACCTCCTGTTGTTTCTTCAATTAGTTTTTCTATTTCAGTAATTTTTTCTCCCATTATTGTTTCAGTTTGATCAGCTTGAAGAGTATAATAGCCCAGTACTACAACTGCAACTGCTCCAACAACTATGAAAAAAATTCTTGTTTCATCCATTTCTTTTGATAATTTTTGTTTTCTCTAAAAGTCTTTATCAAAATTAAAAAATTTACTAAAAATTTGTACTTTGACTAATTTCTTCCTCATAATAGGGCATTTTAAATGAATTTAAATAATATCAGAGTTAATTACTATTAAATTTTTTAGGTCAAAAAATTAAGTAATACTTAACTTGATATTAGGATTTTTTATCAATACTCTAGAGGGCTAGGATTAGCATGACCAAGATTAGATTACAGTGCAGAGAATGCCAGCAAGAATATGAGCCTACTTTCAAGTATATCTGCGATGATTGCTTTGGACCTTTGGATGTAAGGTATGACTTTCCTTCAGTAAATAAGGAGACGTTTGCAAATCGTGAACAAACTTACTGGCGATACTTTGAGCTACTCCCAATTCTAGATAAATCAAATATAGTCAGCCTTGATGCTGGTATGACACCCTTAACAAAGGCTGGGGACCTAGGCGAAGCATTAGGTCTGAAAAATCTTTACATAAAAAATGATTCTGTAAACCCAACATTTTCATTTAAAGACAGACCAGCTGGTATTGCGGTTTCTAAAGCAAAGGAATTTGATCTTCCAGCAGTTGGATGTGCATCAACAGGAAATCTTGCATCTGCAACGGCTGCACATGCAGCAAAAGGAGGGTTACCATGCTACGTTTTTGCACCAAGTGATATAGAACAAGCAAAAATAGTACAAGCTCTTTCTTATGGAGCCAAGTTTATTTCAGTTGATGGAACATATGATGATGCAAACAGAATAGCTGCACAAATTGGTGACAGCAAAGGAATTGGTATTGTAAATATAAACATGCGTTCTTACTATGTTGAAGGATCAAAGACTCTAGCATATGAGGTGGCAGAACAGCTTGAATGGCAAATACCTGATCAACTCATAGTTCCTGTTGGCAGTGGGGCGATGTTAAATGCAATTTGCAAGGGATTTGAAGAGCTGCAAAGTGTTTCTTTGTTAAATAATGTATCACAAATACATGTGCACTGTGCGCAACCACATGGATGTGCACCAATTGTAGATGCATTCAAAAAAGGAAGTAACGAAGTTGTGCCAGTTGAAAATCCTGATACTGTTGCAAAGAGTCTTGCAATTGGTGATCCGGGAGACGGTCGTTATGTCCTAAAAAGATTAAAACAATACAACAGCTATGCAGAAGAATCCAACAATAAGGAAATTTTAGATGCAATTTTGTTACTTGCAAAAACAGAAGGAATATTCACCGAGCCTGCAGGTGGTGTTTCAGTAGCTGTTCTAAAAAAGTTAGTTGAAGACGGTAAAATTGACAAAAATGACACTACAATTTGTTATGTTACAGGAAATGGTTTGAAAGCAACAGAATCAATAATGAGCGTTCTTCAGAAACCAGAAACGATGCAAGCTGATGCTGCAAAAATTTCAGCCGTGGTGAAGTAAAATGGCAAATCTTACATTTACAATTCCTTCTGTCCTAAACCAAGGTGGAGGAGAGAGAAAAGTTGAGATTTCATCTACCACTCTTGCTGATGCATTTATCAATATGGCAGAAAAGATGGGTGATGACTTTAAGCGAAGAGTGCTTAATGATGATGGCACTCCCCGTTCACTAATCAACATCTACATTAATGGCAAAAATGCCAAATTTTCAGAAGGAATGGAAACCACACTAAAAGACGGTGATGAAATTTACATACTTCCTGCAGTAGCTGGTGGTTCAGAATTATCAAGCAAAGATCTTGATAGATATTCAAGACAAGTAATGCTTGAAGAAATTGGTTATCAAGGACAACTAAAACTGAGAAACACAAAAGTTTGTGTTGTTGGAGTCGGAGGTCTTGGAAATCCAATTACAACAAGACTTGTTGCAATGGGAATTGGAAAAATTAGAATTGTTGATAGAGATGTAATTGAGTTATCAAATCTACATAGACAAACAATGTTTGATGAATCAGATGTTGGTGAAATAAAAGTTGAAGTTGCTGCAAGAAAATTACAAAAACTAAATCCAGATGTGCAAATAGAAGCTTTACCATTATCTGTTAATGATTACAATGCAATAGAAGTTATCAATGGTTGTGATGTTGTAATTGATGCACTTGATAGTGTTAATGCACGTTATTCACTTAACAAAGCTTGTGTTGAAAAAGAAATACCATTTGTAACTGGCGCAGCAGTTGGTGTTTCAGGACAAGCATTTACTGTTCTACCAAAAACCAGTGCATGTTATCATTGCATGTTTCCAGCTCTTGATGAAGATTCTATGCCAACATGCAGTATAGAGGGTGTACACCCATCCATCCTTTCTATAATTGGTGGAATTGAAGTTTCAGAAGCTGTAAAAATTATTCTTGGAAAAAAACCAAGTCTATCTACTAGAATTTTACATGTAGATTTAGAAAATCTTGATTTTTCGTATACACGAACTTTCAAAGCTGATGAGTGTCCAGTTTGTGGAACCGGAACAAAAGAAGAAATCCCAAAACAAGAAATGATCATTGAAGAACTATGTGGAAGAAACGGAGGCAAACGAACTTTTTCTCTAACTCCAACTAGTTCTTTTGATTTGGATGTTGAAAAAGTAACAAAGATTGCAAAAGACAAGGGTTTCAAGGTTGAAAACCAAGGAGAACTAGGCATCTCGATGAGGACAAATGATCTTTCTGTCAGTTTTCTAAAAAAAGGCTCGGCAGTTCTAGTTGGATCGAAAGACGAACAGGACGCTATTGCTCTATACAAGGAATTGTTGGGTAGGAAGGCAATGACTGAAAGCCATTAATTTCATGAAATTTTTATATATTTGTGGACAAATTCAAGTAAAAATTAGATGAAACTTGGATCAGATCGACGCCAAAATGTAATTTTTACAATGTTAGATGTAAAAATTACACAAAGATTTAATCTTTATCATAAATTATACAAATTTTTCTAGGTTTGTGGACAAATTGTCCATTAGCCTTTTATACTAACTTTAGAACAAAATTAGCAATAAC
>JAEHKV010000087.1 GCA_016838845.1 Nitrosopumilales archaeon | reverse complement strand
TTGTAGAATTCACGAACATCATCTAGTCCATACTTAAGCATAGCAATTCTCTCAATTCCACCTCCCCATGCAAGAACAGGTTTTGTAATTCCAAGAGGTTTTGTAACTTCAGGTCTGAAAATTCCCATTCCAAATAATTCTACCCACTTGTTCAATCTTTCATTATACACCATTGATTGTAATGAAGGTTCAGTGTATGGGAAAAATGTTGGCCAAAATTTTACTTTGTTAAGACCCATTCTTCTATAAAATTCTCTTTGGATCCCCATCAAGTCTCTTAAAGTTGTATTTTTCCCAACAACAATTCCTTCAACTTGGTTAAATTCAACTAAATGTTTGTAGCTTAGCTTTTCATTTCTAAAAACTCGACCTAATGAAAAAACTCTTGCTTCATCTGGTTTATTATCAGCCAAATGTTTTATTGTAACACAGGTTGTATGTGTTCTTAAAACCATCTTTCTAGCTTCGTCTATACTCCAAAGATATCTCCATCCCTTCTTGTGCATCTTTGAAACTTGTTGAATTTGTTTAGATGTACCAATTTTTTTTGAAATAAAACCATCAAGATAAAATGTGTCTTGTAGGTCTCTAGCAGGATGATCTTGAGGGGTGAATAAGGCATCAAAATTCCAAAAGCATGGCTGACTTAGGTTTCCAACAATTTCAGAAAAGCCTAATGTTACAAAGATTTCTCTAATTTCATTAATAGTGTCTTGTAAAGGATGAGTTTTTGCTACAAAAATTTCTGGAACGCCTGCCTCAACATCAATTGCGCCTGATGGAGTTCCAATTTCTGAAAGTTTGATTTTTTTTCCTTCATCAGTTATTGAAATTTTTTGTATTGTTCTGGATGTATCATCTACGATGAAATCACGATTTTTTAAAGATTCAAAAGGAATTGCTAATTCTTTTGTTTCTATAGTTTTTATCAGTTCCTCATCTGTCGATTCCTTACATTTTTTAAGATATTTTTCTTCCAGAGATTCTTCTGTATTATCTGTTAATGAGATTGTGGTTGAATTTTCTTTTTTTAAAAAATTTATCCAATTATTCTTTTTTGCGTGAGCAATTGCAGCATCAAAATCAAAGTTTAATGTTTCTCTTAATTTTTCAAAACTGGTATTTCCTTTTTCAATTTCATTAACCAATCTCCTTTCAGGTAAGCCTTTTTCAAGTGCTTCATCACCCCTTAAACCAAAAGTCCAAATAATTTCTTTAATTTCTACAACATTAGCTAAATTTTTTAATTTAAGCCATTCAACTCCACGCCTTACTTGATCAGATTCTAATCCGGTTTTTTCTTTAATTTCTGCTATAGTAAGTGGAGAGTTTTTTTGTAAAATTGGAATTATCTTTTTTTCAATTTCATGAAAAACTTGGGACATCAGCAGTGAGTTCGAAAAAGACTTTTTAAACCTTAACCTAAGTCAATCATGAATGTCGGCTGATGATTTTATTGTAACACCATGGCGTGTTGAAGGTAAAATTGATTATGACAAGCTGATAAAACAGTTTGGTACTGAAAAGATCACAAATGATCTTTTGAATCGAGTGACCAAGTTAGCTGGAGAGGATCATTTCATGTTAAGAAGAGGCATCTTTTTTTCACACAGGGATCTCAAAACAATTTTGGATGAATACGAAAAAGGAAACAAATTTTTCTTGTACACTGGAAGGGGCCCCTCTGGACACACACACATAGGACACTTGGTTCCATGGGTTTTTGCTAAATGGCTTCAGGATAAATTTAATGTGAATATGTATTTTCAGCTAACAGATGATGAAAAATTCTATTCAAAACAAGATCTCAGTCTTGAAGAAACGAAAAAATTTGCATATGAAAATGCTCTTGATTTTATAGCATTAGGGTTTAAACCCGAAAATACTAAGATTATCATTGATACGGAAAATATACAAACTCTTTATCCTATTGCCGCACAGGTTGCAAAAAAAATCAATTTCTCTAACACTAAAGCAGTTTTTGGTTTTACTAATGATACAAACATTGGAATGATTTTCTATACATCACTTCAATCAGCACCATGCTTCATTGAAGACAAACCTGTGCTTATTCCACTTGGAGTTGATCAAGATCCTCATTTTAGACTAACAAGAGACGTGGCACCCAAAATTGGGAAACTAAAACCAGCATTGATTCACAACATTATGATACCAAGCTTGCAAGGACCAGGAGGTAAAATGTCCGCCTCTGAGGAAAATACTACAATTTACACAACAGATTCACCAGAAGTCGTAAAAAAGAAAATTTCTAAGTATGCATTTTCAGGTGGTCAGCCAGATGTTGAACAACACAGAAAGGAAGGAGGGAATCCTGATATTGATGTTTCATATCAATACCTAAGAATTTTCTTTGAGCCAGATGATAATGCCCTGAAAAAAATTCATGATGATTATAAATCTGGAAAAATGCTTACTGGTGAATTAAAGGAAATTTTGATTGAAAAAATAAATAATTTTCTTAAAATTCATCAAGAAAATAGAGAAAAAGCACGAGATAAGATAGATAAATTCCTTTTCGAGAATTAATGAAACTTAGAGTTTGTTGTAATGATAAATATGAAGCACAAAAATTTGCTAGTTTAATTTATCTTAAAGATAATAATGATACATTTATTACAAATATTTTGAATGTTGTTGAAAATGAACTAGTTGTGTCATTAAAAGACAAATCTGCCCATAGTATTCTTTTGAAAGACAACCAAAATGTAGAGGCTCTTGTTGATTTTCTGCAATCTGTTTTTGAAAAAAAACACAAGATAGTAGGCGCAGCAACATTTCAAGACGAAGTTGAAGTAATAAAAGAATAACACTAAACCAATGATTTATCCATTTCAGTTTCTAGAATTTCTTGAACCTTTAGGAAATATAGTTTTGTAGAATATGGCATTTGATCAATATTATTGTCAACAGCAATCACAAAATACCTAACTGCTCGTTTTGAGATATCTAGATTAAATTTCAATGGAAGGATTGGATCCTGATTCACCTTAATTTTATCTTGTAGCCATGGAGGAGCCATCTCCTTAGTTTCTTTGATAATTTTCTCGTACCAAAAGGCAAGGTTCTCTGGGTGAAGGCCCTTTTGGAGGTTTGCTACATCATTATTGATCTGATGCATCATGTGATTGATTATTGGCATGAATGGAGGTTGAGATTTTTTGTTTTATCTAGATGACTCAAAGATAGACAAGTTGATTGTCAATTCAAGACACATTTCCTTCATGGTCAATTTCAGATTTTTTAATTCTAGATGTTGAAATCCGTTTTCCATCTTCAGATAGAACCATCGGTACAATTATGATTTCAACTTTAGCCAAATTTTTTTCTGTCCTCAATTTGTTAAGTATATCACCTTGATGACTTGTTTCTTCACTAACAACTAAAGCTTGAACATTTCCTTCTAGGACCGCAGGTCCAAAGTCATTATCGAGCTTACTAATTCTAAACATTGAATTTGGAAAATTTTTCTGAATTAAGGAAGTTAATGTCTCAAGACGAACAGAATAGTTATTTGTAATTTTTTTTCCTTTTTTTTCTGCTAGCTCATCACTAGTTAATCCAATGATAACATTGGACGAGATTGAAAATGCTTTTTCCAATAGTTCCATGTGTCCCTTATGAATAATGTCAAAAGTTCCGCCTGTTGCAACTAGTTCATATTTTGCCATTAGTTTATTTTGTATATTCTAAGAAAATAAATCTACTAAGTTACCGAAACTAACATTATTGGTCCTTTTGAGGCTAGAGGAACTGCATTTGGATCCCACACAAATGTTTCAATGAAATACAGCCCCGTATTTTCTGGAGTCCATTCTACCAAAGGAGATTGAGTTCCTGTAGATTGAAATGTTCCTTCAAATTTTCCAATAAACTCGACATATCCCCCCTTTTCAGATTTTTTAACTTGAGCATAGTAAACAAAGGGTTGTTCAAATGTATCTTGATCAGAGGAATATTGAATCGAAACATTACTTTCTATGTTAATTGTTGTTCCTTGAGGAAAAACACCAGAAAGTTTGTTTCCATCAGAATCATTGATTGAAATGTCGTTTATTGTTATAATTTTTGTAAAAGCTTGTGGAGAAGTAATCTCAACTGAAGCTACATTGGAATAATAATTAGCTGATTCAGCAAATAGTGTATAACTAACTGATCTAGTATCATAATCTTCATCAAATTCAAAATCAATCGTAGACCCAGGCTCTATCGCTTCTTCAAGTTCTATTGTTGAAAGGGAAAGAATTCTAGGAGGTTGGAAGACATCTACAAAGAAAAGATGAATTTTTGTTTCAGAACTACTAACTAAACCATCATTTGTTATACTCCCAGAAATTTTTATCGTATCTGTAATTGAGGAAACCTCTGAATTCAAGTTTAGAGATTCATCCTTTGGGGTAGCCGAATTAAAGCCAAGGAGATTAACAGAGACGCTAGTGATTGCTGCGTTTGGACTAGTTGATCTAATTATGTAAGGTGATTTTGAAAAGGGAGGAATTACATCAAGTACAGTACCTCCAATTGCAGATTCAATAGGTTGTTCGTTTATTTCATCATAAAAACCAGCCCAGATTTTTACTCCAGTTATTGGGAAGTTTTTGGTATTTTCAACCTCGCCAAGAATTATTGTGTGACCCATATCGTCTTTGAAGTAGTTAGGAGAAAAGCTAGTAAGTACAATTCCTAGAGTACCTGGTTTGTCAATTCCTTGAGAAAAACTAGAGCTGATGGGAAATAGAATAAAGGCTAAGAAACCTATAAGTAAGATTTTTTTCATATAATTGAAACTAGACCACATGATTAATTTTGTGAGACATATCATAAAGTGGACAAGGTAGGTTACAAGGTTTAACCTAATAACATCTGATAATAAAATAAGATAAAGTAATTTTTAAAGTAAATTTAACTTCGTCTTTTCATTCCAGTAATGACAATCCAGTATACTAAACCTGGAGCCAAACCTACAATGAGAGGAATCCAAACTGGCCATCCATCTGCTGCTGTCGCCATGAATATGTCAGTTTTAATAATCATATTTAAATCCATCTTGGATTTTGTAAATCCGAATTGATCGACTAAAATTGAATGGACTGAAGGGGATTTGAACCCCTGACCCCCCGCGTGCAAGGCGGGTATTCTACCAGTCTGAACTATCAGCCCTTAAAGTGGATGAATTCCGTGTAGATTTTAATTGTTGTCTTAGCAAAGATTTTATTTTCTTTTTTGTTGTTTTGTTTATGGTTTTACTTGAATCACAGATTAAGTTGAAGACTGGTGATCAGGCACCAGATTTTGATTTAATGGGAATCGATGATAAGAAACATTCTCTAAATGATTACAAAGATTATGATGGTTTACTTGTAGTTTTCATATGCAATCACTGTCCATATGTTAAAGCTAAAGTAGAAGCATTAAAAGAAATTCATGAAAAGTTCAATGGAAAGGTTCCTCTTGTTGGAATAAACAGTAACGATTCAACTAATTATCCTGATGATAGTTTTGAAAATATGAAAAAGATAGCAGATGAAAAAGGAATCAAATTTGATTATCTAGTGGATGATTCTCAAGAAATTGCAAAAAAGTATGGGGCTACGTGTACTCCAGATCCCTTTCTCTTTGATAAGGACAGAAAACTTGTTTTTCATGGAAGAATCGATAATGCTATGAACCTGGATGATTCGGTGACTGAAAAAACCATGATTGACAATATGGAAAAACTTCTTGCCAATGAAAAAATCCGAAAAGATTTTGATCCTTCAATTGGCTGTTCTATCAAGTGGAAAGAAAATTAAACTTAAATGACTGCAGCATCGAGAAATTTTTTGAGGGCCGGTAGCTCAGCTTGGCTGGAGCGTTCGACTGATAAATCTATTCAGATATCGAAAGGTCGTGAGTTCGAATCTCACTCGGCCCACCTTAATTTTTAGAACTAGAACTTTCAAACGTTGTTTGGCACCATTGGACGATATCCTCAGGTTTCTCAGAAATCAGGTCCGCCTTGATTTCTGTCTTTTTTCCAACTTTGCCACATAAAGCTAGAAAGAGTTTTTTCCCAACATTTTCTTTGACAGAACCAACAGCCTTCGAGAAAAAATTCAAGCCTTCTTCCGTGTCAGAGAATACAAGAACAATCATTATTCCATTCTTTTGTTTCCAAACCTTCCCAAGAAATTTTTGCAAGTCTAAATCAAATAGAACATCAATTGCTGAAGACATATCACCCAAAGTAGAGACCTTCCAACCATCAGAATGAAAAGTGGCCGCTGCAGTTTCAGCTAGAAGCGTACTTTGGGCATCAGCAGAAAGGATTATCACATTCTTTTTTGGGTTCTTCTCTATTGGAACAAGATTAAGGATTTGTATTGAATTTGAAATTATTTGTCTGAGAAGCTTTTCCTCAGAATTACCAATTTTACCATCCTTGTAGAGTTTTTGAACAGACACAATTGCTGGGATGACAATTTCATTCATAATTTTCCGAGTTTCAGCATCTGAGTAAAGGCAGTTTCTGATCACGCTGTAAACTTGATTCTCTGAACATTCCGTCAAATATTCAATGTATTTTGTTTTTGCTTTGAAATAATCATCAGGAAATTGAAATTGCTCTGTTCCCTCTTCAATGTACCAGAGATTAACATTCCCAATGTTCTTTTGTCTAATCAAACCCTCAGCTACAAAAATGTTGAGATATTTTGTCATTGTAATTCTGTTGACGCCAAGTTTTTCAGATATCTCAACACCAGACATTCCTGTCTTTGTATCGTTTAGGACATCTACTAGTTTTTGTTTAATTTCTTCTATCTGATATCCTCTTGCCATAAAGCTCTACAATTATGCTATTGTATAAAGTCAATTCTCAATCATTGACAAGGCTCCCTTAGATTAACAACAAACGTTATATAGTTGAAGTACTTTAAAGTACGGTTAGGGAAAGTAAATTGCCGAAAGATGGATTCAAATCAATCACCGTATCAGAAACCGTCTATGACAAATTCTTTGATGTCTACCAAAAGAGCAAAGAAGAGCTCTTAATGAAAGGTGTTAACAGCTTTTCAGGATACATCACATACATGTTAGAGGAGACGGTGCAAAAGGACAAAACATTTGCAAGATATGCTCCTAAACTTGAAAAGATCTCAGTTGATGGAGATAGAGTTGTTCTTAAAGATAATATCAAAAACAGAATTGCAGAGGTTACTATTCAAAGGGGAGAGCTTTTCTGTCAGCTCTGTGAAAAAAAGGATTGTTTCCATATTGGTTTTGTGTTCTCACTTCCTGATGTTTACGAAATTTTAAGCGCAAAAGGAATTAGACATCCAAAATAACAAGTGGAGGAGGTGGGATTTGAACCCACGGACTCCTGAGAGACGGGATCACCCATTATTATGATCTTAAGTCCCGCGTGTCCAAAAACTAGATAGTTTTCTTTGGCCAGGCTTGACTACTCCTCCGCTCGGAGTAGCTAACTGAATTGGAAATTTAACAGTTGAGTTTTGAAAAGAATTAATCAAGAATTATAAGGATTTTCTACAACCGAACTTTATCGCTTCGATAGCTCAGCCTGGTAGAGCGTTACCTTGGTAAGGTAAAGGTCGCGGGTCCGGATCCCGCTCGAAGCTTTAGTAATTTTTTATCAATAATTCCGAATGGCCTGTTCGTTTTCTGGAATCTGAATTAATGGCCCTGTTTGCTTCTATCTCAAAAATTTTCCAGTTACTTTTGGAAAAGATCTCTAATACCTCTTCAGAGTTAGAATTTGATAAGATGAATTTACATCCTTTGGAATCTAATTTTTGGCAGAGCACAGCAAGACGCTCCAAATCATCAAAGGTGAAATTACGATTTGTATAACTCGTGAAATTGGCAGTTGAGCTAACTGGCTGGTATGGAGGATCAAAGTAAACAAAGTCTCCCTTGTGTACATCTTTCAAAATTGATGAAAAGTCTCTACAGGAAATGACAATCTTTTTGGATTTTAAAAAATGGCTTACTGATCGAAGGTTTTCCTCATTTACAATGTTGGGATTGGTATAACGACCAAGTGGAACATTGAATTTTCCTTTGCTGTTGACTCGGTATAGTCCATTGAAACAGGTTCTATTAAGAAAAATGAGTCTTGAGGCTTTCTCTACCTGGGTTTTGGGTTCAGAGTCTCGAATTTTATAATAATATGATTTTGAGTTTTTGAAATAATTCTTTGAATGGTTTTTGAGAGATAGTATTAGCTCTTCAACCTTGTCTTGGATTGTGACATATGCTAAAATTAGATCAGAGTTCAAATCTGAGATTTGGCATTTTTGATTGGGATTTTTTCTAAGGATGCTAAACAGCATAGCCCCTCCTCCCAAAAATGGTTCAAAAAATGAATCAAAGTTTTCAGGAAGATGCTGATTCAAAATTGGAATTAATTGTCTTTTCCCACCAGCCCACTTTACAAACGGTCGTGGCTCTGAAGATACAATCTGATGGTATTGCTGCTTCATTCGTCATGCTTTTGGATTTGCTAATTGATTTCCTAAGGTTGGAAGAGATTACAATGTGTACAATATTTTTTAGCCAATGGCAATTAGCTTAAATACAAATTTCGTAAATCAGGTTTTTCCAAAATTGATGATCTTTTTTCTCTGTTTTACATTTAAGACGTAGCCCACACTAAGCATCATAATGGGAAAAAAGTCCTTTTGGTGCAAGATTGGGTTTCATGATATGTGTTCAAAAGGTTGTCAGTGTTCTTGTCATGATCGACAAAAATTATCTGGTTTGTAGTAAGGAGAAAATTTCATTAAAATCACATTTGGTACGAATTGTGAATGAGAAAAAATTGCCAAATTATAAAACAAAAAATTAGAAAAAAGTTCCATGTGGGGGACAAAAAGGATTCAAAATGACCTCATAAATCCCGTAATTTGTTCGGGTACGTATCTAGAATATTATAAGAAAATGAAAAGGAAGGGTTTGAGATTCTAGTCCCACTTTGACCAAGCGGCCATCCATCTATACGTCCACGTAGTCAGTTTACATCCTAACGCTG
>JAEHKV010000086.1 GCA_016838845.1 Nitrosopumilales archaeon | reverse complement strand
GCCTATTCTTTGTATTCTAAATGGATTAACAGTTGGCGTGACCTTCCTTTGAAAATGAATTTCTGGAATACTGCACTGAGGGCAGAAATCAAGGGAACCAAGCCATTTCTTAGAACCTCTGAATTTTTGTGGCAAGAGGGACACACTGTTCACGCAACACAAGAAGAAGCGGAAAAAGAAGTGATGGCAATTTTAGATATTTACAAAAAAACTGTTGAAGATGACCTTGCAATTCCTGTACTAACTGGCAAGAAGAGTGAGGGTGAAAAATTTGTTGGTGCGGTATACACTACAACAATGGAATCGATAATGCCCGATGGTAAAGCGTTACAGATGGGAACATCTCACTTTCTTGGTCAAAACTTTTCAAAACCATTTGAGGTAAAATATTCTGATAAAAATAATGTAGAAAATTTTGCATGGCAAACATCGTGGGGAGTTTCTTGGAGATGGATTGGTGCAATGATCATGACTCATGGTGATGACAAAGGACTAGTATTACCACCAAAGGTTGCGCCAATTCAAGTTGTGATTGTTCCAATATACTATAATGAGAAAGATGCACAAACTGTTCTTCAGAAAACAAAGGAAATCCAAAAAAGTTTACAGGAACAAAACATTCGTGTATTTGTCGATGAGAGAAAAGAACTTACGCCAGGATACAAATTCAATGACTGGGAACTAAAGGGTGTTCCACTTCGAGTCGAGGTTGGTCCAAAAGATATCGAAAAACAAAAAGTTGTATTAGTTAAACGATACAACAGGGAGAAACAGGATCTTTCATTCTCTGACATTTCAAAGATTCAAAATGTTTTAGATGACATTCAAAAAGAGATGCTTGCTGCTGCTAGAAAAATTCTTGATGAAATGATAATTGATGTTTCTGACTATTCGCAATTCAAATCAGCAATTGAGAAGGGCGGATTTTTGAGATCATTTTGGTGTGGAAAAGAACAATGTGAAGAAAAAATCAAGGAAGAGACTGGAGCTGACATTCGTGTGATTCCATTTGATGCAGATGATTCATCTGGAAAATGTGTTTATTGTTCAAACCAGAGCGAGTTCAAAGTAATCTTTGCCCGCGGATACTAGACTTTTGGAATAAACTATAAAATCAAATGGTATGCTGGCTACAATATGGCTACCCTTTCTGCTCAAAAATCAAGTCAATCTCTCTTCGAGCAATTCAATACCACAAGAGAAAGAACACTTGAACTCGTGAAAACTCTAGAGAAGGACGACTTTGTGGTACAAACGGCATACTACATGAGCCCCCCAAAATGGCATCTTGGTCATGTAAGCTGGCTTTACGAGGTAGTTTTGAGTAAAACAAATCAAAATTATCAATTTTATTCCAAGGAATTTTCTGATTATCTAAATTCGTATTATCAACAATTTGGTGAGCCGCAGGACAAGGGAAAGCGAGGACTTGTTTCAAGACCAACTGTTGATCAAATTTTTGAATACTTTGATACAATTAGCAATCGTGTAAGAGAATTTTTTAATTCTGACAAACTAGATGGTAAAGCAAAATATCTTTTTACAATGGGGCTTCACCATGAATGTCAACATCAAGAACTTTTGGTTTATGACTTACAGCATCTATTAGCTGACACATACAAACCTGTAAAGAAAAATCAAAGACTGCAACCTGGAGATATAGAGCAAAAATCTGTTGAAATCAAAGGAGGATTATATGCAATGGGTTACAATGGTTCTGATTATTGTTATGATGTCGAACTGCCAGAACACAAAGTATATCTAAATTATTACAAGATTGATACGTTTCCTGTAACTAATGGTCAATATCTTCAATTTATTGATGACGGAGGTTATGAAGATTTTAAATTTTGGCTGTCTGATGGCTGGGAAAAAGTAAAACAAGAAAAATGGACTGCGCCAATGTATTGGGAAAAAGAAAATGATCAATGGTTCATTCAAGACTTTTTAGGAAAACGAAAAGTAAATCCAAATGAACCGGTTTGTCATGTTAGCTTTTATGAAGCAGATGCATACTCTAAGTGGGCGGGTAAGAGGCTGCCAACTGAAGCTGAATGGGAGAAAGCAGCTTGTTGGGATGAACAAAAACAAACAAAGACAATTTTTCCATGGGGTAATGATGAACCGTCAGAGAATCATGCAAACTTGTTAGAGTCATATCTTTGGGCTCAGACAGAAATTGGTTCATATCCAGATGGCAAAAGCCCTGCTGGATGCTACCAGATGATTGGTGATGTTTGGGAATGGACAGCCTCAGAATTTGTTGGATACCCAGGATTCAAGACTAGGTTTGATGAATACAATGACAAATGGTTTACAAATCAAAAGGTTCTGCGAGGGGGTTCCTTTGGAACACCAAGAATGTCAATCCGAGGCAGCTATCGTAATTTCTTTAGATTGGAGGAACGATGGTTAATCTCTGGTTTCAGATGTGTAGAAGATGTTTAGATTTTTGAAGCTAGAACCATTGCGTAATGTTTGTTACTATCAAACCAAATTCGTTTAATTTCAAAACTAGTATCGGCCATCATATCTTCAATATCATTCAATGAAAACTTGTAAGAGTTTTCAGTATGGATTAATTCATCTTTTTGTAATGTTATTGAAAGTTTTGCTTTAGGAATTTGTACAGTTTGGTTTGTTAAGGATTGTAAATACATCTCAATTCTTTTTTCATTCTCATTATACCTCGCAACGTGTGCAAAGTTTGCTAGATCAAAATTTCCATCAAGCTCCGTGTTAATTCTAGATAGCATGTTGAGATTAAATTGTCTAGTGATACCTTCCGAGTCGTCGTAGGCTTTTTCTAAAATTGATTTCTCTTTTATTAGATCCAATCCAATCAAAAACAAATCTGAATCTTTCATTATGGAATTAATTTTTTTCAAAAATTTTAATCCATCTTTTGGACTAAAGTTACCAAAGCTTGAACCTAAAAAGACAATTAAATTATTTTTTGAATCATATTCCTTTAAAAATTCTAGACCATTCTCATAGGTATCAATTATGCCAGTGATGTGGAGGCGTGGGTATAGTGATAAGAGTTCTTGTGAGCTTGATTCCAGAATATCTGAGATGTCAATTGGAAAATATTCTGTTTTACTTTGAGTTTCATGCAAAACATCTAGGATGTGACGAGTTTTCGTTGATGAGCCGCTTCCAAGTTCAACCAATCTAAAGTCATCATGAAGGAAATGTGGTAATTCTGTTTTTAGATGGTTTAGTATCTCAATTTCTGTTTTGGTTAGGTAGTATTCAGGTAGATCGCAAATTTTTTCAAAAAGTTCTGAACCGGTTTTGTCATAGAAGAACTTTGGAGAGATGAATTTAGACTCGTGACTCAGACTATGAGAGAGTTCCTCTGCGAATGACTGTTTTTGTGAGGAGATATGCCTCTTAAAACATCGCAGTCTAGAATTTACATTAGATTTTTCATACTCTGATACTTTTTGAAGTGTTTTTGTGCTCAAGTAGTGTTGAGCATTCTGATCTATACATAAATGCTTGCCCAAATTTAACAAAACATATTGGATGACATACTAAGAGTCGAGCATCTAACCAAACATTTTATTAAAAAAAGTGTTTTCAAGTCTAAGGTATCTATAGTTCGTGCAACCGATGACATTTCGTTTAGTGTAAAAAAAGGAGAGGTGTTTGTTCTAGCTGGTGAATCTGGCTCTGGTAAATCAACAATTGCCAAATTAATTTTAAAATCGATTGAATCAGATTCTGGAAAAATAATTTTTGAAGGTGAAGAAATAAAAAATGATTCAAAAAGTCTTGCGAAAATTCGAATGCAGTGTCAGATGATTCACCAGGATCCTTATGATTCCATTAATCCAAGAATGAAGATATCAGATATCATTTCTGAGCCATTAGAAATTCATAAGTTTGGTACCAAGGATGAAAGAAAACAACGAGTTATTGATGTGTTGAGAGAGGTAAAGTTAGAGCCAGCGGAAGAAGTTGCAAAGAAGTTTCCTCATATGCTTTCAGGAGGTCAGAGACAAAGAGTTGTTCTTGCTCGTGCATTATCTCTAAAACCAAAGTTGATCATTGCTGATGAACCAGTTTCAATGCTTGATGTATCAATACGTGCCGAAGTTTTGGAATTAATGAGTGGCTTTCAAAAAAAGTATAACATTTCATTCATTTACATCACACACGATTTAGCTACTGCGAGATACTTTGGACAAAGAATTGCAATTTTGTATTTGGGAAAGATTGTAGAGACTGGACCAATCGATGATGTTCTGCTGCATCCAAAACATCCTTACACTCAAGCATTAATTGACGCTATTTCTGAGCCAGACCCAGAAAACCTGCACAGAGAAAAAAAGATTCGAATCAACGAACCATCAGATGTTGATGTCTATCAAGGCTGTAGATTTAGAGCCAGATGTCCTTATGTGATTGACAAATGCCAAGAGGAGCCACCACTCGACAAATTGGAAAATGACAGGAAAGTTGCATGTTTTGTGAAATTAGAGTAGATTACTCAAAAAGATATAATTGCGAAGTGGTATTTGTGGTCTCTAAGCGATGAGTACTTCGGGCAAAAGTGGTAAATCAATTGGAATTGGAATTGTAATTGGATTAATTATTGGTGTTGGGATTGGGTATGGAATTTTAGCTACAGACTCTGAAGGAATGAACGGTGGTACCGGTATAGTTTCTCAGCAAACTGGCACAGTAGATAATCCTCAACTCAGTGGTGAAGTAAACATTGGATCGATACTTCCACTGACTGGAGATCTTTCAACTCACGGAGAAGAAAATTGGGCTGGTTCTAAATTGGGTGTTGTTGATTTTAACAAACATCTTGAGAAGATTGGTGCTAAATGGACCTTGAAGATGATCAGCGAAGACAGTGCAACAAATCCAGTTATCGCTCTTGAAAAATTAACGTCTCTTAATGCTAAAGGAATCAAAATTGTTGTTGGACCTGAAACCAGCTCCAATATTCGTAACATCAAAGGTTATGCAGATTCGAATAACATGATGTTGATCAGTTGTTGTTCTTCTGCACCAGCACTAGCTATCCCAAATGACAGTGTGTTTAGACTTGTTCCAGATGATTCTAATCAAGGTTCTGCACTTGCAAAACTAATGCAACATGAAGGAATTGATATGGTTGTTCCTGTGTGGCGTGGAGACACATGGGGTGATGGACTAAGTGAAAGTACTACTAGTTCATTTGTAGTGCGAGGTGGAACTGTGGATGAAGGAGTTAGATACAATCCAGAATCACCAGAGTTTTCTGCTACCACGTCATTACTTGCAGAAAAAGTCCGAGATCGTGTAGACGAGTTTGGTGCAGACAATGTTGCAGTTCTCTTTCTAGGGTTTGCAGAAATATTACAATTTACCCAGTCAGCAGCTCAACATGATGCTCTTAACGATATAAGGTGGTTTGGACCAGGTGCTAACACAAAGGAATACAAGCTAATCAATGACCCTATAGCCTTAGAATTTTCTCATAACATACAATTCACTACGGTACAGGTTGCAGTGACCAAGAATCCAACCTATGAAAGAGTTGAAAGTATTCTCACAGAAGAACTTGCCCGAGTACCAAGCACCTTTGTACATCCATCATATGATGCGATATGGCTAGTTGGACTCGCAATGCTTCAAACAGAAAGCACAGATGTTACTATAATTAAGCAAGTCTTTCCAGACATTGCAAAGAACTACTACGGCTCTATCGGTTCCACAAGATTAAACGATGCGGGGGATCTTGCACAAGCTGATTATGAAGTTTGGGGAATTAGAGATGGAGACTGGGTTTTGGTTGGCAAATATACTCAAGCAACGGATTCAGTTTCTATAATTTAGTTTTCAATAGGTCATGATTTATTCTGTTAAAGCTCGATTCGTTGAAGATAAGATGGCAGAGTTTTATCAAAAGCTTACAGATGGTACAATTCAGAATCAAAAACCTGACGGACAAGAGATTGTTAATTCTATGAAACGCGCAAAAATCACTCAGCCAAATACAATTCAATGGTCTGAGATGTGCTTTTGCTCACCACCATTAAAACATGAACGAGAAACCATTTACAACAATTTCCTAACAGACATGACTACTAAAATCATAGATGATTACGAGGAATATGATGGGGAATTGTTTATGGATTTTTTAGAAAAACAAAATAAAGGATAAGACCGAAGACTCGAAGTTATTTTAAGACTTTGCTAATTGAGTTACTAGATCTGATGAAGTAATAATTCCAATCACTTTACTATCTTCAACTACTGCGAGTTTTCGAATTTTTTTTGAAGACATCAAATCTGCTGCAGATTTAATGGAATCATTTGGAGATACCGTTATCAATGGAAACGATGCTACTTTTTCAGCAGGAGTATCCATCGATAGTTTATCAACAGCAATTTTTATTGCGTAATCTCTATCGGTAATTATTCCTGAAGTGACGCCATCCTTCTTTACTAGTACTGCTCCAATCCCTCCTTGTTCCATCATTTTTGCTACTTGGAAAACTGTTGCTTTGGAATCTACCGAGATTATGGCTTTAGCCATGATGTCTTTGACCAACATTTCTGATAGTGATTTACCTGAATTGTCTGAACTCATGTGATCTTAGTATCACTTTGTTAAAGCATATTAGGTTTATCATGTAGTTTGACTTGTCGTAAAAATGCCTTATGGTTATGATAAAACACGTTCAGAAAGAAGATGTAAAATGTGTAAAAAACTACTTTATGTTTTTGAGGTTGGCGAGTATTGTATAGATTGTTCTAGGAAACTACCAAAATCATAAAGTGAATTAGTTGTATTCAGGCTAGATGTATCAACTATTAACATTTCATATAAAAAATAAATAAAAAAAGATTGTTTAGGAAACTTGAACGTTTCCTTGCATCCATGGATGAACCATGCAGAAGTAATCATAGCTGCCAGAATCATCAAAGGTGACCTCAAAGGTTGCACCAGCCATAAACAGACTACTATCAAAGATTCCATCTGGGCCATTGGTTGGGCTGCCACTTGTAACTGTGTGAGCTGCAGTATCAGTATTAGACCAAATTACAGTATCACCAGCATTGATTGAAACAGTATCTGGAAGATAGCAATCATTTGTTTCTTCACAACCTGGAACAGCTGTTCCTGTTGGAATAGCTACATCAACAGACATTGGACCAGTAGCTTGAGGGGCTTCAATTATTGGCGCTGAAAGTTCTACTTCTTGTTCTACTGTTTCTTCAAGTTCGACAGAAGTTTCACCCATAGCACCTGTTTGTTCCTCCATTGCTTTAGCTCGTTCTTCCTCCATTGATAGTTTTTGTTCCATTTCGATTTGTTGTTTAGCAGCTTCAATCTTACTATCAGAAGTGGTAGAGACTGTTGGTAATGAAGTAAAACCAGTGTCAAGAGCAATACCTGCGGACATGGCAAATCCTGCTCCAACAGCTACAATTGCAATTGACCATACCATTGCTGCTTTATCTACGCTTGCCATATTGAGATCAAAAAACTACGAATTATAAATTACTTGTGAAATTCTACCCCAGTCATTAATTTTAGGATTTATCTCAAGAAATTCCTAGATAGAGCTTGCTTAATTCTGGATGTTTGAGTAGTTCATCTGGTTTTCCTTTGAAGACGAGTTTGCCGTTTGCTAGCAGATACACCACGTCAGCCATCTTTAGTGCTCGTTTGACGTTTTGTTCAACTAGAATGATAGTTATGCCAAATTCCTTTCGCATGTGATCAACCTTGCTCAAAACCTCACCTGCTAGTTTTGGTGAAAGGTTTGCAGTTGGTTCATCAAATAACATGACCTTTGGTCTTCGTATTAGTGCCATTGCCATGGCAAGCATTTGTCTTTCTCCACCGCTAAGAGTTTCCGCCTTGCCGTTCTTGTATTTGGCTAGAATTGGAAATGTTTCCAGTACTTCCTGAATTCTGGATGACATTGTCTTAGAGTCCAAGGTATAGCTTGCCATTGAAAGATTCTCCTTTATGGTAAGGTTTGCAAAGACATTGTTCACTTGTGGGAGATATGCTATTCCACCTCTAGCTACTTTGTGTGGCATCATTCCAGTGATGGTGTCATGTTGGAATGTAATTTCACCGGAATAAATTGCACACATCCCAAAGATGCTTTTGAGTAGAGTGCTCTTCCCAGAACCATTTGGTCCCACTACAACGGTAATTTCTTTTTCGTTTGCTTCAAAATCTACACCGAATAGAACATGACTAGCACCATAACCAGAGTTTAGCGCATCAACCTTTACTACTACATTGGGATTAACACTTTCTTGATACACATCAACCACCTAGATAGGACTCGATTACTTTGGGATGTTTGATTATTTCTTTCGAGTCTCCTTCTGCAATGATCTTTCCCTTGTCCATTGCAAAGACATGGTCTGCATACTGCAATGCAATGTCAAGTCGATGTTCTATAATCAGAAATGTTATTCCTTGTTCATCACGGATTTTTTGGATCATTTCAAAAATATTGTGAGCCAGAGTTGGATTAACACCTGCAATTGGTTCATCCATTAGTATCATCTTGGTACCGGGCATCATTGCTTTGCCTAGTTCGAGTAGTTTCAGTTGTCCGCCACTTAGATTCTGGCTCTGAATTTCTTGTTGTTCTAAAAGATTGATCATTCCTAGCAACTCGAATGATTTTTTCATGATTCTTTCCTCGTCGTTACGCCAAAGTTGCTGGAGTGGCGCTCTGCGGAATGACTCACCAGAGTTGTCGCTTCCTGCGGTCAGTAAATTTTCTAAAGTAGTGAGATTGGTAAAGGGTTGAGGTATCTGAAATGTTCTAACAAGTCCCGTCTTGAAGGTCTCTAGTGGATTTAGTCGTGTTATATCATGATTATCAAAAGTAATCGAACCTGAATCAGGTTTGAGTAAACCAGATACTACGTTGATCAGAGTTGTCTTTCCACTACCATTTGGTCCAATTAGCTGGTATAGTTTTCCTTGTTCAACTTCCATGTTCACTCCATCAAGTACAACCAAGCCACCAAACGCCTTTGTGACTTGTTCTATTGACAGAATGTTCATCAAAACCAAAACGACACAAAGACATTAAGAGTTTTCTATATTAGTGGCACACAGGTGCAGAGTGATCAGTTTGGAATATGATCCAATTTTTACAGACGCAATAATTTACTCTAGTCTATTAGTTCTGCTGAGCATGGGCCTTACACTTACCTATCTTACAACTAAGGTTCCAAACTTTGCGCATGCTTCTTTTGCTACGATTGGTGTCTATCTTGCTCTGATTGCGTCAAGGATTTGGGAGAGTAGTCCTTATGTTGCAATTCCAATTGCATTTGTAATTTCTGGAGCAGTTGCTCTTGCACTGTATACATTCATTCTAAAGCCTTTGATTCGAAAAGGTGCGTCAAAAGCAATTCAGATGATTGCAACACTAGCATTTGATTTGATACTGATAGCTCTGCTAAACATTACTGCAGATTATATCACAAAGAACTATCACATAATATCAAGAGAGTTTACACTTCGAAGCTATGACGGTTTATTCATGGACATGCCGATGATTCTCTTTGTTGCGCCAATACTGATCATAATTATTGCTTCTACATTGATTATCGTTCTAAAGAAAACAAAATTTGGTATCGCCATGAGGGCAACAATAGAAAACCCAGATCTATCTGGAGTCGTTGGAATCAATGTTAGATTGGTTTATGGTGTGTCTTGGTTTTTGGGAGGAGGTCTAGCAGGTATTGCCGGTGCGCTCATGTCGATGTGGTTCCAAGGTGATCCAAACCTTGGGGTCTTTTTGATACCAAGCATTTTTGCAGCTAGCATCTCTGGAGGATTTACCAGCATCTATGGTGCAATAGTGGGGGGCATATTGATTGGAATGAGTGAGATTCTTGGAACAAGATTTCTTGCAGGAGAATTTGGATCGTGGCTCATTGCGTATAGACCACTCATTCCATTGCTGTTTATTGTAGTAACATTGTTGGTCGCACCGCGTGGCTTGGCAGGAATTAACTGGTATAGAATAAGGAGATTATTTGGCGCTAGGAACTGAAATAATTTTCATTGTTGACCTACTGGCAATTTACGCAATTTATCTAATCATCAATTCCAGCTTGAACTTGGAGTTTGGTTATACAGGAATTCCAAACTTTGGGAAAGTTCTAGCAGTAGGAGCTGGTGCATTTGTTGCTGCATCTATACCAGGAAGAATTCTAGCAAACATGGCTGGAATTGAAGGCGATTACATTGGAAACAACATTTCAATCATCACTCAGGTGAATGTATGGCTTGTTGACAACACAGGAATTGGTTTTGTTGTATTCTTTTTGACGTTAGGAATTGCTGCTGGAGTTGGTGCAGGGGTCGGTTTACTGACAGCATTTCCTGCCATTCGTTTGCGTGGAGACTATCTTGCAATAACACTATTAGCTCTTGGTGAAGGAGTTAGAATTGTCGGAAATAATTTCACGCCATTGGCGGGTGGAACACTTGGAGTTCAGGTACCTGACCCACTTTCTTGGCTCCCTGGTGAACTTCGATTCCCTGTAGCTACTATTGGTTTGATCATCATTGCAGCTATCGTTCTACTGTATACGGAAAGAACTGTTAGATCACCTCTCGGTAGAATGCTTCGAGCTGTTAGAGACAACGAAGTTGCAGCCGAATCTCTTGGAAAGGATGTCACCAGAATTAGAATAAAAACAATCATGATTGCTGCTGCAATAGCTGCAATTGGTGGTGCGCTGTATGCATTTTATGTTGGGGGTACGATTGCGATTGCCTACGATAGAACGAGTTGGACCTTTTGGCCATTCATGATGATTCTCATTGGTGGATTGGCAAACAACAAAGGAGTTTTAGTTGGCACTCTACTCTTTGTTACACTTCGTAAATTTATCATCTACTTCAAGGATTCACTACAACCTTTTGTTCCGTTTGATGTTGTATGGCTTGACTTGTTACTACTTGGAGTAATATTGATTGCAGTTCTATTGTATCGCCCACAAGGAATTTTTACAGAAAAACCCACCAAAACAATCTCTAAAGAAAATTTTCCAGATAAAGAAAAAGGTTAGGTGGTAATACTAGGTAGTCGTTTGTCTTTGTATACGACTACATGAGATACGCCATTCTTTGGAAATACACCATAGATTAGTTTGGCTCTTTGTACAACAGAATCTTTTAGAGAAACCATTAGGAATTGACTTTCCTTTGATCTTTCTTCAAGAATTTTTCCCAACCTTTCAGCGTTTGGTGCATCAAGGTGTGCATCTACTTCATCAAACAGATAGAATGGAGATGGTTCTAGTTTTTGTAGTGCGAGAACGAAAACAACAGCAGCAAGAGTTTTTTCACCACCGCTGATTGATGTTGATTCTCGCTTTGGTTTGTTCTTGAATTGAATTAGATATGAAATTCCGGAATTGAAGATATCATCCTCATTTTGTAGCTCTAGCCAAGCGTTTCCACCGGTCATCTTTGTGAAAATGATGCGAATTTCCTTGTCTACCTTATCAAATGCGTCAAGGAATGTTTGACGTTTTTCCTTTTCTATGGAATCCATGAACTTGACAATAGAGTTTCTTTCCTCTTCCAGGGAGTTCCTTCTAGTTGACATGGAGCGATAACCCTCAGCAATTTCTGGGTAGATTGCAGGTGCCTTTGCGTTGAGTTCGGTAAGCTGGCGTTGCTCATTGTAAAGACCCTTCAACAGTTCATCTACATCAAATGTTTCAAGTGGTCCAACAGAACTGAATGTATCTATGATTTTTTGTGTTTCAGCCTGTTGTTGGTATAGTTCCTTCAAGTCTCGCGTTATTACATCAGACTGGCGGTCTATTCCGTTTGTTTCCTTTGTTAGAGAGCGATCCTTTTCATTGAGTTCCTTTAGTTGTGTGTCAAACTCGTTTATCTTTGATACTGAGGTTCCAGAGGTTGAGATTACCTCCTGTTCCTTTTCTCTCATTGCAACAAGTTCCTTGTCTGCAAGTTCCTTTTCTTTTTCTAATTCTTTGATTCCATCAATAATTTCCTGTTGTTCATCAAGTAGACTTCCATTTTCCTCGTGCAGTCTTCGTACATCTGTAAATCCAGAATCAACCTCGTTCAACCTTTTTTGAAGATCAATCTTTCGTTCATTCAGTCTAGCAAGGTGGTTGGAAAGTCTGATCTCCTCTCCTACCTCGTAATTATCTTTAACAATAGCAATTCTTTGTTCTAAGGAATCAATGTAGGAGTTTTGTTTTGCAGTTTCAGTTTCTAGTCTTTCCGTTTTTGTTTGATCCTCATCTATTCTTGCTGAGAGAGTGTTTGTGAGGTTTTTTGCTCTAGAAATTTTTAACTGTAACTCTTCATAGTATTGATCAGTTGTTGATAGACCTGTTTGTGAAATTGACATGCGTTTGTTATACTTACTGACTATTTCATTCATGTTTCGTAAGGAGATTTTCTTTTGTTGGACAATTTTTTTCAAAAGACTATTCGATTGAATGAGGCCTTCTACAGATGTGCTTTGAGAAATAATTTTTGTCAGTTTAGAAATTTTTGAGTTGATGTCTATAACTACTGCGCTTGATTTTGCATCGAAATACTCTCCATTGATTGAGACAGATTTGTATCCAGCCTTTGAAACCTCGTGAGCTGACTCTTTTGAGTTTGTAAGGACGATATTTCCGAACAGGAATTTCTTGATTGGTATAAACTTGGAATCACACTTTACAAAATCTGCAAGAACACCAATCACACCTTTCTCTCTTGGTTTATCTAGTTTGAAGTTTGGAATTGCATCTAGTGGAATGATTTTTAGTTTTGGTAATTTTTTGTAGCGTGCAAATTCTGCGAGGCTAACCAGTGTTGTAAAGTCCCTCACAACAATTGCTTTAATCCAGTCTGAAGAGGAGGCAAGAACTGCTCGCTCATATTGTTTATCCCAAGAAATCATTTCATACACAAGCCCCAATATTCCTAGCTGTTCTGCATTTTCTTTCAGTTTTGCAATGGAATAATCCTCGTGCATTGTACTCTTTACAATACGAATTTTTGCCTCGTATTGGTTTGCTGCCTTGCTTGATTTTTCTAAGATTAGATTAAGCTCATCAATATCATTCTCAAACCTTGCTCGTTTTCTATCAAGGTTTGCAATTCTTGCTTTTAATTCAGCAATTATTGCGTTGTGATTTGTTTTTACAGACTCGAGCCTTGGATTCAAGTGTGTGAGACTTTCAGAATCACGTGAGATTTCTCTAGCTTTGCTATCATTCAGATTAATTTTTCTTTCAAGATCTTTTTGTTGCGCTTTAAACTTTCCTAGTGTGAGTTTTGCTTGGTGGAGTAGATCAACAAGATTTTTTATTTTTGTATTGATTTCAATTTTATGTGACATAAATTCAGATTGTTGTGTTAGTCCTTGTTTAAGTTCAGTGTCTAGTGATTTGAGTTGTTCATTTACCTTCCCCTTTTCGTGATTAATTCGTTCTAGTAATTCTTCCAGTTCTAATGGTTGTGATTCTGGGTTTTTTTCTTGTAAAATTTTTTTAATTTCTTCTTTTGTTTCTGGTATTCTGACCTCGATTTGTTGTAATCTTCGATTTTTTGTAGCAATGACGCTCTTTGCTTGTTCGAACTTTTGCATCGATTCACTTAGTTCTGTGTCAAGATTTGCCTTTGCTTGGTTGTATGCATCAGCCTCATCCATAAATTTGGCCTTTTCAGAGTCTATCTCGCCAATTTGTTTTTTGACGACCTCAAGTTCCTCACCAAACTTTTTGGATTCTGATTCCAAAGCGTTCAGAGTTCGTTCCTTTGAGGTTTTGTCGGCTACAAGTGATTTCATCTTGTTTGCTGCATTGATAGCATTAAGACGAACTATTTCCCTCTCAATACAATCATGCCTGAGTTTGAGGTTTCTTTCCTCCTCTAGATTATCGATATTCTTCCTAACCTCACCCATTTTTGCCATGGCAATTTCTAGCCTTTGGTCGGCTGCCTGTAGCTGTTTTTCTGCCTCAGCCTTTTTTTCATCGAAATCCTTCAGCCCAACAAGCTGCTCAATTGTTTCCCTTTTTTCTTCAGGACTAAATTCTGAGATTCTGGTTATGGTTCCCTGCTGAACATTGTTTAATTTTGTGAGGCCAGCATTGGCCATATTCATAAGATCCAAAATTTGGGAGCGTTGTATCTTCTTTTTGTTAAGATAGTAGATGTTATCGCCAGAGGTATTCATTTCTCTGGTTATCTCTACAGAATCAGAATCGACAGGAATCTTTCTGTCTAAATTATCAAAGTGTACACTCGTTCGTGCCATTTTTTTGACGCCTCGTCTGTCGCCTTCGACATCGTGAATGAGTGACTTTAGCTTGTCTGCACGCATGACCTTGGGCTTGTTTTCACCGAGTGCGAATATTATAGCGTCTAGAATGTTGCTCTTTCCTGAACCGTTTGGTCCTGAAATGGAAATAAGTCCAGGTTCAAAATCTATTATAGTGTTCTTAAATCCAAAAGATTTGAAGCCAAATATTTCTACCTTCTTAATATGAACCAATGAAAGACGTTTTGAGATCGGTAGGATAATCGATTGCTAACAAGTTTAGTTGACAAAGCTAATAGATTTTTCTTGTTTTTAAAAAAATTTTTCTTAACTTCCTTTTACGAACTCTTCGCAAGCTACTTTGGCTTGTGGGTCGGTCATTTGTTTTGGTGGATGTTTCATTAGATACGCACTAGCAGGAATGAGTGGACCGCCAATACCTCTATCGAGGGCAATCTTTGCTAGACGCAGTGCATCTATCACTATACCAGCAGAGTTTGCCTTGTCGTCAACCTCGAGCCTAACCTCCATGTTGAATGGAATATTTGCCCACTGACGACCTTCAATCCTCATGAACATCAACTTTGTATTTCCTAGAAATGGAATGAAATCAGAAGGGCCGACATAGATTTGGTCATCGTCTAGTCTTTCATCCAACTGGCTTTGAACACTTTCTGTCTTTGAGATCCTTTTACTTACCAGTCGTTCCTGCTCCTTCATGTTTAGAAAGTCTGTATTGCCACCTACATTGATTTGATATGTTCTTTCAATTTTTGTTCCCCTATCATTGCAGAGTCGTGCAAGAGTTCTGTGGACAATAGTTGCACCGACTTGACCTTTGATGTCGTCACCGATAATTGGAATGCCTTTTTCTGCAAACTTTTTGCCCCATTCTTCACCAGACGCAATGAATGAAGGTATGCAATTAACAAAAGCGGCGTTTGTGTCAAGACAGATTTGTGCCCAGAACTGTGTCGCCTTTTCTGATCCTACAGGCAAATATGAGACAATGATTTCTGTTCCAGTATCTTTGAGGACCTGTTTGATTTCTTCTGTCAATTGTTCTGTGGTTTTGTTACTCTTGATTGGTTTTACTCTGTTCTCAACCCATATCCCTACACCATCTAGAGCAGGGCTTTCGTACACTTTGGCATCTGTCTTTGGCATCTCGTCCTTTGGAATCCAATCTACCATGTTTGGATATGCGTAAATGGCCTCGTTGATTGTTTTCCCAATCTTGTTTTCTCCAACATCGAACCCACAAACAAAGTCTATATCGTAAATTCCATAACCACTCAGCTTTTCATGTATAATTCCAATTACTTTTTGAGAAGAATCTTTTCTGTAATACTCTATTCCTTGAATTAAACCCGAAAAACAATTGCCAATACCGACTAAACCTACCTTGATTTTTTCTGACATGTGCAATTTTGTGTTCTCCAGCGTATTTTAAGTGTTCATAGAACAAAATTGAAAATTACTAAAATTAAAAAGTCAGAATTTTATAATGCTTTTCTACATTGCAAACATGGTAGAACCTGGACAGCCAGTAAAAGACATTGAAATTGATTCCGATACCAGTTTAGATAAAATCTTTAATGAAATGTCAAAGTCAGGTGGATTTGAGTCAACAAATCTCTCAAGTGGTTTGCAAATTCTTTCAGAAATGATTGCAGATGAGAAATGTCTAAAGTTTCTTTCGTTCGTTGGTGCAATTGTGTCCACTGGACTACGTGGAATTATCAAGGATATGGTAAAACGAGAATGGTTTGATGTAGTAATAACAACCTGTGGGGCTCTAGACCACGACATTGCACGTCACTATTCTGAATATAAGGAAGGATCATTCACGATGGATGACATAGAACTAGCCGATAAAAAAATACACAGACTAGGAAATGTGTTGGTACCGATGGAGAGCTATGGGCCACTCATCGAAGAAAAGATGCAAACGTTCCTGGAAGAAGAATATCAAGCTGGCGTTAAAGAGATGTCTACTGCAGACATTACAAAAATGATTGGCAAACATTTAGGCGAAGATTCATTTCTACACTGGGCAAACAAGAACAATGTTCCTGTAATTGTTCCAGGAATAATGGATGGTGCTGTTGGAAGTCAGATTTGGTTTTTCTCACAGAAACATTCCGACTTTAAATTGAATATTATAGCTGATTCCGATACGTTGTCAGGTTTGATTTTCAAGGCGAAAAAGTCTGGCGCGTTCATGATTGGTGGCGGAATATCCAAACACCACACTCTATGGTGGAATCAGTTTCGTGATGGACTTGACTATGCAGTCTATGTTACAACGGCACAAGAGTTTGATGGAAGCTTGAGTGGTGCACTAGTTAGAGAAGCAATCTCGTGGGGAAAGGTTACCAAAGATGCAAAGCAGGTAACAATTCATGCAGAGGCAACAACAATTCTTCCATTCTTGTTTTCAGCTTTACTTTCTAAATTGAAATGATTACGCTGTGATCCCAGTACTATGATCCCAAGTAGAATAGAACCTTGGAGTTAGTTCCAGAATTGCAGAGAATCCATTCTTGACGCCATCAAGAAGGAATTTTGCAACTTCGTTATCCAAACTTCCAGTATATTTTAGCATGATTTTTTCTGCAATTGGAACATTCTGATCGACGTTTTCTGAAATTTTTACCGTTGCCTTTCCTCTGACACCCTTGTATGGGACTCGTTCATCATCGACACAGAAATACACATTGTTATTTGCTGTGATGTTTTGAACCTTTTTCGAGGTTTTGCTGGTTTCGATGTATAGCTTGTCATTTTCATAATAGTACCATACTGTGTGGATGTTTGGTTCACCATTTTTGTCGATCGTCCCCAGTTGTAGATTGAGTTTGCTATTTGAAAGAAAATCTGTAACCTGCTGTTCCGTTAATTGAGAGCCAAATCCTGGACTCGCATGAACAATATTCATTGTTCCGTATAGAAAATTCCCTAAAATAGAGTTTTGTAACGAATGATTTTTTTATAATCGATTTGATGAGTCATTATCATGATGACAGAACCTCCAAAGTCAGGTGGCGGGGATGAGATGTGTCCCATTTGTAATAAACCAAAAAGCCAACACAAGCCTGAAGAAATTCTAGAGTGTTCTAAAAAAATTCGTGATTTCCACGATGCGAAGGAAGACAAGGGCAAAAAGTAAGCTATAGATTCAAAATCTAATCATTCTCAATCATTCTAATGGTTCTAGCTGGAGAGGTTTTTGCATTTGCTGGAATGGTGATACTGATTTCTGCATCTGGAGTGATGTCACCTGGTCCATTGTTTGCTGCAAATATTTCGTATGGTTTGAAACAAGGAGTAAGAGCAGGAATCAAGATGGCGTATGGCCATACTATTGTGGAGTTACCGTTGATCATTCTACTTGGCGCTGGAATTCTATCATTGGAGTCATTCCCTCAATATAGAGTTGTTATTGTTGTTCTTGGTGCGTTAGGGTTGTTTGCGTTTGCTGGAATACAAATTAGAACCATGTTCAATCAGAAGCAAAAATCTGTTCTAGATTTGAAGCATGGTGCATTTCTAGCAGGCATTCTTTTTACTGGTTTGAATCCGTTCTTCCTTATTTGGTGGTTTACCATTGGATTGAAGCTAATTTCAGATTCTTTGACATTATGGTCATTTGCTGGCATTGGAGTCTTGTTTGCATTCCACATCTGGATGGACTTTGTGTGGCTTGGTGCAATTGCATTTCTTGCCTCGAAAAGCAAAAATCTACTAACAAATCGTAACTATAGAATTCTGATTATAGTTCTTAGTGGTGTTCTAGTTTACTTTGGAATAACGTTTCTAATGGAAGGCTTTCAACCGCAATCAACAATTTCAATATAAGGTTCGCATTCGTCATTAAACACATCAATAGAATAGACAGTCTCTTCACAAAACTCTGGATCCAACGTTTCCTCGAATGTTTGCAAATCATTTAGAATAGCTAAATGTCGTACAGGACATGAAGTCCATATCACCATTGTGAAAACTAGGACAAAAATAATGATTCCGATAATTATACCAGAGTTTCTAAGACTATTTTTTTGAAACGTCAATTTCTATTGTAGAGACATTACGCATTCTTCCATCCTGAGATTCTAAGGAATCTGATGCAATTCTTACGTCACTGATTTCAAATCCTACAGTATTCATTCTCTTTACAATCATTTGTGATACGTCAACAGCCTGAGTGATTGTTCTTCCTCTTGCCTTTATCGTAACTGTTTGCAGTCCAGCTAGCTGTGTTAGTGTTGCAGTGACATACGTCATGAGTGGTTTTTTTCCTACAAAAATGACGCTACGATCACGCGTGGAATCTTCTTTTGGTGCTTCTGTAGCTGGTTCTTTTGGTGCTTCTGTAGCTGGTTCTTTTGGTGCTTCTGTAGCTGGTTCTTTTGGTGCTTCTGTAGCTGGTTCTTTTGGTGCTTCTGTAGCTGGTTCTTTTGGTGCTTCTGTAGCTGGTTCTTCTGGTTTTT
>JAEHKV010000085.1 GCA_016838845.1 Nitrosopumilales archaeon | reverse complement strand
GTAGATTGACTACGTGTTACTGAGCCGTCTGCCTTGTATTACTACAAAGACTCGCATGGCTTAGTATCAATCCGATAGCAGTCAGGTCCGGCAGGATCAACCGGAATCTGAATTATTAAAGTACATTGTACTTAAGGAATTGAACGGAATGCACATTTCTTCACATTTCAGATTTGATCATATGATCAGATCCTCATATTGTATGCGTAACTGGAGGCCCGTGAATCATAACAAATGGCCCAATACCATACTTCATCACAAGCGCCGCTCTTGCGTTACGTATGCAAAAGGTCAATCCTGTCAAATCCATATAAACCATGCCTAAAATTTTCGATCTTTTGGATTTTTTGCGATCAAAATATAACTAAAACGCAGTTTTTTGAATCACTTGACGAAAAAATCTGTTTCAAATTACAAAAGAAAAACCAGAAAGTCTTACAAGCTGTTTGAGGTATCAAAAAGGTATCACGTGAATGGGGTTTCTCACAACATTCGTTTTTTTGAACCATATCCATTTGTAACAAAAGCTGGAAAAGGGAAATTTCTCATCGATGTTGATTCCAACAAATTTGTAGATTATTGGATGGGGCACTGGGCTCTTATTTTGGGGCATTCTCCAGAACCTGTCAAAAAAGACCTGCAAAAACAGCTTGGTTCTGGTTGGATGCATGGAACAGTAAATGAGGCCACGATTCGGCTATCGGAAATGATTCAAAAAAATGTACCAGTTGCAGAGAAGATTCGATATGTCGTAACTGGGACGGAGGCCACAATGTATGCTGTCAGAATTGCCCGCTCCATTACTGGGAGAAAAACCATTGCAAAAATTGATGGGGGCTGGCATGGATATACATCAGATTTGCTGAAAACGATAAACTGGCCTTTTTCTGAATCTGAGAGCAGTGGGCTAGTTGATGAAAAACACATTGTTTCCCTCCCATACAATGACTTGGAGAAATCCCTGGAAATTTTGAAACGAGTGAAAAAGGATCTTGCTGGAGTTATCATTGAACCAATTCTTGGAGGTGGGGGATGCATTCCGGCAACCAAAGATTATCTTTTGGGAATTCAGGAATTTGTTAAAAAAAATAATTCTCTATTTTTGCTGGATGAGATTGTCTCCGGATTTCGATTTAGATTTGGTTGCCTCTATCCAACAATGAAGCTTGATCCAGATATTGTAACACTCGGAAAAATTGTTGGGGGCGGAATGCCAATTGGGGTGATGGCCGGGAAAAAGGAAATCATGGAAATAGCAAATACCAGCAAACAGAGAAAATCCAAGAGGTCCTATATTGGAGGTGGTACCTTTTCTGCAAATCCTGGAACCATGACGGCTGGATTTTCTAGTTTGAATCATTTGAAAAAGAATCGAGGTTCGCTATATCCCAAAATTAACAAGCTTGGGGATATGGCTCGGAAAAATCTCGTCAGAATATTTGATGGTAGAGTCATAACTACCGGAATGGGCTCTCTCTTTATGACCCATTTTGTAAATGGAAATATCTCTGAAATTACAAATTCGGTCCAAGCCGCAAAATGTGATTCTAAGCTACTTCAGAAATATCACTTTGACATGATTGCAAATGATGGAATCTTCTTTTTGCCTGGAAAACTTGGAGCTATTTCAAATGCCCATTCTGGAGCAGATGTCAAAAAAATGATTTCTGCCTCGACTAGATTTTCTGAAAATATTTAGGGCTGGAATAGCTTGGAGGAATCATATAATGGCAGATAAAAAAAAGAAATTCTCAAATTCTGAAAAAGAGTATAATGATGCTCTTGCCACCGCTGACCCAACAAAAATCGATAATGAGGATTTAGAAAAACTTGCCAAAGAAGCTATGAAGAAATTCAAATCTTTGAGCTGAAAACAATTTTCAGAATTTTATGCAATTTTAATAACTTCAACTGGCAATTATACATGTATGACTCTTGAAAAAATTTTCGATGAAATCTTCAATATTGATATCAACATTCGTTATATTGGAATTTATCGAAACGGGAAATTATATGGCAAGGTAAGGAAAGGCTTGAAAACCTATCTAGATGAAAAAGAAACTAAAAAATCCATTACTGAAGCAGTACGTCGCTGGGAAGAAAGAAGGGAGTGGGAACCAAAAATTGGTAGGCCAATTTATTCTCAAACAATGTATGAGAAGGTAAAGCGAATCACTATGCAAATAGATGAGAAGACGATACTTCTTTTGAGTACTGACATTGAAGCTGAACATGAGAAGATTCTTTTGCGAATACTTGATTTTAAAAAGAAAATTATTGATTCTAGTTAATTTACATTTGATACAAACTGTTAATCCTGAAAATTCTTAATTCTTAGAATGTTATAGTAATACTCTTGATTCTATTTTAGCTGCACTAGATTGGGCTTCTGTTTAAGACTGGAATCCTATTTTTTCTTCTAGTTATTGCAGCTCTTCTTGCAGCTGCGCTACGTTTGGCCTTGTTTCTTGCCTTTGTATGTACGCCTTTCCTTGCAGATGTTCTACGTTTTGCTCTTGAAATATGCATTATTATAATTCTAATTCATGATCCAAATATTATACAAGTCATAAATTCTTGTTTTGTTACTGAAAATTCTTAATTCCTATGCTGAACAGTCGTGATTACATAACCTTTTTTTGTAAGAAGAATCAAAAATGTACAATTGGTTTGCACGCCAACAACCTAAAGTGATGTCTTCATGACATTTCTTTAGAAAGTTGTCCCTG
>JAEHKV010000084.1 GCA_016838845.1 Nitrosopumilales archaeon | reverse complement strand
GATGCTATATGGCAAGATCTTAAAGATGACAAAGGTTTGAAAAATGATTGTACTATTGGAAAAAATCTTGGTTATGCAGGGAAAAGTATCATACATCCAGATCAAATTCAAATAACTCACAAAATTTTTCATCCAAATAAATCTGAAATTGAATGGGCAGAGAAAGTTTGTAAAACTTATTTGAAATCTTCAAAAAAAGGAAAAGGGGCAACTGTAGTTGAGGGAAAAATGATTGATGAAGTACATTACAAAAGAGCGAAGGCACTTTTAGATCTCGCAAAAAATTAAATCATTTTATTCTCTGTATCTTTTTTTGTAAACGCTTTCGTATCTTATTTTCTTTTTTTGTTTAAGGTCGTCTTCATCGTCATCTTCCTCCTCCTCCTCAAATTCTTCATCACCCGGTGGTTCTAATGGTTTTTTTTCTTCCGGAATTACATCTGGAACCAAATCTGGTTTTTCATCATCAGATCCTATATCAATTAGAGTGAGAGTGGAAGTAACATGATCTATATTTCTAATTTGTCCAGAAATTATTTTCTTTAATGCTTCCTGCTCACTTGATTCTATTTTAGCAATAATATCATAAATTCCAAAGGTCCCATGAACCTCTTTCACATCATTCAGGCTTTTGAGCTGATTAATTACAGGCCCTTCTGAACCCCCATCACAATTTATGAAAACATAGGCTTTTTCCATACGTATATAGCTCTAATTCTATTTTTATTTCTTAGATCAAGATTTTAATCAGCCTTGAAAACCATTCTATTATTGACAAGTCAATACTTTATTCAGGTAGCAAGTTTTGCTGATTTTGCTAGGTTTGTTTGTGCCTTCAGAGAAAATCCTCTAAGGATATACATGCATAAACTTAAGGGAAAACAGGTTTTCTCAAGCGGAATTAATCTTGCTGATTCTGTACTTTCATTTTATACCCCTGCTTCAAAAGATGGCAGATACATCTTGTACGATCCAAAAGGTGGACAAGAACATGTAGATGTTGTTAAATCAACTAAAGTAGTTTCTAATTATGCCCCAATAATACGCCTCAAATCTTTACCATATCCCCAAAAAACAACAATGAGGGAGAAAGACAAATTTCAATTGATTGAAATTGAGGATTTAGGAAGTCTAGCAAGACTAACATATGATCCTGAATTCCCTGAAGCACCAAATTTGACACTTTATTCATTTCCTCATAAGAAAAACTGGATAATTGGATATGTGACAACAATTGAATTAGAAGAAACTGTTGATTGTTTTAATTATTTGATATTGGATAAAGAACCTACCAAACCATTTTTGAAATACTCAGGTCATAGTGGAACAAGCCCTGAATTTTCAGACAAATTTCAACATGGTTACCCATATCTTCCTGTGATAAAACTACAAGAAAGCCATCCAATATTTGGGCTGAAATGATTTTAGCATTCTGTATTAACTTGCAAAATTTTTACATAATCTAGGTGCAGTAAAGTCAAATGATTTCTGGTACTAGAATTATGGAAAAGGTTCTTTTTCGTATAGCAAATCAATGGATAGCAGGCGATACGGTTGATGATGCATTATCTTCTGCCCGACAAGCATATAGAAATGGACGGCATGCAATCATAAACAAACTAGGTGAGTATCATACATCCAAATCACAAATAGGAAATACCATCAAAGAATACAAACTAATCGTATCGCTTTTCAGAAAATGGAAGGTTAGAGGAGGAATTTCAGTCAAACCAACTCAGATTGGACTTTCAAGAAGTAAAAGGGAGTGTCTTCAAAATTTTCAAAAAATTATCAAAATTGCTGTGCAATCACACGTCTTTGTTTGGATTGATATGGAATCTTCGGATCACACAGACAAAACAATTGAAATCTATTATGATCTTTTTGCAAGATACGAAAGGCTTGGGCTAGCACTGCAAGCCAATCTTAAGAGAACTAAAAATGATATGAATGATTTGTTGTCCCATGGTGCCAAAATCCGCCTTGTAAAAGGTGCGTATAATGAAGATAGGAAAATTGCTTACAAATCCAAAGAAAAAGTTGATGAAAACTATGGCCAATTAATGAAAATACTCTTCAAAAAAGGAAATGAATTTGGTATTGCAACTCACGACATAATCATGATTGAGAGAGCCATTAAACTCTCAAAGAAATACCCACGAAAGTTTGAGTTTCAAATGCTCAAAGGAATAAGAGACGAACTGAAACCACAACTGACGAAAAAAGGATTTATCGTTACTGACTATATTCCATATGGTACAAATTGGCTTCCTTACTCAATTCGACGATTAAAAGAAAGAAAAAGAAACATTTTGTTGCTTGGTAGCTCTTTCATTCAGTCACATCGTGTCTGAGTTTGGGCTCGCAAAAATTGTTGTAGATATCGTTCTCCACCGGCTCCCTTTCCAGAAATGCCAGAATTTTTCCACCCCACAAACGGTTGACTCTGCACTAAAGCACCAGTTGTCGCACTTGCTGCTCGGTTTGCATAAATGGTTCCTGCTTGAATTTTATCAAAAAATTTTTCAATCTCTTCTTTATTCTCACTGAATATTCCAGCTGTTAATCCATATTCAGTATCATTTGCTAGTTTGATTGCTTCATCAATGTGTTCAAATTCATCAATACACAAAATTGGTAAGAAAAATTCTTCTTTAACTAACCTGTGTTCTCTTGGAAGTTTAGTAATTATGGTGGGCTCAACATAATAACCGTGTTCATAATCTCCATTTTTCAGAACAGAACCACCTGCAAGAACTTGACCATCATTTTTTGCTGAAATAATTGCTGCTTCGTATTTTTCTTTAGCAGTCTTGTTGATTATTGGTCCCAAAAATACATCTTTTTTCCAAGGTAAACCAATATTAAGAGAATTAGTTTTTTGGGTAAGTTTTTGGATGAATTTGTTTGCTACATTTTTTTGCACATAGACCCTAGAACACGCACTACACTTTTGCCCTCCATAACCAAAGGCCGCGTGCATTATACCATCAGCCGCCTTTTCCAAATCTGCATGCTCTGTAACAATGACTGGATTTTTACCACCCATTTCAGATATGAACGGTTTTACCTTTTTCTCAGTAAATTTCTGAAATCCTGACATACCAACCTCTTTAGAACCTGTAAATGCAATCCCACTAACTATAGGATTTTCTATCAAAGTTTTACCAACAACACTTCCGGGTCCAGTAACAAAGTTAATTGTTCCAGACGGTAGTTTTTTGTAAATTGCTTCAGCGAATTTAAAAGAAGAAACAGGCGTATCGCTTGCAGGTTTTAACACAACTGTATTTCCTGTAATAAGAGCTCCTGTAGTCATTCCTATGGCAATAGCAGATGGAAAATTAAAGGGGGAGATGATTCCCCAAACGCCAAACGGTTTTAGTATAATTCTAGTCTTTTCTTTGGGATTAGGATGAGAGGTTTCTCTCTCAAAACCTTCATTAATCTCAAGTTGGTATGCGTAAAATCTCATAAAATCAATTGCCTCATCAACATCTCCCATTGCTTCACCTCTGGTTTTGCCATTTTCAAATGACATGATTGCAGCTAGAACAAACTTTTGTTTTGAGAAAAGATCCGCACAATCTTTGAAAATTTGTGACCTTTGTTTGTAGGACACAGAACTCCATTCAAAAAACGCATCATTTGCAGCGTTGATAGCATTGATTGTATCCTCTTTTGTGGCCCTAGGGAATTTTGCAACAATTATTCTTGTATCTGAAGGAGATTTAACATCAAATTTGTTGTCTAAAAAAATTTCTTCTCCGTTAATAATAATTGGATATTCTTTTCCTAAATCCGTTTTAACTTCCTCAAATGCTTTTTCAAATTTTTCATCAAATTCATTAACTGTATTGTTGGTAATTGCTTTGCCCCACGTGTATTCATTTTCAAATACAGACAAATTACATGACCATTCTATTTTAAATCCGCACCAAATATCACTTCTGAAATCATCCTTGATGCTAAATGTGATGTTCTATCTTTAACGTCATAACTTGGGCAAACTTCCATGATATCCATTCCCACAATTCCATGTTTTGCAATTTTTTTTAGAAGATAAACCGCATCAACACTGTTTAAACCCATGGGAACTGGTACAGATACTCCTGGTGCATAAGATGGGTCTATACAGTCCATATCAAAGGAAACATATACCTTATCTCCAATTGTGTTTAAAATAAAATCTGATATTTCTGAAAGTCCTTTTTCTGCTATATCAAATGGTGTTATTACTTTGAGATTGTATTTTTTGATATTTTCTAGTTCCTCTTTTTCTGGCGTTCTGATTCCAATTTGTATACTTGTATCCACATGAATGTGAGGCAAAACATCGTAAAAGACTGAACCATAATAATTTGTTGTTGAACTAACAAAATCCGGATGAGCATCAAAGTAAACCAAAGAAAATTTTCCTATGTTATTTGATAATGCTTTAAGGATTTGAGTAGTTATCGAATGGTCTCCACCTATGGCTATCGGTATCTTTGATTTAGAACAAATTTGATCATATACCTCAGCTATCTGAATTCTGTCTATGTTACCATAATCGTAAACCTTTCTCTGAGTTGAAATTGAATATGGGAGACCAAGTGACATCTTACCTTCTCTAGAGTAAGAATCCCTTCTTTGAGAAATTTCTCGAATTCTAGATGGTGCTTCTTCCGTACCTTGTCTTAAGGCATGAGATTGGGATTCATCAGGAATGCCTACTATAACAAAATCTGATTCATCAAATTCATTGGTATTTGCCCAGCATATTTTATCCATTTAACTAATCTGAAGTTATGAGTACTATACTAATTTTACATTTCTTTTTTGGGCTCAAAATTCAAATATCGTAGATTGATTGAGACATAAAGAAATGTTTACAGGAATTGTCGTAGGCACTGGAAAAGTAGAAAAAATCACAAAAAGCACAAAAAATCGTAGTGCGGTTAAAATGACTGTAAACTTGGGTAAATGTGCTAAAGGTTTGAAAATTGGACAAAGTGTTGCTTTGAATGGCGTTTGTTTAACAGTAACAAAACTCTCAAAGAATCTAGGTAGATTTGAAATGATTGATGAAACTACAAAGAAAACTGATCTTGGACATCTAAAACCTGGAAGTATTGTAAACATTGAACGAAGTCTTAAGGCTGGTGAAAGATTAGAGGGACATTTTGTTTTAGGACATGTAGATGGTGTAGGTACTATAACAAAAATTCAGAAAAAACCAAAAGAGGTCCAAGTTTGGGTTAACGTTCCAAAAAAATTAGCTAAATACATTGTGAAAAAAGGTTCTATTGCAATCGACGGTATTAGTCTTACAGTTGTTGAAGCCAAGAACAATAATGTTTCAGTTTGTTTTATTCCACATACAATTCAGGTGACAAACTTTAGAACAAAAAAAGTCGGCGACAAAGTTAATATTGAAACTGACATTTTAGGAAAATACATTTTAAAATAAACCTAATAATCTACCACTTAATTGGTAATTACAAATTTTTTAGTAAACTTTATAATCCGAACGAAATGATTTTTTATTATGTCACTAGAACCCGCAATTGCTTCTCTAAAACGAGGAGAGTTTGTTTTACTTTTTGATTCTGCTGGAAGAGAAAATGAAATCGATATGGTTGTTGCTGCAGAATTTGCTACACCAGAGCATGTTGCAAGAATGCGTCAACATGCAGGAGGTTTACTTTGTCTTGCTATAGATCATTCATTTGGACAAAAACTCGGTTTACAGTACATGCATGATATTCTTTCCAATTCTGACTCGTTCGATTCTGACTCAAAGGAAATGATAATGGGACTTGCACCATATGGTGATCGTCCTACATTTTCGATCTCAATAAATCACTACCAAACTTATACTGGCATTACAGATCGTGATAGAGCATTAACCATTAACGAAATGGCTAATCTCTACAAGGTTGAAAATAATAGGAAAAAATTTGTATCATCATTTAAAACTCCTGGCCATGTACCACTGTTAATTGCCTCAAAGGGCTTACTTGCGAATAGGCAAGGTCATACAGAAATGTCTGTTTATTTAGCAAGGATCGCTGAACTCACTCCTGTTACTGCTATATGTGAAATGATGGACGCTGAAACATATTCAGCATTATCTTTTGAAAGAGCACAGAAATATGCAAAACAAAATGCTATCCCATTTGTAGATGGCAAAGAACTAATTGAGTACGCTAAGGTGCATTAATTTTGAATATTGCAATAGTGGTTTCGGAATTTAATCAGCAAGTGACATCTAGAATGCTTTCTGTTGCTCAAGAGAAAGCAAAACTTTTGAAATTAAATGTAAAATATACCTGTAAAGTTCCTGGTGTTTATGATATACCTATTCTGGTAGATACTTTATTACAAAAAAAAGATGTTGACGGTGTAGCTACACTTGGAGCAATTATCAAAGGACAAACAAAACATGATGAGATTATAGCCCATTCAACTGCTACAAAATTAACCGATTTATCACTAAAGTATCAAAAGCCGGTCTCATTAGGAATTAGTGGACCAGGAATGGAAGAAAGACAAGCTTTTGCCAGAATAAGACCAGTAGCTGAAAGGGCTATTGAAGCACTAGTAAACATCTCAAAGGAGCTCAAAAGGATCAGTTAGGAATGACTCAACTTACGATTATCAAGATTAATGATTATGGATCCTGGACTCTCACACTAGGGAGTGATCGAGAACATGAATTACAAATGCTCCAGGCATCACTATACAAAGAGGTTCAAAAACTATTCTCTGCCAAGAATTGCTTGGTTTTTTTAAATCGTTCTGATGAATTTTTTGCTGTAACAAATGGTTTGAATCTTGAGGATCATATTAAAATTCAAAAAAAATTGGAATCAGCATTTGACCTTAGACTCTCTATGTCAATTGGTTATGGAGAAACGCCTTTTGAAGCAAATCTCAAAGCGTACGAGGGCAAAAAAACCCAGGTTTTTTTGGACAAAGTGCATAATATCTACGGCTTTCTGAATGGAAAGACGGATGAGAATGTAACCATTATGCATCTGGATGTTGAAAATCTAACTTTGATACGAAATACAAAATCTCCATATGAAATCTCATCATCAATTTTTCAATTGTATGCAAAAATGTCAGAATTTTTTCTTGACAAAAAAGCTATTGCGTTTTTTTTGGGTGGCGACAACTATATGGTAGTAGCAAATGAGAATGTAAAACAAATAGCTAGAGAATTCATTGATGTTGTAAAAAAAGAACAAGGAATCGTACTTAATTGTGGAATTGGGACTGCCAAAAATGCAAGAGAGGCTGCAAAATTTGCAACAAAATCCCTTGATACAATTCGAGAGATTAGAGATTCTGGTAAAGAAAAACCAGAAATTTTTGAAATGCGATGATTTTAAAGAATATTAGTGTTCTTCTTGGTAAAGAATTAAAATACACTTCATCCACAAGTATAAAAATTTCTGAACAGAAATTCAAACTAATACAAAAAAATATTCATCCAAGTGCAAAGGAAGACTCTTTCGATTGTGAAGGACTACTTTTGATTCCAGGATTGATTAACTGTCATACACATGTTGGTGATTCAATAGCAAAAGATGTTACCATTAACAATACTGTTGATGAACGAATTCATCCTGTTTATGGCGTAAAAACAAAGATTCTCAAAAAAACAAAGCCATCCCATCTAGTAAGTTTTATGGAAAATACTTGTAAATCTATGATACAAAAAGGAATAACAACCTTT
>JAEHKV010000083.1 GCA_016838845.1 Nitrosopumilales archaeon | reverse complement strand
TTCCACTGTGTAGTATCACGAAATGCACAAACATCATAAAGATGAATTTCTGTTACTTCAAGACCAATTTTTTCTAAAAGATTTTTTAGAAATGGTGTAGATGCACCGCTTCTTGGTATGATAACTTTTTTCCCAACAGCATTAAGCCTTGTAAAGACTTCGCCCACACCTACAGATGAAAATGTAGTAGGCACATGCGCTACTTTGATTCCTTGATTTTCTAATTCGGATTTTGTTTTTGGCCCCACAGCTAGAACAATTGTATTGGCCATAGCCAATTGAAGTTCCTCAAATTTTGAAATTTCTTTTGCAGAGTCAAAAAGAAGTTTTACAGCCTTGGAACTCATGAAAACAGAAAAGTCTGGATTAGTTTCTTTTATTAAATTTAGGAGCTCATCAACAATTTTTTCTCCTTTGCTAACAAGTTCAATAGTAGGTAAAGTGATTGCTTTAGCTTGATCTTTAGTCATTAATTGAATGAATTCCTCAGAATCTTCTTTAGATCTGGTTATGGCTATTGTTTTTCCCTCTAACATCATTTTTTCCAACCTATCGTTTTCGAAAGTTCAACTACTTTGCCAATTATAATTATTGATGGGGATTTGATTTTTTTCTGCTTAACCTGTTTTGCTATATTAGAAATGTTACCCAAAATCATTCTGTGTGAAGTGGTTGTACCATTTTGAATTACAGCAACAGGCACACTTTTTTTCATACCTCCCTTCGCCAATTCCTTGCAGATAATTTCAATTCTTGACAAGCCCATCATTATGACAATAGTGTCAACAGATTTTGCGAGTTTTTTCCATTTTACCGCCTCTTTTTTCTTTTCAGGATCTTCGTGACCAGTTACAAAGACTACTGATGATGCATATTTTCTATGTGTAAGTGGGATTCCGGAATAAATTGCAGAAGCTATTCCTGATGTTATTCCAGGAATTATTTCATATTTTATTTTGTGTTGTTTAAGATATTGCGCTTCCTCGCCGCCTCTTCCAAAAATTGTTGGATCACCGCCCTTGAGTCTCACAATATTTTTTTTCTTTTTTGCAAATTTCAACATCAGATCATTAGTGGATTCTTGATGTTTGTAATCATCACCAACATCTCGTCCAACATAGACCTTTTCAGTTTTTTTTGGAATCATTGAAATAATTTTTTTATTTACAAGTCTATCATAGAGAACAACATCTGCCTTTTTGAGAAGTTCGACTGCCTTTAACGTGATTAGTTTTTCATCCCCAGGGCCAGCACCAACCAAGTAAACTTTTCCACTCATTTCTTGTTCCACTCTTCTACTGTTTTTCTCCAATTTAATGCAAGTTCATTTACTCCTTGTTTGACGAGTTCTTCGCCTACTGCTTTACCCAAAGATATAGGATCATTTTTTTGACCAGTTTTTTCTACCGTCATCGATTTTTTCCCGTCTACAGAAAAAGCAACGACTTTGAGAACCAATTTTTGATCAGTTACTTTAGCATATGCTCCAACTGGAAACCTACAACCAGATTCTACAAAATTTGATAATGTTCTTTCTGCTTCTACTGCCAAACGAGAATTTTCATCTTCAATTTTTTTTAACATGGAAATTGTTTCGGAATTATCAGATCTTGATACAATTGCGAGGGCGCCTTGACCTGGAGAAGGAAAGAATTCATCAGTAGAAAGTTTTGAGAATTTTACATCTAGCCCCAATCTGGAAATTCCTGCTTGTGCTAATACAACTGCATCATAATCTTCATTGATTTTTCTAATTCTTGTCTCAATATTTCCTCGGATTGGTTTAACAACAAGATCTGGTCTTTTTCTTGTAATCTGAACTGCTCTTCTAAGACTACTAGTACCCACTTTGGCACCGGATTCTATTGTATCCAGTGTAGAATCATTTGTGGAAATGAAAACATCATTCACGGATTCTCTTTTTGGTACGCATGCTAAAACAAGATTGTCTCCAAGTTCCGATGGAACGTCTTTAAGACTATGAACTGCAAAGTCTACTTCTTTTTGTGCAACTGCTCGATCAATTTCCTTTTCAAAAATTCCTTTTTGATTAATTGCGAATAATGGACGCACGTCGGTGTCGCCTTTAGTCTTAATTGTTTTTATTTCAAATTCTAGATCTGGAAAGTTTTTTTTTAATTCGTTTACAACCCAATTGGTTTGTGCAATTGATAGAGCGCTTCCTCTGGTTCCGATTATGTATTTCATTTCTTCACCATTTTTAGTGCATATTGATATGCATTAATTGCTTCATTGAAATCAGATTTTGTATGAGCAGTCGATAGAAAAACTACTTCAAATTGAGAGGGGGCTACAAAGATTCCTTTTTTTAATAAAGCTGAAAATAATTTTTTAAATTTCTTCGAGTCTGATTTCATAGCGGATTTATAGTTGATTACAGGTTTATTTGTAAAGAAAATCTGCAACATCGAGGCTGTAAAATTGATTTGATGGGGGATGTTCATATCTGTAGCAATATCATCAATTGCTCTTGCAAGTAATGCACAATATCGTTCAAGTCTAGAATATAGTTTGTTTTTGAGTTTATTCATAGTTGTAATCGAACTTATTGCTGCACTAACGGATACAGGGTTTCCAGCAAATGTACTTGCCTGGTAAACTTTGCCACCTGGGGTCAACTGATCCATTATGTCTTTTCTACCACCTACCGCAGCAATTGTGAATCCATTTCCAAGTGCTTTCCCCAAGGTTGTGAGATCTGGTTTTATTCCAAAATGTGATTGTGCGCCTCCTGGTGAAACTCTGAAACCAGTAACTATTTCATCAAAAATTAGAGGAATGTTGTTTTCTTTAGTTATTTGTCTTAGATTTTTTAGAAAATTATTTTCAGGTAGAATTAGACCCATGTTTGCAAGAATTGGTTCAACTATAACGCCTGCAATGTCTTTGTGTTTTTTTATCACTGCTTCTAATTCATCAGAATTGTTGTATTGAACCACAAGTGTGTTTGAAGAAATTTCCTTTAACCCACCTTCAGATACTGAAATACCATGATGGGCAGCACCAGAACCTGCCTTAACTAAAACTGAATCATAAGATCCATGATAACATCCTTCAAATTTGATAATTTTTTTCTTCTTTGTGAATCCTCGTGCCAATCTAATGGCAGTCATAGTGGCTTCTGCGCCGGTGTTAACTAAACGGACTTTTTGCATGGATGAGAAGTTTCCAATAATTAGTTTGGATAATTTTATTTCAAGAGATGATGGTGTGCCAAAAAGAGTTCCATTTTTTAATTGGTTTAATACAGCGGAAATTATTTCCTTTCTTCTATGTCCTAGTAATAATGCTCCATAACCATTACAAAAATCAATTAGACGATTATTGTCTTCATCCCAAAGATGACTTCCTTGTGATTTTTTTACAAAGAATGGATAGGGATCATAATATCTAACAGGACTGTTAACTCCAGATGGAATTACTTTTTTTGCATCGTTAAATAATTTCTTTGATTTGGACATCAGGCTACGTGACTTTTTGTCATTATTATTCGTAATACCCAAAACAAACTATTTCATCATAGTTAAACACTAGAATTGAAGAGTAAGTTCTTTGAAAATTTGTTTCTGTAAATTAAAGCAACTATGATAGACCCTATGAAAGGCGCAGTCAGATATAACCACAAGTCATCTAATATTCCACTTAGCAGTGCAGGTGCAACAGAACGAATAGGATTCATTGAAGCACCAGAAATCGGTGATAGAAAAAACACATCAAGAGCAATGATTGCCGATATGACAGTACTAATTATTGCCATTGGTAATTTCTTTTTATGCACTACAATTAAGATGCCACCCATCAAAAATACAGTAGCCAAAATTTCAATCCCATAGAAGAGTGGAATGGAATATTGGTAGTTAGGGAAATTTAGTCCAAGATTACCATAATTTCCAACAACTTGTTTTACAAATAAACTTCCTAAAATTGCGCCAATGGTTTGAGCAGCAAAGTACAAAGGAATTTTTTTAGCATCTATATATCCAGAAATAAAAAAGCCTATTGTTACGGCTGGGTTCAAGTGTGCCATAGAGTATTTCCCAAAAACAAAAATCATAATGGATATTCCAATAAAGTGTACTACTGCGTTGCCTATTGGGCCTAAGATTTGGCCAAATCTTCCATCATAAACAACAGATATCGTTGCTGCGATTACTAAACCAAAAGTTCCAACTAATTCAGCAATGAAGATTATTAGATTAGATTTATGCATCGTCTGTTATTCAAGTCATACGAAAAAATTGATTATAATTGTACTAAGATAAGCTATTCCTGCACTTCCTGGTATTGTGATCAGCCAGGCAAAAACTATTTGCCGTCCTACATTCCACCTAACTGCAAATTTTCGTCTAACAGCTCCAGCACCTATAATTGAACCTGTGATTGCGTGCGTTGTACTAGCTGGAATGCCAAGGGTGGCAAATATTGCAAGAATAATTCCACCGCCAGTTTCAGCTGCAAATCCTTGATATGGTTTTAGTCTAGCTATTCTCAATCCAAGTGTTCTAATTACTTTGTATCCTCCAAAGAAAGTTCCAAGACCGATAGCAGATGCAGCTGCAAAGATTACCCATAATGGAACTTGAATTTCTGAGATTAAGCCCTCTGCAAACAAGATTAAGACAATTATCCCCATAACTTTTTGACCATCATTTGCTCCATGTGTTAAAGCAAACCAAGCAGAAGATATTAGCTGTAATCTTCCAAAAGTCTTGTTTACAGTTCTGGGATGATATTTTGCAAAGAAGGTGATAATGGCTCCAGCAAATAGTAATCCTATGATCATTCCTCCTATTGGAGAGGCAATGATCCCAATCAGAACTTTGAATAGACCGTCAAAAACTAGTTTTTCAAATCCCAATCCAGCAATTCCAGCGCCCATTATGCCGCCAATGAGGGAATGACTATTTGATATTGGTAAACCCAACATGGTACAAATTGCACTCCAGCTTATGGCACCAGCCAAGCCTCCAATTATCATGTAAACGGTGATGTCTTCAGGATTTACAATTCCCTTGGCAATCGTTGTTGCAACTGCTACTCCAAAAATAAACGGGCCCACAAAGTTTGCTGCTGCCGAAAGTAAAACAGCATGAAGTGGTTTTAAAACTCTAGTACCAATAACTGTTGCAACTGAATTTGCTGCATCATTGAAACCATTAACAAAATCAAAAACTAGTGCTATTGCTATTGCTATAATTGCTAATTCAAACATAAAAAATCCTAAGCATATTTTAGAACAATATCTTCTATAACATCAGCTACATCCACACATCTGTCTGATGCATTTTCTATGGCTTCATAGATATCCTTCAGTTTAATTATGTTCACAGCGTCATTTGTTTCAAACAGTTTTCCTACCGCTTCCCGGTACAATTTATCAATGGTGTGTTCTATATCGCTTGTAGTCCTACAGTGACTAATTATGTCAGTTTTTCCCTTGACATGAATTAGTTTAGAAATCATAAATTCGACCTCCTTCGTTGCTTTGACCAATTCTTTTGAAATTTCCAACATGTAAGGAGGAGTCGAAGTGATGTGATAACTCACAGTTCTGCCTGAAACGCCTTCGGTGAAGTCAACAACATCATCAATTTTCGAAGCAATTCTTTGGAGATCTTCTCTGTCAAGAGGAGTGATGAATGTTTTATTTAGTTCTGCAAAAACAGAACGAGTCAGCGCATCAGCCTCACGTTCAAGTTTTTTGATTTGAGTATGATGTTCTTTTGCTTTACTTATGTCTGAAAATAACACTACTAATTCTTCTGAAGATTCAACCGCCTTTTTGGCAAGGTTATCTAAGATGGATAGAAGTTCTTTTTCGTTAGATTTTATCCAGGATAGCCATTGTCCCATAGTCTGTAAGGATTATTTTGAGGTTAAATCTCTATTCAACATATACTATATTCTGCTATATAGCGATCTTTTGCAAATTTGGAATGAATTAAAATTCTATGATTCACATTTTATTACTAGATCGCCATCTGAAGCTTGAGAAACATTACACATGTCAATGTCGTCACCACCATCAATGATGTCCAATCCTATTCCACCTGTAATGGTATCACTGCCAGAGAGGCCTTTGATTATGTCGTTTCCTTCATCACCAGTTAGATTATCGTTCCCTTCATTTCCAAAAATGATGTCATCCCCTTCTCCACCAAAGATACAATCATTTCCTTTCTCTCCACTTATGATGTCATCTCCACCATAGCCAAATATCAAATCTGGGAGGTTTGTACCAATGATCATATCGTCATCGAAGCTCCCTTCGATCATGTTATAGTATGAGATTGGTTTTCCACAAGCTTGAACCTCAATTGTCTGGGTTTCAATGATAGAGTTTCCAAATGAATCTATTACAGTCCAAGTAACTAGAGTTTGTCCTAGAGGAAAAATTTCTGGTGCGTCATTAGTAATATTTGGTGAAGGATCTGTTAGATCTGTACTTGTTGCTTGGCCAACTGAAATGATACTTACAATTCCTGTGGTGTCAACTATGAGATCTTCTGGAATGGTTAGTTCTGGAGGGGTGGTATCAACAACAGTAATTATTTGGGTCGTGCTTGCAGAATTACTATCTTGATCTGTAGCTATCCAGGTAACAATTGTTTCTCCCAGAGAGAATGTTGAAGGAGCATCATTAGTGATTTTTACATCACTGACAGTGTCAAATGCTGTGGGGAAAACCAAAAGAATTTGATTTTCACTTTGTGAAGTAGCCTCTACTCTCATATCGTCTAATGGGAAAATTGAAGGAGAGGTCGTATCAATTAGAGTAATTAATTGAGTAGTATTAGCAGAGTTTCCTGTTAAATCAGTAGCGGTCCAGGTAACAATTGTTTCTCCTAGAGAGAATGTTGAAGGAGCATCGTTTGTTATTGATCTGACTTCGACATAGTCTATTGCATAAGATTCACCAATTGCAACGGTATTACCAATCATAGATTGTGCCTCTGTAATAATGTCTGCAGGTGGAGTTATTTTTGGAGCTGTTGTATCGACTATAAAGATCTGTTGAATCGCAGAATCAGAATTTCCTGCTGCATCACTTGCTGTCCAAATAATTGAAGTTAAACCAAATAGAAATTTTTCTGGTGCGTCATTAGTTATTGAGGTAACTCCCACCAAGTCAGAAGCCATCGCTGCACCATACTCTACAAGGTTATCTGTTTGGCTAATTGCTTCAATAGTTATTGCTGATGGTGCTATGATTTCTGGTGGTGTGGTATCAACAACAGAAACTGTTTGTACTGCGCTTGCAGAGTTTCCAGCAGCATCAGTGCTTGTCCATGTAATTATAGTATCACCAACTGAGTATGATTCAGGTGC
>JAEHKV010000082.1 GCA_016838845.1 Nitrosopumilales archaeon | reverse complement strand
TTCATCAAAAGGTACTCCAAGTTCTTGCGAATAACCTAGTGCTGCAGGTCGTGCAGAATCTGGAACTGGAATTACTAAATCAGCGTCTTTAATTGGGAATTTTTTTGCCATAAATTTACCAATTCGTTTTCTGGCCAAGTAGATGTTAGAACCTTCCATTTTGCTTGCAGGATGAGCAAAGTAAGTAAATTCAAATGAACAATGAGCCTTTTGGGAATCATTGGCGAACATCTCTGTCTCAAAACCATTTTTACTAAGTTTAATGAGCTCACCCGGTTTTACATCACGTTCTAACTTCGCACCAACAGCAGACAGTGCCGAGGATTCAGATGCAACCACGTAGGAATTGTTTTCTTTTTTGTATCCAAATACCATTGGTCTAAATCCTTTAGGGTCTCGTGCAGCATAAACCGAATTATCATCTGAAAGAAAAGTAAAACAATATGATCCAATCATTTCATTTTTCAAAATTGCAAGTGCTTTTCCAAGCTGGCCTTGTTCTGAAATAAGTGAAACCAATCTTTGAGCTGCAACAAGTGTGTCACTTGCATTTTGTGGTGTAAACGAACAGCCCCCAACCATACTTGATAGTTCTTGAACATTGGATATAGTTCCATTATGAGCAATACAGAGATCTTTCACTTTGAGTGGTTGAGCATTATCTAAATTGCTTTTCCCAATTGTTGAGTATCTAACATGACCAATTACTGCAGAAGAATTGTACTCATCAGCAATTTTTTTAAATTCTGTAGCTGATGCAGATACCAGACCTAGTTTTTTTAGTGGAGGTTTATTTGGAACTGCAATCCCCCATGCCTCTTGGCCCCTATGTTGTAGCGCCCTCAGAGCATCAATTGCCATTGGGATGACATTTGAGCCATCAAGACTAAAAATTCCAACTACGCCACAGTTTTCCTTAACCATGTAGTACTAACTCACCCAATGATTTCATCCAAGATTGTCGAGCCATATCAACGCTTAGTTTTATTATTGGTCTAGAATTTTTTTGGAAAAGAATCTGATCGCCTACAAATTTTCCTATCACATCATATGTTATAGCTTTTCTTTCCAAAAAACTTTGAATTTTTTTAAGATTTTTTCTTTCAATCACAAGCAAGTATCTAGAATGGCTTTCGGAAAACAGGGATCTATCTTCAGAGAGTTTTTCCCCAGGTATTTTTTCTAGTTCTATTTGACAACCAATTTTATTTTGCATACATAATTCAGAAATCGCTATGGCGATGCCGCCTTTTGAACAGTCATGTGCTACTTTGATCAAATTTTTCTCTATTAATTCTAGTACTGCATTCATGTTCATTTTTGAAGTTTTGAAATCAACAACTGGGCATCTTCCTCCAACAAAATTATGAATATATTCAAAATATTCTGAACCGCCAAGCTCATTTGTTGTATTTCCTATCAACAAAACTGGATCATTTTTTGAAATGGTTCTAGGCTGAAGTGGTTTTTTTTCTATTAACCCAAGAATGCCAATCAATGGAGATGGTTTAATTGGTCCTTTGATGGTTTCGTTGTAAAAACTAACTTTCCCACCAACACATGGAATTTTGAAATATTTCGCAAAATCTGTTAATCCTTTTAATGATTCTAAAAATGTCCAAAATATCTCGGGATCTTCAGGATTACCAAATTGAAGATGATCAACCATTCCTATTGGTCTTGCACCTGTACAAACTACATTCCTACAAGCTTCTTCAAAACATCCTATTGCTCCTTCTCTTGGATTCAGGTAGCATTGTTTGGGATTACCATCAATTTTTGCAGCTAAAAATTTACCATTGTCTAATCGAAGTACAGATGCATCATAACCAGGCTTTACTACAGTTCTAATCCCTACCTCATGATCATATTGATCATAAACCCAATTTTTGTCGGCTAAATTAGGCGAAGAGAGCATTTTAAGTAGAATATTTGAAAGGTCTTTTGTAGGTTTGAGTTTTTTTTCATTTTGAATTGTTTGTAGATATTTTGGCTTGGTAGAAGGCCTATCCAAAAGAGGGGCATTCGCAACAACACTTGTTGGCAACTTTGCAAATGTTTTTGCTCCTTTTTTTACATGCATAATTTGGTTAGAAGTAACTTTACCAATTACAGAGCATTTAATACGAAATTTTTTGCAGATCTCTTCGAGTTTTTTGAGTTTTGTCTTATCTGTAATTATTAACATTCTTTCTTGAGACTCAGAAATCATTATTTCGTCAATATTCATATTTTGTTCACGAGTGTGAACTGAGTTTACATCAAGTTCAATTCCAATAGAAAGCGAATCTGCTATTTCGGAAATTGCACACGACAGGCCACCACCTCCTAAATCTTTCATCGCCTTGATCAATTTGTGATTTCTTGCTTCAAGAATGGCTTCAATAATTAATTGTTCAATAAATGGGTCAGGTATTTGAACTGCTGATGTATCTTCAGATTCAAGTAAATCTGAAGCAAATTGCGAGCCGCCAATTCCATCGCGTCCTGTTGAACCACCAAGTAAGACAACAACGTCATCTTTTTTTGCATTATTTTTAATCAGTCTGTCTTTTTTCCCAAAACCAATTGCCGCAACGTCTACAAGTGCATAATTTGTGTAAGAATCATCAAATTCTACTTCACCACCAATTGTCGGAATGCCTAAACAATTTCCATAGTCTGCAATTCCGACCACAGCATTTTTGAAAAGCCATCTTGCTTGAGGATCTTTTTCAATATTTCCAAATCTCAATCCATCTAAAATTGCAATTGGTCGTGTACCAGCGGAAAGAATATCTCTAATAACACCACCAACGCCAGTTGCTGCTCCACCATATGGTTCAACAGCTGAAGGATGATTATGACTTTCAATATGTACAGTCACAACATAACCATCACCAACATCTAGAACTCCTGAATCAAATCCTTTTTCAGAAATTACTAATGGTCCGGTCATTGGTAACATTTTGAGATGCTTTTTAGATGATTTGTATGAACAGTGTTCTGACCATTCAGCTGCCACGATCTGAAGTTCCGTATTGGTTGGTTCTCTTTTTATTTTGGATTTGAGATGAGCTAGTTCTTGTGTCTTGAGACTCATTGTTGCACACCAATAGTACTCAAAAGTGATTCAAAGATTAGTGAAGAGGGTTTACTATCTATTGGATTAATCACAGATTCTGTAGCACGTTCTGGATGTGGCATCATACCAACTACATTACCATCTTCATTACATATACCAGCAATTCTAAATGAAGAACCGTTTACAGCTTCACTATATCGAAAAACAATTTGATTGTTTTTTTTGAGTTTTTTTAGCGTTGAATCATCAACATAATACCTTCCTTCACCATTCGCAATTGGAATGGGAATTTTTTGATGTAGTTTCAACTTGTTAGTGAATGGAGTCATATTATTTTCTACTATCAAATTTGTCCACTTACACATGAAACTAAGGGAATTATTTTTTAAAAGAGCGCCAGGCAATAAGCCAGATTCAACTAAAATTTGAAATCCATTACAAACGCCTAGAATTGGAATTCCTTTATTTGCTAATTTTTTAACATCTTTAATGATTGGACTATGTGCCGCAATAATTCCAGCTCTTAGACGATCACCATATGAAAAACCACCAGGTAAAACAATAGCATCAATTCCACTAGGCAAGTTTTTTTCATGCCAAAAAAACTGTGCATCTAGATTGAAAACATCAGTCAAAACATGAAACATGTCCCGATCACAATTACTTCCTGGGAAAACTATGATCCCAACTTTCACGTTTATTTTCAATTTGAGCCGTATTTAATTGAAAGCAAACGAAAAAACTTTATTTAAAAAAATCCCTGCAAAATAACATGGGTCAAGTACGAGATATTATGAAGAAAAATGTAGTCACTATAGAGCAAGATAAAACTGCGCTTGATGCAGCACGCATACTCACAGAAAAAGACATTAGTTTTCTGGTAATAGTTAAGGCCGGAAAACCAGTTGGGGTTGTAACAGAAAAGGATTTTGTTAAAAAACTGGTTGCAGAAAATAAATCGCCATCAGAGATTCCATTGAATGAGATAATGTCTTACAAATACAGATCTGTTGAACCATCAACAGAAATTGAAGACGCAGTACAGAAAATGCTAAATCATAAAATTCGAAGACTTTTAGTGATTGATAATGATAAATTAGTTGGTGCCATTACGCAAACTGATTTGACATCTTTTTTACGAAGTAAACTTTTGATTGATGCGACAATGGAAAATTTAAAAGCAAATGCTGATTAATCATCAAAAGCTTCTATTGAAATTTTACTAACTACCGGATTGTAAATTCTTAATTCATCACAGATGGTTTGAATTTTTTTCTTGGCAAGATTTTTGTTTTTTTCTTTAATTTCAAATTTTAACATCTTAGCAGAACGAATCTTTGATATGGATGAAAAACTACCTTTCAGAACCAAATCGTTAAGAATTGTATCTCCTTCAGGATCACGGATTCCTGGTTTATTTTCAATGATCACATGAACTTTGTATGTTGCCATATAATTAATCATGTCAGTGTTATAATTAATCTATCTTATTTTATGTAATTCTATTTTTATGGTTTGAATTTTCTTAATCCTTCTTCTGTAACACGATTCAGAACATAGGAAAAGCTAACCGATTTTGTTGAACCACGTAACAACTTTGCTTGAATGTTACGGAGTTTTTCCACATTGAGTTCATCTAGAACCACAGTGACCCTTATTCCCATACAATATGATGCTCATAATCATATTAAAGATCTATTATTTGATGAAACATTGTGTGTTAGGTTTGGAATTTATAACAGAAGAATTGTGAAAAATTTGAATTGAGCAGATCAAGATACTGGAAATTAACTTCAGATGAGGTTGAAAAATTCACCTATAATGAGGATAAATTACTTAATTGGGAAATCAAGTGTATAAGAGAGCCTGAAGAAGATGCGATTTTTATTGGTGTTTTTCTTTTCAAGCATGGAACTCCATTGGGCTATGACTCAGTGAAAGGCATAGTCTATTATCATAATCATATACCGCTAAGCGAATTGCCAAGTATTACCAAATTTCTAAAACAAAAGTTTGGAGGAACTGAAAAAGAGAAAGGAGAAAAGATTTTTCTCCTAGATTCTAAGGAAATCTATTCTGGAAAAGATATTGCTTCTTTAGCAAAGGAGTTAGAATCAAAGTTTAACACAAAACCCATCATTTCGTTAGAATTTCAAGACTTATCAGAGGAAGAGCAAAAGGAAGCAGGTTTGCCTGATGCAAAGCTTTTGCCAATTCCTGGAAAGTAGATAAATTAGTTTAGTGTAATGTGATCTCAGATGTCAGAGATTCAAGAAATTAATAAACATCTAGAAGAGTTAAGACGTCGTATTCTAAAAATTGTAATAGTAGTTATAGCAATTACTGCTTTTCTTCTTGCTTTTCATGCAGAGCCAGTAGAAATCCTCGGTGTTGGATTATTTTATCCAACCCCACAACCGTTAGATAATATTGCAGCGCAAATCACAGATTACTTTAGAGTAAACCTAGTTCCAGAAAGTGTTCAACTCATTCAAACTGCACCAGGACAAGCATTTTTTGCTCAAGTATACATCGCCGCGCTTGTTGGGATTGTAGCTGTGATGCCGATCATTATACGAGAAGTAGCAGCATTTCTAAAACCTGCCCTTAAAGAAAATGAGATCCATATAAGTAGGAATATAACAATTCCAGCTCTAGGGTTATTTGTTGCAGGATGTTTATTTTCATATTTTTTGGTAATCCCATACATACTTGATTTTCTGTACAAATATGGTGAGTCAGCAGGATTAGTTACATTCCTAAACATAATGGACTTTGTGACATTTGTTTTACAGTTTTTGCTTGCGTTTGGTTTATCATTCCAGCTTCCAATGATAATGTATGCAACTACTGCTTCCGGTATGACTGATGCAAAATTTTGGCGAAAAAATATTCGCTACGCAGTTGTGATAATTGTAATATTTGGAGCAATCATTACTCCAGATGGCAGCGGTATAACGATGTGGTTTATTGCAGCACCTATGCTTGCACTCTATCTTGGTGGCATGGTAATCATTGAACGTAAAGAACGGAAGCTTGCAGCGCTAACTTAGTTTTCGTGAACATTTAAATCATAAACATAGACAGAAAATGTAAATGCTTGAAAATATAGCAAATTTTGTCGCAGGAGCAGAATGGATTTGGATTGTAGTTATTATTGCTGTCTTCCTTTTTGGCGCAAAGAAAATTCCTCAGCTTGCAAAAACATTTGGAAAAGCGAAAGGGGAATATGAAAAAGGAAGAGTTGAAGGCGACAAAGAGCTAAAAGAATTTAAAGAAAAACAAAAGGATCAATCCGACTGATTCTCTGCAATTTTTGCAAATTCGTCCATTATTCTAGAAAACCCTTTAGTGATCTTCGATTTCCCAAAATAAGCAACGATTCTTAATGGTCCTCGAAGTTTTAGTTCAGCGTCAACAGTAATTTTTGTTCCTTCTGGAATCTTTTCATATTTTTCAACTATATGACTGCCTTTGGCATCACCGCCAATAACAAATACCTCATGAATTTCTGGAGATTTTGTAACATGTTTTGTCATCATGACTAATTCATAACCAGCCAAATTAAGATGCTCTTCTATTACTGTGACATTATCTCGAGATGATATGACACGAATTGATGTAAAGTATTGAGGAATTGTTTTTTGAAGTTTTTCATAATCAGTAGCAATTTTAAAAATCTTATCTCTTTCAGCTTTTACAATTTTTTCAAAATTAATTCTGGTCAATCGTTACTTTCAAAAACTTCCCCATCTAGGGTATAAATCGTGTTCGATGTCAAATTGATCTAGGCATTTTCCTATACCGTGGTTTACTATATCATCAATAGTTTTTGGTTTTGTGTAAAATTCAGTCACAGGTGGTAATATCACAATGCCAAGTCGTGCCAATTTCAACATGTTTTCAATGTTAATTGCACTCAAAGGAGTTTCACGTACCATTAAAACCAATTTTCTACCTTCTTTGATTGTTACAGCAGCTGCTCTTGCCACTAGTGTTTCATCATAACCATTAGCGATACTAGATAGGGTTTTCATACTACAGGGAGCAACAATCATCCCATCAACCTTATGAGTACCACTTGAAACGCTAGCAGCCATGTTTCCCTCATCGGAAAATGAATTTGCCAATGATTTTACATAATCAGCATCATGATCAGTTTCCATAACAATACATTTTATGGCCCACTCTGTCATGATCAAGTGTGTTTCCACATTCAATTTTTTTAAAACCTCCAATAGTCTAATTCCGTAAATTACTCCAGTGCTTCCTGTGATTCCAACAATTAATCTCAATAATTGCTGATGATGAATCACACTATTTTAGCTATTACTCCTGAAAAAGAAATTATCACTAGGAAGAATTCTGATTATTTTGTTCTTCATTTTCAGCTTGTTTCAATTGTTCAATTTTTTCATTCCTTCTTTTCAGCCACAAACTAATTCCGCCAACAGCCATCGCAGTTAGAAGAATGATTCCAGCAAGAATCAATTCAAAGGAATAGAACATAGGGTTTTTGGAAAAAGGTTCATGATAAACTCTTTGATTAAATTGTAGACGAAAAAATTATAGCTATATTAGAACCTCTCATAAAAGAATATCATGATTAAGATTAACGAGATTAAAAAAATTGTTAATGACTACTCTGATGTTAGAATTGGTGTTCTAGGCAGTCATTCCGCCTTAGAAATTATGGATGGAGCAAAGGATG
>JAEHKV010000081.1 GCA_016838845.1 Nitrosopumilales archaeon | reverse complement strand
GTTCATTTTCAATCATGTGGGCAAACATATGGTTCATTATGTCCTCATTATCCATCATCGTCCCCATCAATTCTAGCATTCTTTCATGCTGCTCGATTGGGTTTGAACCCATCATCATTCCAGAACCCATAGTGCCTTCCATCATCTGTTGATTCTGCATCATTGCTTGCATCATCTCTGGATTCTGCATTATCATTGTCATCATTTCATTACGCAAATCTGGGTCATTCATCATGGTTCCCATCATAGTTTCCATCCATTGTGTTGTTGTTTGTGGATCTTTAGCCATCAAGTTTGCTGGACTGTAAGTCTGTTCGGAAATAACATAACCACCTGCAAATCCTGCAAAAAATATTGCAATAGATATTCCAATCCAGATGTATTGATTTGCCATGTATTCACTATGATTTTCCCACTTTTATATCAAGGACTAAAATTCAGAATTGGTAATGATAGTTCGTATCAAATGTTAATTAAACAAGTTTTTGGGACTGAAATTCTTTCAGAAATTTATTGTTCTTCTGTCTTTTCTAATTCATCTAATTCTTCGTTTCTTCTACTTGGTCTGATCGGAACAAAAATGATTGTCATTTTACTTCAAATAAAACCTAAAGAATTTAGTATAAGGGTATTTCGAACAAATGGTTCACAATTCGTTTTATTGAGGTTTTTTATGTGTTCCAAGTGTACAGTGAATGCAAATATCATAAAACACATTTGATATTGTTTTAGTGCAACCACATTCACATGGACATTTCTTATATTGCAAAATTCTAATCAGAAGATAGTGATCTCTGCTTCTTATATCGTTTCTAAATTAGTTTGATGCCCTTCTTTTCTAAAGATATCTGATAATAGTTTTTTTCTCTGTTTTTGATATGTCTGATATCAATGCGAAATGATGCAAAGGATAGGATTTTTTGTACTGCTTCATAAAACTCCATGCTACGTCATGAGTCTTAAACTCTGTACGCAATCCATCAATTTTTGATTCTTGTCCAAAAACATCAAAACTAATTATAGAGTAATTTTTTGTCTTGTGGTGAGGAATTGCTCGAAATAACCACATAATTGTAAAGATGAGAGCTGCTGCTAAAACTATGACAAAGCCCACCTCTTTGAAAAACGACCAGACCGTATTAGGAATAGTTTGGCCAAACAGCACTACCATAAACTGAGAAAATGAGACTATTGCTATGGCTGGAATAAACACGAATTTAAAATTGCCAAAGATATTCAATTTTTTCATAGCCATCATTTGTAGTCTCAAACTTGCTATTGTGTCTTATCACAATAATTTTCATCGTCTTCTTTTACTTTATTTTGTTCATCAGGTTCTTGATGAGAGGCAGATTCCCAATATTCTAACTTCCACATTTTTTCATTGTTTTTCATTGCTGGCGTTCTTTTCATGTCAAGGGGATTTATTCGATTTTATGAGTGGTCGTCTTTGAGGCAAGGTCACAAATTGAAACTACGAGTGGAACAATTGTCTTACAGTTACACTTTGTACACATGCAACCAATTTCTGCCTCTTGATTCTCAGACAACATGCGTTCTAAACTTTTGATACAATATAACCCATCGTTGATTATCAGTTTTGAGAAAAGCGTCATGCCACCTGTTGTAAAAACACCGTCAAAAAATTAGTCTTGAATATTTGATTTGGAACAATACATTAAATGAACGAAAATTATTCATTAACTAATGGATGAGTCAGAATATAATTCACAAATTGAAAAACTAGCATCCTTAATGGTAGATGATAAACTGTCTCCAGATGAACAAGATCCTAACAAACTAAAAAAATATCATGATTATGCAAAAATCAACTTCAAAATTAATGAAGAAACTGCTTTACAACTTGTTTACGAAGCACTACTTTATTTGAAGCTTAAAAATTCAGATTCTCTAGATCCGTTGCAAGAAGGAGACAAATTTGGAGCAGGATTTAGTTAATTTCTTATCCTAGTCATTCGCAATTACTGTTTATTGTTAAACAAAATTCACAGCATCTTTCTAAATAGGATCAAGTTTAGGATTAGTTGTTATGACAACAGGATACTGTGTAAAATGCAGAGCAAAAAGAGAAATAAAGAATCCAAAATCTGTCACCATGAAAAATGGTAGGCCTGCAACAAAAGGCACCTGTCCTACCTGTAGTACCAAAATGTACAGAATAGGAAAAGGCTAATCCGTTGAGACCCGCTACTTGTTGGGTCTTATTTTGAACCCATTTTTGTTTTGAAAAGTGAATTAAACAAGGCGTTCTGTCTATTAATCAAGAGTAATTTACAGTTCGTATCAAATGTAATTTAAAAATTCATGCAAATTGGTATGAAATAGAACGTGATGCTTGGAAATCTTTTATTTTGCTAAGTAAAGAATATTCATCATGTCGAGTCCATATTTGTTGTATAATTTCTGCATACCTTGTAAAATTAAGTATCCAAAATCCATTACACGATGTTCAGAATGTGGTAAAAAGATTAGAACAAAACCAAATACAACTTGGAAGGAAAGAACTAGGATGAAATTTCAATGTTCTAGTTGCGGTCACATTTATGGGGAATGTGCTTGTTTGTGTTGCCGAGCTGATGAAGAAGATCCTGAATGATACTTTTCATAAGGTGTTGACAGTTCGTATCAAACGAATAACTTTAAAGATGGTTAAAGAATAGATTGTTGAATGGTTAAAGTCGTCAGAGTAGGTGGAAGAGGAACTAAAAGAAGAATAGTAGAAAAAGAGTCCGACAACTGGACGGGTGAATCATACAGAGGGCTTCAGAAAAAACGAAAGGAGGCAGCAAAAGGGAGAACCATTTCGACGGGACGTGGTACTAGAAGCGTAAAATATGGTGACATAAAAGAGACAACAGGGCGTCCGTCTGGTAAGGGCAGATATATTTCAACGGCAAGAGGCACTAAAAGACGTAAAGTGAAATAAACTTTTCATTCTATTGCATTAATTTACAATATTCCATATTGTCAATTTTTTTTAGACTTTCATACTCATTCAGTGTCATCATTTTAACGAGCACTTTATCTTGATCTTCAAACTTGTATTGTACCGTCACTCTTTCGGGATTTGTAGGATTAATTTTCATTCCCATGAAAAATTTACATCCCTCTGACAAATTTGGAGAAAATGGAAGCCAGTACTTGGCTTCTGAGCACATACTATTACTCGTAGATTGGAAGTTAGATCCGAGGAGTGCGTGGTACCAGCTTCCATAGGGCGGTATAATTTACCAATCAAATAAATGATCTGTAGCTAAAGTTTTTGATGATTCAAGAATTAATGGTGGGTTGAAAACTGACAGAGGGACATATGCGATATCTGAAGCAATAACCCGCCATTATTTTACCATAATATTTAGGATCTTAACTAGGCATTGAAGATCAAAAAATTGACAATCGTTTGATTAAGTGTTCTACCTTGTTTTAAACTAAGAATTAAGAATTTTCAGGATTTACAGTTCGTATCAAATGTAAATTTAGTTGATAATCTCTTCAAAATTCCAAATCGTATTCTTTGGTTTCTGTGTATAATCTAAAAATCCAGCGTCCTGTAATTTTTTTACAACCAAAGCTGAATAGGCAGCTGCACCTGTTGCGCCTGGAGAGTTGTAATTAATTATATGAAATGAATGATTCCCTTTTAGTTCCATTACTTCTGGCAAAAAGGTTCCTTCCGGGGTAATGATGTTGGCTCTAATTCCGGCAACTCCTCGTTTTGAAAAACTCTTAGAACGAATACTTGGGACAAACTTTTTCACTCTATTGATCATGGCCGTTTTTGAAATTGAGCTTAGCCATTCTTTTTTCACCATTGATAAAAAAGCACGATTAAAGAATAACTTTCTAGGGCTACCGTGAAAAATTTCTAGTATCTCTGATATTGTTGAAGAAAGATCGCTTGTGGATCCTTGGTATACTTCTGGTCCACTAACTAAAGCAGCATTAGGACCTACATGTGTTTCTCCATTTGCTCTTTTGATTAAGTGAGGATTAAGGAATGGGAATTGAGAATTTGTTGGAACAGAGTAGATGTTGGTTTTGACTGAATCGTATTGATTTCCATTAACCCAATATTCTCCTCTAAAAAACAGGTGGGCATATTCGTTTGCAAGACCAAGTTTCTTGGCAATATCAAGGGAATGTCCAGCTGCACAATTTATCAAAAGTTTGGATGTAAGGATGGAATTATCAGTGAAGGTAAGTTTTACTTCGGAATTTTCTTCAACATTTACTACGTTATGATCAAAAAGAAACTTTGTTCCATTTTTTTGTGATTCCATCATTACTTGCTTTGTTAGAATACCGTAATCTGTCGAAACATCACGTTTAGAGAAAATAGCTGAATGACATTTTACGTTTGGTTCCATTTGAGAAACCTGTTTTGAATCCATTATTTCTAATTCGTTTTCTGACATGCCATTTTCTACTCCCCACTTTTGAAATTTTTCCAGAGTTTTGTGTTGTTTTTCGTCTAGGGCGACTTCTAATTTGCCGATTTCCTTCCAAGGGAGACTTCTTTTCTTTGCCAGAGCATGCCACCAATCCCGTCCTACATAGGCACATCTTGCAATCACATTATTTTTTTTGGGATCAATATGTAACGGTGAGTGAACTAAACCAGTGTTGCGACTACTTGTATGCATTGCAACGTCTCTTTCTTTTTCAATCACACAGATTTTTAGATCATAAAGGGCAGATAACCAATAGGAGATCGTGGTTCCAAGTATTCCACCACCAACGATGGCAACGTCACATTTTTCCAATGTCATATTTAGCCCCATGAAACATAGGATTCAGATGTTTCTTGCAATTTTTTTTCATAATCTGCAAGCACATCCATAGCTGTCTTGTCGCTCCGCATCAGCACCATTATAAATTCTTTAAATTCCCAATCAAGCTTGCATGATTCACATAAAATATGCGTATAGTTTTTAACAATAATTACGTCTTTTTTACATTCTGGACATTTGACCTTCATAATTTCTAATCTTATTTCATAATGTTAAAACGATACTTAAGATCGATGTACTATTCTCAAATCTGATTTTGTTTTTTCCTTAACAGTTCGTATCAAATGTTAATCAATTTAATTTCATAAATCTATGCGTTTGGCAAAACCATCAAATATCCTTCCATGGCAGGGCGGTGAACATCGCAGGACATTTTGAAGGTACCTGTCTTGTCTGCTAAAAATGAAATTTCTTTTAGCTCACCACGATGTATATCAAATTCATTGATGTAATTTTCGATAGTTATTTTGTGTAGTGCTCCGTTGATTCCTAGCATTTTGATGTTCACAGTATCTCCTTGGTTTACTACGATGATAGAGGGAGAAAAGGTATACGTTTCCACAACCCATCTACCACTTTCGTCAGGAGGTTTTAGTTCATATCCCCCACCCTCGGGGAGAGCCTTTGTTGGGAATGGTTCTTTTTCTATATTGGTGGAACCTTTGGGCTCTATGAGATTGATGTAAATTGTTCGTTCTATAGGCTCGGAGCTAACACTCGGTAATTGTAGTGTTGTAGTTTGTGTTACTGAACCAAATGATACAACGGCTAATGCAATTGCAACTATAGCGATTCCTACTGCTATTCCACTTACGTTAGCCATGAGACTTTAATGCGGTCCATCGGATATAAAGTGGGAATACAATTTTCAATGATGAGCAATTAACAGTTTGTACCAAATGTAATTTTGAATAAAAAAGATGGGAGAATTTTCAGGATTTACAGTTCGTATCAAATGTAAAAAATGAATAGTTTATTCTCTAAATTTTACTAGGCTACTATTTTCTAATCTTGTTACAATTTCATCAAATACATTTAGGTGGATTTCTAAAAATGTTGAAATAAAATATTGGGCTGCATATTTTTGTCCACTACTTGTTATGAGGTTATTTCTTTCTAATACTTTGAGATGATGCTGAATAGATTTGTAATCAATTCCTATTTCATTAGCAAGTTGATGCGTATTGTATGGTCGTTTTTTAAGGACCAAAACTATTCTTATTCTGTTTAATCCTCCTCTAGAACCAGCAAATAGAAACCACAAGAGTCGTTTAATTTGAGGATTACAATTGGCCTTAATTGCTCTTACGCTTAACCTCATGCCACATCACAATGATACGATATTACTTAAGAATTCATTATGATTTTCAATTGCAATTTTTAGAATCATACATTTACCAAGAAATTTTTGAAATCTTCGAGGCCGCTCAAAAATCCACAATTGTCACAAATCAACCATTTTGTAATCTTGAAGAGGTTCAAGGAGTTTAGAAAACCAGAATGGGTCAAACTTCGTTCATAACATACTGGGCATGTGAATGAAAGGGGTTCTGACCGCATCATACCCACCTATTAGATAGAATTGGTGATAATATCAGCTAGGAGAAAGTATTGAAAAATCTCATTTCATGTTTAGTTGATAATTTGAGTGATTCATTCGATATAGTAATATGGAGACACAAATGCAAATTATTCTAAGCGGATTACAAGGAAGCACTAGCATAATTCCAGATGTAATACCTAATGAAAAAAAACCATTGGACCCACCTTGGGTTGAAAAATATGACGAAGAGAACTATGACGAAGATTACGATGATGATTATGAAGAGTAATTCACAGCAGTGTCCTGATTGTAACCACACGAAGGGAGAGTGCAGCTGTTGGTGTTGTTGTCCTATCTCAAAAATGGGCTGCCCTTCTTGTGTGGTTCCAGCCTTGACCTACCGAGGCATTAAGAAACTGATCAGGAAGGCAAGGAAATAGAAACTTTAAAGAGATTTGTGTTAAAATAACCTAGATTTCACGTATTTTGGAAACATCATAATCTCCTGCCACTTCCCAAACATGATCAAAGAAATCAACACACCATTCATGAAAATCTGGATCATCACTGATGAAGGCATAGTACATATCCGGCTCCCCTTTTGAATTTGGGAAGAAGATGATTCCTTTTTTTTCGTTTAATACAATCATAGTTTGAATTTTTTTCACCATTTTTCTTTTGTAAATTCCATTTGAAATCAGACTTCGTACTCCAGAACTTGTAAGCTCTTTTTTGAAACCTTTAGGAGCTATTGTGTTTTCCCCATGAATCAAAAAAACTTTAATTCCTTTCTTTGCCTTTGATACCTTTAGTTTATAGAACTCTGGGGGTATCTGTGACGTCATTACTTTGAGATAATCTTCTGCTTCATCAGCTAAAGACATCCATTTCTCAACTATGGCAAAATTTCCCTGAATTAATTCACAGTTTTTCAAATTTCCCATTCTTTGAAGAAACTTTGGAGCCAGATCCGATGGGAAATGATCTGTAAAATATTCTTTATACTTATTGAGGAAATCAAAAGGGTCAAGCTGTGAAACTAAAATTCTGCCATAGGAGGTTAGTGAAAAAAATCCATCAGAGCCCTTTTCTATCAAACCCGCATTCGCTAATCTGGTAGTGTTTCGATGAGTTTCCTGTATTGTGAGGTTTAGTTCTTTTGCAAGTTGAGAAGACCTCCACTTTTTTTCCTCCAACATTAGAAGAATGCCATATCGACTTTCACCTGCTAACTCCATGAATACTTCGGAGAGAGAATTGTTTGATTCTTCATCCAACAAGATAATACGTTACTCCTCCTTCACAAAAAGGTTCTCAGTCAAATTTAGAAGTAAGTTTAGCCACCACCGTAGTATTTGTCATATTAGTGTCTACTTTCATTTTTAATGAATCATAGAAAATTTTCTTAACTAAATCACATATCAGTAAAGAAACGTCTCTACCCAGATTGTGGCGTATAACATAGGAACGATACCCAGAGGAAACAGTATCCTCAATAGATATGTCAACCATTCTACAATAATCTTCAAGAACCTCTAAAACAGAATGGATGTCAAATTTTTTCTTTGAGATTAGTGTCCAATCTCTAATACTGTCGTAGATAATTTCAACTGCCTCCTTTCTTTTTATTTCATCAAGGTGTTCTAAAATGTGTTGAAGGCTATCTCCTGGCACAGGAAACATTTTCATTCTGTTCTCATATTTGTCCCATTGAACATATTGTAACAGAATTCTATTGATCAGGGAATTTGTAGAAACAAGTTGCGTCTTTGCTTCTTTTTCTATATCTGCAAGAATATGTTCTGGAACACGGAAGGAAACAGTGCGAGTTTTCGCTTTTTCTTCCATATTTTTTTTTTGTTTACAAATCATTTAACGAATTTTCCAAATTGAGTCCAAATTGGAAAATTTTTGTTTGTTCATAAATTATCAACAATGAAAATCAACTATCATATTTATAACCTAATTATTTTTCCACTCAGCAATTTGGTTTCGAATGTCTTTTAGTTCGTCTTGTAATTCTGCAACTTTATCAGAGTCACCGTTTGCATTGGCAATGCTTAGTTCCATAGTTTTTTCTGCAAGTTGGGCACTTAAGGCATCATATTCAACGCTTCCAGTAGATTTTGATAGTTTCTGTTCACTCTTTGCCGAACTGGCGGATGCAGAGTCTGAACATAATCTATCTCCACATACTTTATCAGGCTGGTATCCTGAGCGTCCAATTACATCTTGACCGCCTACATTTACTCCATCATTTCCAGAACAAAGGCGGTCTCCACATACTTTATCAGATTGCTGGCCAGGGCGGCTAACATCTTGACTTCCGACATTTACTGCGTCGGCATAACCAACTAAGTTTGGACTTATTGTTACTAATGTTAGTGGCAAGATTGCGAGCAATCCTATGAATTTTAATATTTGTTTCATTGCCCTTCTTAACAGACAAGTAGGGATAATGTCAGCTAAGAAAAGATATTGAAAAATATCATTTTGAGTTTAGTTGGACTTATCATAAATTTTCACAATAGATAAACTATGAAACAAGAAATGATGCGTGTAGGCTTAATTGTAATACTTCCGCTATTGTTAACTGTATTCGCTCTTTCATTCATTGGTGAAGTAGGGGCTGTACAATATGAAGATCCCATACTAAAACAAGGAGGCCAGCGCCAACCAGTTTCAGAGGAAGAGCCCGTTATATCGCCAATTGTTATAATCATAGGTCCTGAACAATGACGGTCATAATAGCATGGAAATGTTACAGGTGTAATTTGACCTTCAAGCATGTAGATCATGCCAACCTGCATAATACTATCACAAAGCATTCTACACCACCAATTGAGTTGATAGAAATATGAGGTGGATAAAAGAATGCAGGAATTGTGGTAGAGAGTACCATAGTATATCTAGTCCTTTTTGCTCTTCAAGATGTTTAGAAGAAGCTTATGGACAATAAAAAAATAATTTTAATTTAGTAAAAATTCTTGTTTTTAAAGATGGAATTAAACTGCGTTAACATCATTGCGTAGGAGTCCATCATGGTATGCACGTATTTATCATATGATTTTATGGCTGAAATTCGCATTTGGACATAGGCTCTTTGAAAGTTAGACATTAAATCAATTTGCGTGGTATAGAAATTTGTTAAATTGTTTGAGTAATTGCCAAATGTGTTGAGTGTGTTCTGGTCAAGACCAAGCTTATCAAAAAACTGTTTTTCTGATATGTAACATGTTCCAAAGAGATCATCAAACATGTGTAGATATTCCGTGTATAGATCAGAGTACAGTTGTATATTTGCTGGAGTTTGAGATTCTAATTTTTTGATTACCTTTGATGTGTTATCCTTCATAACATCACAGACAGAGGTTTTGGCTTCACTTTGAGTTAACATTGGTGGAGGATTAGCTAAAATCTTTACTGAGCTTTGGGTTTCTAAAACCAATTTTTTATTTCTCCTTTTAACATGTAATCATGTTTTCTGCAATTGGCTGCTCTATGTTTTTGGTTTTTGCAACTTTACGGACAGCGCAAGGTAGTAAATCATCATTCTTTGGATATGGATTTGCACAATCTCCACACTTGGGGGCAATAACAACAGCCTCCCAATCTACTTCACCAAGATCTTTGTCACACCTATAGCAACGAATCACTTTGGTGTCGTAAATGTTCAATTTATCTCAAATCTCCACTTGATATTTTTTCACCCAAAAATTGTTGTGAATGTTGTACTAGTTGCTTAATTCCCACAATAACTTGTTCGTGATCAACGTCCTTTTTAGCAACAACTAGTATTGTTTTGTCATTATTAATTGGGATTGAGATGTACTTTTTATTTCCTCGTAGTGTCATGCAATAGCTTACTGGTCCTAAATCTTCATCAAAATCTTTTTGCATAGAATTTCTGAGGGCAATTTTCATGAGAAACATTTCTTTTTTGTCTTTTGGTAAATTGAGATCAGTATTTCCAATCAAATTTATCATTCGCCCTTGGCTATTGATTATGCCGATCAATTCTATACCATGTTTTATTATAGATCCGTGTTGAGCTTCAAACAGTTTATTTTTTGAAATAATGGTTGACATTATGCATTTTGATAATTAGTAGTTAAAATAGCCATGCGATGATCTGCAATACATCTGATTGCAAGTATTGCACAATGTTTTTAGGTTAATTTCAAGGGAAAATCAAATAATTGGAAAACACTGATAATGAAATGAATAAAATTGAAACTGCCTCAATTCCACATGAACAATTAATTCATACCTTAAAAGAAGATTATGTAAAAAGGATCGATGAGGTAGATGCCTTTTCTAAGCGCTTATCAAATATGTGTGTAGAATGTAATACTGAGTTTCTGTATGGGTGTCTTGATATAGCACAGCACTATCTGGATGCGCAAAAAAAGCATCCAGCCCAATTTCCTGGCTGGTATTATCCAGATCTCATCAAAAATATCATCAAACAAAACACAGAGGCGTGGATTCAAACTGTTCAAAATATTGATACCGTTTGCATTGAAAGCATGAAAAATATGAAAAATAACCTTAGAACGCTGAACAAAAATGTTGTCTTGTTTCTTGACAATTCAGAGAGAGTTTACGATATCTATGAAAATGAGAAACAAAATTACAAAAATGAATCAGGAACTAATGAAAATCTGAATCGATCTACTTCCAAACAAAAAAACATCCCCGAACTTATCCTAAATAGAAATATTTCTGACTAATTTTTGTAATTGAAATAAAAAAATAAAGGAAAGAGAATTTTTTATTCTCTGCTATACTTTTGTGCTCTAACTTGCTCTACCTACGTTTGTTGGATCTTCGCTACCTTCAGGTGTGCTACATAGTTTGTCGCCACATACTATGTCATCAGTTGCTGATCCATAGGACTTTGGTGATTGCTGGCCAGGGCTTCCTTGTGCTTTTGCTGCATCAGCCTCGCCAATGTAGTCAGGTGCCAGTACAATCAAGAATAGAGGTAGAATTGCGAGCAATCCCACGTATTTGATTATTTGTTTCATTGTTTCTTAATAATGAAAATTAGTGTTAAGATCAGCTAGGAAAGTGTCTTGAAAAGTATCATTTGAAGTTTAGCTGATGATATCTACTTTTTTTCACATTTAATCATCATGAGAAACATTTCAAAAGAACAATGGGCACAACAAGTCATAAATTCTGAAAAACCAGTTTTTGTTGACTTTTGGGCAACGTGGTGTGGTCCTTGTAATATTGTAGCACCAATTGTTGAGGAGATTTCAAAAGAATATCAAGATAGGGTAGATTTTGTCAAAGTCGATGTGGATCAAAACAAAGAACTCGCATCAAAATACAGTGTCCTTAGTATTCCTACTCTTGCGATCTTTCGTAATGGACAGGTAGTTGCACAGGTAGTAGGTGCTGCATCTAAAGAATCAATCAAAGCCTACATTGACAAGCACATTGCTTGAAGATTAAACAACCTTAATTTTTTTTTCTTTTTAATTCAAGTTAAAAAAAAATACTAGAACTATCAGAGTTAGACTCGACAGTTTCTAGTGTTTTTCATTGTTTATTCCTGTTTAGGAATTTGTACTCGGTTATCAATACACAAACAACAACATTATAACAAATATTTGATAATTTCTTGCGCAAATTACACACAAAATATGTTTAACAAGGACACAAACATGTTAAAAAAAATTTTTACGTTATTTGTTTGCAAAATGTTGCAATGTATTGCATTTTTTGTTAAAATAAAACCGTTTTTATAATAGTTGTAAAGCAATTAGCAGAATGGCTACAAAAGCTAAACGTAGTGCAGCTGCAAGAAAAGCAGCACGCACTAGAAAAAGAAATGCAGCTGCAAAAGCTGCAGCAAGAAAAAAAGCTGCAGCAAGACGTAGTCGTCGTGCAACTGCAAAAAGAAGATCTACACGAAGATCTCCTGCAAGAAGGAGAAAAACTACACGTAGATCTTCAAAAAGAATATCCACAAGAAGGAGACGTTAATCTCCTTCCTTTTTTTGATTACAAATTGAGTTAGATTAGTAAATTAGTAAAACGAATTAATGTTTCATTCCAATTTTACACATGCCTATTTTACAGTTATAACAAACATAATCATCAGCTGGATTCTGACATCCACATGAGCAAGTGCAGGTATAATCATTCATTATATTCGATTTTGTCAAATGAACTTATAATATTGTGCAATCATTTGCAAGAATATTCATGCTAATCATTTGGGATTACGCTTTTTTATGCCTAGAAAAAATTTCTTATTCTCACTTTTTAGCTTGATACAAATTACATCATTTTAGTGAGGCCTTGAAATTTTTCAAAGCCTTCACCTTGAGATAGGATTGCGAGGATAACTCTAGGAAGCATAAACCCCACACAATATTGTGAGGCTTAAGGAGTTCCAGTGTTCAAGTTTTTCACCAATTGAGGGCATTGAAGCGAAAAACCTCGCAATATATCATATGTAAAAATAATACTTAACTGAATTTCCAATTCTATTCCAATTGCATTGTATTGCACTGTACTGAATTTTTAGTCTTGAATATTCCCATTAAACACCAAATGATATTTTTCAACAACTATTCTTAGCTCATCTTATTGCTACTTTTACTCATAAAAGAACAATGAAACAAATAACAAAATACATAGGATTGCTCGCAATCTTGCCACTAGTATTGGTGGCACTAACGCCAGATCTTATTGGTGAAGCTGATGCTGCACGAAATGATGCCAACATCAACAACCCTGATGACACAAGTGAAAACCGAGACGTAAACATGAACAAAAGAAGCGCAGCTATAGATGCAGATGGAGTCGCCAATGAGGAGAGAGACACTGCTGCCAAGAATTTGGCCAAGGGTCAGTAAACAGATAAAGCAAGATAACGAGAGAAAATCCCCCTCTTTTTTTTATTCTGATTAACAGTTCGTATCAAATGTTAATGATTCACAAACAACCCTCAAAAGTATGCTCGATACTGTTTTCCTAAAACACCAGCAGCAATCTTTAACTTCAATATCTCATCCGTACCCTCGTATATTCTACACACCCTAGTGTCTACAAGATGCCTTCCAGGACGATACAGGAAAGACCACCCTCTACCACCAAGGATCTGCACAGCTCTGTCAGCTGCATCAAAGGCTGCATTAGCACAAAACAATTTGGCTTCAGCAACAGCAAGATCTGCCCTTCTCATCAATTCTTTGTCTCCTGGATTTTTATCCCATTCGTCTTTCATAGTCACAGCTCTATTCACCATTGCTTCCGAAGAACTCAGGTGAACTTCTATCCCAGCTATGTGTTCCTGAATTAATTGATGTTTTGCAATGGGCTTGCCGTATTGCATCCTTTCTTTTGAATACTCGGTAGCTTCAATCAGGCAGTCTTTGATACTTCCAGCACAACCTGCTGCTACTCCAAGTCTTCCCTCAATCAAAGCTTGTTTCGCTATTTGCCAACCTTGGCCTTCCCCTCCCACGAGGTTATTAACATCAACTTTGTAATCTTGCAACTCAAACATACCAGTATCGATTGTTGGCGTACCCATCTTGGAAACAAGCTCCTCTTTCTCAATTCCCTCTCCATCCGTGTCAATAATGAAGGCGCTCATCTTGTCGTCGATGGTGCTTTTTGCAAATACGATTATTGCATCTGCAATGGTTCCGTTAGATATTAGATATTTGGTGCCGTTGAGAACGTATGAATCCTGATCTTTTTTAAAATTCATTTTGAGTTCTAGAGGATTACTTCCAGCATCTGGCTCTGTTAGTGCAAACGCAAAAATAATTTCACCTTTTACAGAAGGCTTGAGATATCTTTCCTTTTGTTCATTAGTGCCAAATCTCATCAATGTTTTTTGTACAAGGGAGCTGTGAACGGAAAAAACAGTCCTTATTCCAGTACCCTCCATGCCAATCCTTTCAAACGCTTTGATGTACGTGAAAATATCTGCTCCTCTACCGTCAAATTCTCTTGGTACAGGCAAACCAAGAATATTAAATTCCTTGGCAAGGGGTATGATCTGGTCATTAAACTTGTGTTCCAAATAACAAATATCTGCTATGGGTCTGAGTTTCTCACAAAAATCATTTACATCTTTCAGTATCGATTCTGATTCTTCCATGACTTTTTTTTACAGGATTAATTTATAATAATATGGCGGTAAGATTGCTAAACTAAGTTCTGGTTGCATCACATATAAGGTACCACACCCACTGTTCGACGATAGTTTGCAACTGTTATTCAAAAAAGAATATGTGATTAATTCGGAAATTGAAAAGGTGTGGAGTTTTCTGACAGACATTAAAATGGTGACTGACTGCATACCATATCTTGAAAACCTGCAAATAGAATCCCCTACAAAGTTTACAGGAAAAGTAAAACCTCCTTACTCTTTCATACGAGGCAAGTTTAGCATAAATTCTGAAATCGAGACAATCCAAGAAAAAGAGCGCCTCAAAATTATTGTAAAGGGTTCATCAATAGGATCATCCCTTGAAATTACAATGTATGTTGTTATTTTACCTGCGGAGGGGACAAAGATTCAGTTGGATATAGAGGTTAAAACCTTTGGTCTGCTAAAACCAGTTCCAAAATCTTTGATATACAAGGCAGTCGAAGACATTGAGAAATCAATGTTGGGTAGCATTAAAGAAAAACTGGAGCGTTAAGTCTTACATTGGGAAAAATTCCTGGAACCAAAGCGAAGAAGATTATAGATGTCATCAAAAGAAATTCCTATGATTCTACATATGTGTACCCGTTAGTAGTGGCCGACGGCCATGATTGTATGATCAAGGATGTGGATGGGAACGAATTTCTTGATTTTACATCAAATATTGGGTCATCTCCTCTAGGATATAGACACCCCGATATTCTTGAAGTTAGAGCGAAGTATGGAGAAATTGGAATGTTCAAAATAGCGGGGCAGGATTTTTACTGTGAAGAACATGCACAACTTTCAAAGACTCTACTTTCAGTTCTACCAGCTAATTTCAAATTATTTTTGTGTAATAGTGGAACTGAAGCTGTTGAAAACTCTATAAAGTTAGCATACAGAAAGATGGGTCCACATCCAGCAATTTCTTGTATTGATGCTTTTCATGGTAGAACACTTGGCGCACTAACATTTACTTACAGTAAGTCAGAGCAAAAACAAAACTTTCCAGAGTTTGCTGTCAAAAGGATAAAGTTTTGCACAACAGAGAACGATCCTGAAATTAATGCGGCAGAAAAATTACTAAAAGAAAACAAAATTGCATTCATCATTACTGAATTGATTCAGGGTGAAGGGGGCTACAATGTAGCAAGTAAGCAATTCATTAGAACTTTGAGAAAATTAGCAAACAAGTATTCTGTTCCATTGATATTAGATGAGGTTCAAACAGGCCTTGGTCATACGGGAAAATGGTGGGCGTTTGAACATTTTGGTGTTAAGCCTGACATAATGAGTGCCGCAAAGGCGTTACAGGTAGGAGCTTCAGTTTATGACAAGAAATTTGATCCTCGAAAAAGAGGAGTTCTATCTAGCACATGGGGGGGAGGTGATAGGATCAATATGGCCATAGCTACTCGAATTATCAAAGTAATCAAACGGGACAAACTACTAGAAAATGTAACCAAAATGGGCCAGACTCTGAAAAAAGGATTAACGGAAATATCAGGAAAGCATGGAATTACAAACGTACGAGGTTTGGGCTTGATGATAGGAATAGAATTTGACTTGGCAAAAAAGAGAGACAAAAAGATGAATGAGTTGTTTAAGAGAAATTTATTGGTTCTTCCTGCTGGCAAAAAATCGATAAGATTGATTCCACCACTTGTGATAACTAAAGAACAAATTGAACAAGGATTAACAATAATGAACGAAGTTTTTTCACGGAATTAATCACCAAGCCTGCTATTTGTAATCCAAGTCTCTATTTTGTCATTGACAAATGGTTTGAGTCTGCTCACGCATAAATTGTTGAAGGTAGTACTGACCACCTGCACCCTTCCCAGAGATACCAGATCCTTTCCATCCCACAAATGGTTGACTTTGTGGAGAGGCCGCAGTGGTGGCACTTGCTGCTCTATTTACATATGTTACGCCAGCTTGGATTGAGTTGAAGAATTTTTCAATCTGTTCTTTGTCCTCGCTGAAAATTCCTGCTGTAAGACCAAATTTTATGTCGTTTGCCATTTTGATTGCGTCATCAAAATTCTCGTATTCTTGCACACACAAAAAAGGCAAAAACAATTCTTTCTTAACAAGTTCATGATTTTCAGAAAGGCCAGATACTACCGTCGGTTCAACAAAGTTACCATTTTGATAGATTGAATCTTTTAGGACTCTTCCACCGCATAGTATTTTTCCATCTTTCTTTGCAAGTTCAACTGCATGTTCATATTTCTTTTTGGCATCTTCATTTATCACAGGCCCCAGAAATACATCTTTTTGCCATGGGATGCCAATTTTTAGTAGCTTTGTTTTTTGTACAAGTTTATCCTTAAACTCCTGTGCTATACTATTGTGTACATAGACACGGGAACAAGCACTACACTTTTGTCCACTATAACCAAAGGCAGCTCTCAATACTCCATCCGTTGCTTTATCAAGATCCGCAGATTTTGTAACAATGGCAGGATTTTTTCCGCCCATCTCAGAAATGACTGGCTTTGGAATTTCTTCATTAATTTTTTTGAAAGCATTTAATCCTACTTCAAGGGATCCCGTAAAGGCAAATCCATCTATCAAATTGCTTTCAACAATCATTTTTCCTACTGTGATGCCACTTCCGGTTACAAAGTTAATTGCGCCCGCAGGAATTTTCTTGTAAATTGTTTCTACAAACTTAAATGAAGAAACTGGCGCCTTATCAGAAGGTTTCAACACTACAGTGTTGCCCGTTATTAGGGCTCCCGTAGTCATCCCTACTGCGATTGCAGATGGAAAATTAAAGGGAGTGATAATTCCCCATACTCCATAAGGTTTTAGCACACTCTGTGTTTTTTCATTTTGAGTAACACTTTTGGTTTTCTTTATGAAGCCCTCGTTTTTCTCAAGTTGTTCTGCATAGTATCTCAAAAAATCAATCGTCTCATCGATTTCACCAATTGATTCCAAACGGTTTTTTCCATTTTCGAAGCAAAGTATTGCAGCAAGTTTGAATTTGATTTTAGAGAATACCTCTGCACAATCTCGGAAGATTTGTACTCTTTTAGGATACCAGATATTGCTCCATTCAAGAAAAGCCTTTTTCGCTGATTCTATTGCAAGGTTTACATCTTCTTTTTTGGCATTTGGAAAATTTGCAAGGCAGGTTGAACGGTCAGTTGGCAAATTAGCAGCAAATTTATCATCAGAAAAGATCTCCTTCCCATTTATTATCATAGGATAATCTTTTCCAAGTTCTTTTTCTACTTCGTTGATAGTCTGATCAAAACTTTTGTGAAATTCATCTAGAGAGTTATTCTCAAGTGCCTTTGCATATGTATTTTCATTTTCTATCAATCACTTCACCCATATCATTTAATTTCTCCATCTATGATATGTTTTAGCCAGGTATTAAGAGAACTGTCGGTTATTGTAATGTCATTGTTAGATGCTAATTCCATTATCATTGGGCCAACTTTTTTTGCCATATCTGAAAATTCAGTTATTGAGTGTTCTTCTTTTAGTTTTGAATTTACATATTTTTCTACTTCATTATCTTCAAGTAATAACAGTATTTTTTCTCTTTCTCCTAGTTTTTTGGTATAAGAGGCGAGAATAATTGATAAAATCTCTTTATCGTGCCCAAAATATTTAACAATTTTTTTTAACAAAGAATCTGATTCCAAAACCTCAATCATTTTTTTGTAATTCATGTAATGTTATAATCTTAGACCTTAGTTAAAATTTTTAAAAGAGTGATAGATTTCATTTTAGTTTACATTGGTTGAATCTCATCTATGGTTCGTATCAAATGTAAATAAAAAAGAAAGAGAAGGTTAATTTTGGAACTTTGGATGTTCTTCCCATGTTTCTATATTGTTGTCTACATCAAGTGAAGATTGTGTGCTGACACGGTATCCATTGGTTTTCATCAAATCATACAACGGATTGTTTGGCTCATATCCCCTACAAGTAAACTCAAACTCGTCAACAATTGCAAATCCCTTACTGGTGGTCCATCCTTCCTCTTTGTCAAAGAATGTATCAACCTTGTATTCAGTTATTTCACAGTCAGTGTACTTGAAGTGTCTTAAGGTAACCCCATTTTGATGAAGATAAATATCAGCATCAAATTCACTGAAACTGTGTTGTACAGTTGGAGAGTTTGATCTTAGTTGAAACATGTCGGCTGCTTCATAGAGCATCGCTTTATCAGAATTTACAACTCCTTCAAGCTTAAACTCTGGTGTTTCTGACATCTTGTCAAAACCACCCATTTGTTTGTACACTTGAAATCCATCTGTTTCTTCTATTCCTTCACGAAATTCAAAAACAGCGTGAATTTCAATCTCATTTGCAGTTGTATACTTTTTCTTTTCTAATTCTTCTGCCAAAATTTGAGTATCTTGTGTTGTACCAACCAAAAGAACTAAAGAAGCTGTAATGATTGAGGCTAAAACCACTTTTTTCTGTATTGAGTTAATCATTAGTTTCACTAATCTTTGAATGACAATTTAATGCCCTTGTTCACCATAGTATCTTTAGAACAAATAGTTAGAATCGGTCTATATTCTAAATATTTAGAATATGAATTAAGAATTTAAGTTCTAAGTGAGGTTGTGAATTCGTGACAAACAAGTATCATGCCCTAAAGCCCTCACTTAGTTGTCTAGAATGAACCACACTTCTTACTAGGGAAATATCAAATTGTGTGATTCACGCAGACATTTTGTAATGACAACAGTTTGATTTAAGATTTTTAAAAACATAAGCCTAGATATGATATGACTTGAAATATGATTCTAACGTAATTATATCATGGCAATGGCTTATGTTTTAGTTAGTTGTGATTTGGGATTTGATACAGAAATAGTTCATGAGATAAAACAGGTTGAGGATGTAAAGGAAGTCCGCGGAGTTTATGGTGCCTATGATATTGTTGTAAAGCTTGAGTCAGCTAATGCAGACATTCTAAGGGATACAATTATCTGGAAAATTAGAAAATTAAACAGGGTAAGATCAACGCTAACGCTAATGACAATAGAGGGTCTAGAGTAAGAATCAATTTTTGTCTTATCTTGTGGATGTATCAATTAAAACATCTACAGGATCCCAAATAGTGGAACCACCACTGGGATTTTTAACAACTTTAATTACAGATCCTTTCTTAAAATGAATAGTTCTCTTATTGCCATCAGTAGAAGTTGCTTCAATGGATGCATTTTCTACTAACGCGATCAATTTAGGTTCATCTATCTCTGATTTTGGTACTATCTCCCAATCTGATATTTTCATATCAACATAGTATGCTGAATTATCTGACATGTCTTTACTAGATTAAACTAAGAATTAAGAATTTTCAGAATTAACAGTTTGTAAATATTCATTCAATTCCAGCCCCACCAATAGTATTTTTCTTAAACTCTCCCATCTTACGAGAGCATGTAAGTAATTCTTCGGAAGAATGTTTACTTTTTGGTCTTCCACACATGGGACAGACTTCATCCCCTTCTTTTGGTTTAGATGGCTCTGTCATAACATAATGTTACAACGAAATCGTTTAAGAATTTTCAGACTTTGGATTATGTTTTTTACAATAATAATGTATTCTAGTTACGCCCTTCGCTTCGTCCCATGTAATACTTTGAGAAGCTGGCTCACCGCATCTTTCACAGACAGGCATAAAGTTTCTATGTCAAACTAAGAATTAAGAATTTTTAGAATTCTTCTTCATTTTCTTGACCACCATGACAGATTTTTATTGCACAGTGTATGGATTCCTCTTTTGTATGATCTGAAATCATTCTTTTACAGAAAAGACAAACATCATTAGTCATGATTTTTCTAACTCATTCTAAGAATTAAGAATTTTCAGGATTAAACAAGTTCGGAACTGTTAAGACTCACACCGTTTATGGGATTAGTTTAGACCCGAAATTGTGGTTAAGATGTTGATTTGTTATAAGGTGTACAAGCGACTGGGATTCATCTGTTTCAGTATTACCTAATTGATTTTTTTTATTTTCTAAATGTGACAATGTGAAAATGTCGGGAACATTATAGTAAGGCTATCACAATTTACAGTTTCAGGCACAAAATTGTGACGGTGTGACGATAATTTGTGACGGCTTTGTGATGAGTTTCACAGTAAATTTTTTGGTATTTTCAATCAAAGTTGAATTCTTCATTCCTCTATTAGTGACAACATGCATTCGAGAAGTTCCTTGGTAGAATGTAACCCCACAGATTTACTGCAAACCCTGCACCGACATTTTTTTGCATATTTAGACTTCATTCTAAGGTAAAATAGGCGAAAATATTTTTTGCTATAAATCTGAAACTTACAAGTTTCTTGTTACAGGTCTATGTTAACACAGACACGAAAGAGTGTTTTGAACAATATCTTCAATAAAGTAACTACACAAGATCGTAGTTAAACAGAATTTAACGGATTTTTAAAGATTATTCGACCAGTAACTTTTCTGCAAGAATTCGGATTTTCTCCTGCATTTCTTTCATATCTAATTCAAATTTTACAACTTTTCCTTTTTGCATTTCAAGTTCTGATTTTTCTTTCTCTAACTGCTGATTTTCTAATCTAATTCGTTCTGTATCAGAGATTGTCAAAAATGGAATTGCTTTTTGATACTCTGGAAATCTTTCAAAATCTTCTTCTTGATATCTTTCATAATGTTTTTCAAGCCCCACAGAATGGCCCATCATGTCCTCCTTGTCCAGATAGTTAACCTTGGCACGTCTCATCATTGTGTTGAAATATTTTCTAAAGCCATGATCTAAAGGAACATCATGTCTCTTCTTTCCTTCTGGTAATGAAGGTCGTAGACCAATCTTTTTTACAATTTTTTGAATTCTTCGCTTTACACCCAACGCATTTAGTCTTCGAATTACAGGGAATCTAACAGATTTGATCAAAGGTTCATCTGGTTTTGGATATCTTCCGATGTCTGACTTCCAAACCTCTCTATAATGGTCTAATGTGTGGCATGCTTCTGGAGTAATAAACGTCCAATAGCTTTCAGGGTCGCCTCTGTAAACCAGCAAGGCGGCCCCTTGGTAGGAATTATCATCATTTTTGAAAAATATCACATCCTTCCAAGTGAAATAATCCCATGCTTCTAATCGAAACCCACCTGAAGAAAATAACTGAATTATTAGCTTGTCTGTAATGTCAGGTGAAGCTTCTATCATTTGCTGTAATTCTTGTCTAGTATAGGCTCGATCTTGTGTCTTTTTTGGTCTTGGATACAATTTATGGAGTGTTTTCCAATGTAATGCAATTGAATTTGCATCAAGTAATGCTTTGATGGGTTTGATGTGATTTGATAAAGTGTTTGGGTTTAACTCACCAGATTCTACTAGCTTTTTCTCTTCTTTGATGAATGTTGCTATGATATTTTGAGCTAATTTCGGATCATTCTTTGTAAGATATACAAACGACTTGGCAAGAGTTTCGATTTTAGTGTTTTTAGGTGAATGGCCTATGGAATCTTCATAAAACTGGTTTGGGATTAGTTTTAAAAACCTGTAAAGGATGTTTTTGTATTTTCTTCTGGTGTCAGAGTTTTTTATGGAATCAAGGAAGAGTCGGTATGGATCTTCTCTGGCATGTACATCCTTAATTGAAATTTGCATTTAATGTTAGGTACAGGCGGGTCTATTTTAAGACCAACTTACGTAGCGGGTCTAGAGGGATTCTGGGCAAAAATGAAACGTGTCTTTTGGCTTTATGCCTACATAATCTTACTTTGATTACCCGTTCATGATTAAGCTACAATTTTCTCTCTTGAATATAGGATGGCAGTTTTTCTAGTAATTTCATAAAAGAAATTATTATTACAAGAAAAATTATTTTTTATTTTACTATTTTATTTCTTGCTAAACCACCACATACTGGGCATTTTGTAAAATCTGGTTGATCCACATACACGCAACCACAGTCATTGCAAGAACGAAGTTTGTCTATAGGTATTTCATATGGCATAGGAAATCCAGTACCTGAATTCCATCTAAAAATCTTCTGTTTCATTCAAGAAATTACGATTACTTACTCATCACAATTTTCTTTATAGTATTCAAAACATCAATTGAGAATCTCTTCATTAGGAATTCATAAGTTGAATCTTCGTTGAAGGCGTACACAGTTCCTCCCAGGATATACGAAGTCTGTTGTGGATCTGAGTGAATAGTGAGTTTTCTAAATTGCCTAAGGTGGTCTAGAATTAACTTCTCAGGTTCATCGATTACATTGCTATCAAATGCTTCCTTAATCAACACTTGAAATGTCTTTTTTTCTTTATACTGCGCAATAAGTGAATTTTCTGCAAGAGTGAACAGCCCACAGAATGCTACAAAAAAAATTTTATTTTTTAGGGATTGAACTATTTGGCCTGCAAGTAATCCAACATTTCTATCTATTGCACTTATTTCGTTTACTATTTTTTCTTCTTCCATTCAAATCAGTATATTATGTATAATGTAATATCACTTACTTCCTAGCATAGTACAAAATTAAACCAAAAAGAATGTGAGTGTAAAGAAATTCATGTTAAAAATGAAACGTTTGTTTTATGCCTGTATCATCATATAAAGGGGTATAACTAGAATGTATCCGATAGAAGTTCATCAACATTCTTGTATTTGTTTTTGAACTCTTTTGCAATTTCATCAACTTTCTCATCCATTAGTTGTAGGATTGTTTTTTTCCCTATAACTTTGGACTCAACATTGACTACTATGTTTAGTAATTTTTTGTAATAGTTCTTGTCACCAGTTAGCAGTGTATACAAATTTTTTCCAACATAACTATGTTTATTGGGGTCTAGACCTTGGTTTTTTAATGTGTCAGTAATTACTGGCCATGCCTTTTTACCATAACCCATTGCGATTATAGGTAGTGCTTTTGGATCTTCTTCCATAATTCTTTTGGCCCGTCGTGAAAACTCGACAGTCTGGTCTTTGTTCATATCCCTTGGGCCACTTTTTACTGAGACATAATAATTTATTTTTGAGCTCTTCTTCACAACGTCCCACCAGTCACCTTTTTCACCATCTATTATTGATTTGACTAAATTTTCCATATGTGTGCCAAAACTTGTTACGAGGCTTCTACTTATTCTCTGATACACATAGAACCTAGCTAGGGAGCGAAAATCACTAAAGCCTAATGCTTGTGCAAGAATTGGATTGATTGCACTTTCGCTAATCATTTTTTCTGCAGACAGCTCATCAATTATTTCTGCAGCACGTGTGATAAAGTCCTCCAGTGGTTTCTTAATCTGTTCGTCACGTGACACGCTTACTACTTTTGTAATTACCTAAAATGCGAAGTATCAGTAATTTATGACTCGATTGTAATTAATTTGATAATTTTAGTTCAGCTGTGATTATCTTCTTAAATGGTCGTAGGTAACGGAAGCAATAGCTTCCGCAAGCTTGACTGGAATCGCTTCCCCTATCATCCTATATTTTTGGTGTGTAGAGCCAACAAAATTCCAATTGTCTGGGAAATCTTGTAGTCTTGCATATTCTTTTACAGTTAGTGGTCGGTTTTCATTGGGATGGCACAAGCAGGTTCCCATCTGAGTTGGTGAAGTTACTAGAGTTGGTGATGGTTCGTCCCAACTCAACCTTCTAAAGAATCCTCTCCTACCTCCCTGTTTTCCTTTCCTTAAAGGATCAGTAGTATCTGCAGCTCCTCCCATTGCTTTTTTCTGCATTGACTTTGGCAAATCGACCCAACATCCTCCTGGAGGAACATGTTTGAGGTATTTTCCCCATTTTGGAAACCTAGTGCATTCTTTTTCTTTATCTTCTAATCCCTTTAGTGCTTGTCTTAGATTTTTCCATTTTCGCTTACCAACTTTATTAGCAATTTTTGGGTCAGCGAATACTGCATTATTCTTAATTTCTTCAAGAGTTTTTGTTGGGGAAAATTTCCGTGAGCCAATAAGGATTAGCCTTTTTCTTTTTTGTGCAACTCCAAAGTCTGCCGCATTTAGGATGTCCCAGTCAACTTTGTATCCTTCTATTGATTCAAATCTTTCAAGGATTTCTTCAAAGAGTGATCCATACTGTTGCTCTTTTGAAAGTTTTTTCTTTTTTTGTTTCAGCCGCTCATAAAATGACACATGTTTTTTTGGCATTGATTTTAAACCAGCAACATTTTCAAAGATGAAAATTTTTGGCCTTGTTTCTTTAACAATCCTGATAAACTCTAGTAATGCGATTCCTCGTTTGTCAGAAAAACCATTCCGCATTCCAGCTGTTGAAAATGATTGACATGGTGGCCCCCCAATAATTACATCTATTTTATTATCTCTTAGACCAATTTTTTTCAAGATTTCATTAGTTGGAATTTCAATTATGTCTCCCTCATCACACAATATTTTGGGCCTGTTTGCTCTTATGGTCTCACAAGCAAATTTGGCTATGTCGTTGGTATAGACTATCTCAAAACCAGCCTTTTCGAAACCCAGATCCATCCCCATTCCGCAAGTAAATAGCGAGAGTACAGTAGGGGTGCCATGCTTTGATTTTGCCTTTGACTCGACTATTTGCATCACAATATTAAAAGTTCAATGGAATAAAAAATAATCTTTTACTGCTGTGTTGACAAACCCCTCTCTTTGATCTTTCTTTTGATTTTTCCTGCGCAGACTCGAGGCCTCTTTTCAATGTCGTGCTCCCAGAACCTCAGGACAGACCAGCCCTGCCTTCTAAGTTTTCTACTAATTCTAACATCCCTCTTCATGTTTCTGTTGATTTTTTCACGCCAGAATTTCTGAGGGGGCTTCCTTTTCTTACGATAATTGTAGCCGTGCCAGAAGTCACCGTCACAGAAAATTACAATTTTTTCTTCCTTTACAACAAAGTCAGGATTGCCATACATCTCAGGATGTTTTCGGTATTTGGTTCCAGTTTCTTGCAGGATCTCATTCATCCTAATCTCGATCTTGGTGTCCTTCCCACGGATCCTAGACATAACCCATGATCTTTTCTCCTTGGTGAAAATATCTGCCATGAGAGATATTGGATATTGATGTCTATTTCTCTTACTTTGTATTCATAAGATCGCTTTTTAGCATGAAGTTATCGTGATGATTTGATGAAAATGGCTGTGGAAAAAAGATGAAAGAAAGAAACTAGCTTTTATTATTTGAAGTGTTCCAAAAGATCATGGCATTTGCCCACTTACCATCCCAAGAACTTCCACAAATAAAGCAAATCAACATTGACGGAAAAAGACATTATGAAACTCCTCATGGCACATTCATTTCAATTACAACTCTCTTGTCGTCTTTGACACCACAGGAGATTTTGGATTGGAGGGAGTCTGTAGGAGATGACATAGCTGATTATGCGATGCGAATTGCATCCATTCGTGGTAGTAAGCTGCACAAAATAGTAGAATTGTATCTTTCAAACGAACCACAAAATGATCTTGTTGGAGAACACGGTATACTTGCAGCTGGCTTGTTTAGTTTGATGAGACCAGCACTTGATAAAATTAATAAAATCAGGGCATTGGAGAAGGCATTATACAGTGTAAACCTGGGTGTTGCAGGAAGGACAGACTGCATTGCAGATTTTGATGGAGAGCTATCCACGATTGACTTTAAGACTTCGTCAAAGATACGTGATGAAACAAACGAGAACTATCTTCTCCAAGCAACATTCTATGCAACTGCGTGGGAAGAGCAGACCGGTGAAAGGATTAGACAGATAGTAATCATAACCGGCGCAGAAAACGGTCAGCTTGATGTGAAATCAGATGATCCTTCAAAGTATACTGATAAACTGAAAAAAATCATCGAAGAATACAAAGCATGATCACTTTAAACGTAGTTTCATAATCCTATCTAAGACTATGTCGAGTAATCCTGCATAGATTATACAGAAGTGCAAATCTGCTAAGATTTGTTACTTTGTGTAATGATCACTTGCTTATCATAATTTACCTGGAAATTCTTTTTGGAGATGTTTATATTCCTTAGAATTTTTAGGGATTTTAGATAAAATTAATTCTTGAAGACTTCCTATAATAGTTTGAAGTTTAGTAATTTTGGCAGTACTCAACGGCGATAATAAATCCATTGTCTCAAAAAAACTAGATTCTAAAGTAATAATCTGAGATACAATATCTTTTATTGTTTCCGAGTATTTCATTCTAGATTTATGATAACTATTAAAGTTAAAGTTTATTGCATTTACTGTTACCTTAAAATTCTTTGAAAAAGTTTTTTCATCAATATTTTTTTCATCAGAAAGATAATCTTCTAAACTTTTTATAAATACTGCCGTAAAAGCTAAATATTCAAATGCATCAGTTATGTCATTAGAGATTATCAATTAAACCTCATAAAAAATCAGAATGAACCAAAGTCTTTACATCATGCTCCTATTGTCGAAGAAGTTCTGATTGTGCGTAACAGAAGACCTGGAGTAGGTGGCCCTTCATAAATTTTTGAAACAATTCGTTGGATATCATCTACATCGATTATGTCAACACCAACCTTCAAACCAACATTTTTGATAGTTTGACATGGTTTTGAGGAGACAATAATTGGTACTACTCTTATGCCCAAGTCTTTAACATCTTGACTGATTTTGTTAGCAAGATTTTTGGCAAGATCAATGTGTTTTTCATCTGGAACGCTAGTTTTGCAATTTACTAAGGCAAGTGCCTTTTCTTTCTCGCTATAACATAACAAATCCACTGATTCATCCGTGCGTTTTCGTGCATCTGTAATTTTTTCGTAATCTTTTCCGAGCCAAATTCCCTGAAACCCATGCAGGGAAAACAACCATTGTGTCACACGCTCGAAATTATCAGTTTCACTCAATTTGAAATTGCTTATTCCCACATTTGTTGGATTAACCAGCATTTTCGTGAATTGGTCAATCGGGCAAAACTTTGCAAATATTTTTGCCAGTGGATTGGTCTCCAGCATCTTTTTCTCAGCAATCAATTCTGTTACCAGTCTTGATAAATCAGAGATCAGACTATTCAGAGGCTTGGAAAATAGTTCTGCCTCACATGCAAAATTCTCATACGACTGGCCACTTAAATCTAAATCGTCTGCTTCAATCTGCCAGATGTTAAAATCGCCCTCATTTTTTGTGATTCCTTCATTTTGTGCAAAAACACATACTTGTTGAATATCAGAACTCTGTAGTTGATTGTATCTTTTGTAATGCAGATACAAACCGTTTAGATTCTTGTGATAACGCACAGTGATTCTTGCTTTCCTGATTTCAAGCTTCATTTCCTCTACCTTGCCATATACAGGAGCCGCTATTGCCAAATCATAATTGGAAGAACGCCCATAGTCGCTGTAATCGAAGAAATGTTTTATCGCCTCAAAAGCATCTTCACACCCAAGGGGAATGACATCACTCTTCACGGAATCATAAAAGTTGTTCCACTTATCTGGAATGTTGCTTTTTGTCTGACTTGTGGTAAAAAAGGCTGGCGAGTTTCCGGAAGCAGTTGATCTATGGCTTAAGTGAACAGAGAATTTTTTGATGTCGCTTGGTTCATACTGAATTGTGGTGTCATCAGCTTTGATTGAACCTTTTATAAGATCGGTAGTTAATTCTTCAAATTCCGTTAAAGAGAGGTGACGAAAGAATATTCTAAAATTTACACCCTTGCCTAGTTGGCTTAATTGTGGTTTTTTCGTCAGTTGTTTATCCAATAAACTGACATCGTCATTTGTGAAGCGAATCAATGTGAAGAGATTGTGCCATTTTCCTTCATACAAAACGCACGCTATGCGCAAGTCAATTGATTTGTAGGTGTTTTTTAGGTGTGGGAGAACCTCCTCTAGAAGCAACGAGTAATCTTGTAGTGTGCCAAAATTAAAGCTTGATTCCATTTACATTACAGTTAGTCTCGAGAAGAAGAACAATGAGACGAAGCCGAACAATTAAAGCCTAAATACGACCAGTTGATCGATCAAGATCGGTCAAGGGGCTTGGAGGAACTGTCTCCCGTTCTTCCTCGCTTCGATTCACTAGCCCCTTGGCTTTTCTATCTGATAAAGCGAAGTGGAATATAATTTTTGTAGGTTGGCAATAACAAACGAAAAGAACAATGAGTGAATCTGTTGAGATTTGAACTTCGTATAATCTTACTATGATTACCCAAAATAGTTCCTAAACGGTAGCGGAACTTAACAGGCATGCCTGTTATTTTATTAATTTTAGCATTAAAGAGATCTTATTGTACTGTAATAATGGTAAATGTAAAAAAGTAAGACGTGGAGAAGAAAGACATGATTTGCATAATGGAATTGATAATGACCAAATGAAAAAAAATAATCCTGTAACAGCGGCTTGGGGAGTAATTTTAGGAGGAGTTATAATCGCATTTGGTCTAGCTGCATTTTCAGTTATTTTTCCTGATAGTATTATTGGACAAAAAGATCTTGGTGGAAACTTAATAATTATGGGATTAATTTTGGACATAACTGGAGTAACTGTGGTGCTGATTCCTGAGCTGGCAAATAGAGTAAAAAGAATTGGGCAAAAAGGGGATGAGGCAATTGCAGTGGTTGCAAGTCAAAGAGTAGGCTCTGTTGACAAGTATCGTTTTCTTGCCCGGGGATTTTTCTTACTTATACTTGGTTTTGGTTTTCAAATAATTGGCAATTTTCTATCAGATTAAATATTTTTAATAAATTCCTCTATTGGATAATCTATACAGGATTATCCGACATAATCTTAGATAGGACTACGGGAGTAGTAACTATTTTGACCTTTGATTGTCATTTGATAACTTTGTTTCCTTCTAAGTAATCTATAGTATCTAAGAAGCTGTCACAAGCTACTGAAACAATACCTTGTAGATGACCCATGTAATAGATTACTTTTGCAACTGCAAACAAAGTACCTAGATCGTCCATTGCCGATGAACCATCAGAATTATTTTCTAATAATTTTTCTAAAACATATCTTGCAGATTTTTCATAATCATTGATTTTGTTTTCTAGAAACTCCGCAGTTTTTGGAGACACTTTTCGAATTATATTGGATTTATCTCTGAGATAATCTAATTCTGCATCTAAGATTTTTCTAGATCCTTCTTGAAATGCTTCTTTTCCTTTCTTCGTTTTAATATCTATTTTACCTATTACGGCAATGAAATCTTTTACTTTGTTAAATCCAATTTCGCTTTCTTCAGATGTTATTCTTAATTCTTCAGCGTCTGCTTTTAGCTGAAGAAGTCTTTCTTCAATTGGTGTCATAATGTACTTTGGAGTATATAGAATTTATTTAATCTCCAACAAACCATATTCATTATTGATTGATTAAACCCACAAATAGTAAATCCGTTGAGATTTGAACTGATTCGTAATCCTAGTACAGATTACGAATTACTTGACTATTATTGTCCCTTCCATCCAAGGATGAACCATATCGAAATAATGGAATTCTCCAGGAAAATCAAACTCATGACTAAATGTATTACCCGACATGAATAAACTACTGTCAAAATCATCGCTGGGACCATCAGCTGCGGTTCCACTAGTCACTGTATGTGCTGCAGTATCTTCATTCAACCACAAAACAGTTTCTCCTTGTTTTATTTCCAAAATGTTTGGATCAAAACAATCATGTGTGTTTTCACATCCTGGAACAGAAGAACCAGGAGTAATACGAACCATAAGATGTTCAGGTACAGATTCTGTTACAGCTTTAATTTTACGTTCTTGAGGACTAATATATCGATCTGTAGATGATTTGGGGATTTTACTAATTTGTTGTTGTAAATCTCGTAATATGTAATACATTTCATCTGTATTACTTGGTTGTTTTTCTGTATCTAATTGAAACGTAAAATTTGTCAAAATAGATTCGGATGCTAATTCAGGTTTTTTCTCAGCTCCCTGAATGTGGATTTTTAGTGCTTTCTTGGCGTTTTCCCAAATTCTCGGTTGATTTCTATCAATATCAATAGCACGTTTATCATAAATATCAAAGGGCATGGGCTGATTTACTCCTCTGAAAATAATTACTGGTTTTTTGGCAGCATTGCGAATAGCTAATTCATAGAAAACATTAGGATTCTCATCTGTAACATCAGCAATTACTAAATCTGAATTAATTACATTTGAAACAATTTCTCTAGAAATAGAACCAGGTGTTCCTATTTTATCTGCTCTAGTCACTTTATATCCTGCTTCTTTTAACGCGGGTTCAAAAATTAACTCAAACTTTTCATCTGCCACCGCTCTAGTTTCAGAATCTTCCTTACCAATAGATGATATAATAAAACAAGTTTTTGTCATAAGGAATAATCATCCTCCATCCAAATATTTTAATCGATTAGAATAAAGGTTGACCCAAAATTTTTGGCTATATCTCAAGTTTTCGTGTTCGGGTAATCATACTAAGATTACCCGAAAGCGAACATTTTCTTTACGCACCACAATTAGCTACAATTTGCAGCTGTTTGTTATAGCTATAGCTACCGCAAAATAGCTAAAAACAGCGATGTGGCGCACCACAATTAGCTACAAACAGCTTTTGTAGCTGTTTTGTGCGTAACAAAAGCTGTTTGTGACAGCTATGTTACGCATGGAGAAAAAGCTACATTAGCTATTGTAGCTAATTGTAACAAATTGTGATATCGCAAAATGCCAAAAAACTAGCTTTCTTCATCCTCAGAAAAAGGTAAGACCAAAAACTCTTCCACTTTTTCATATTGTTTGCTCAAAGATTGGGGTGAGTAAACTGTGTAGTTAGATTCTAAGATCTTTTTTGGGATTCTTCCACAAAAAGCATCGATGTACTTGCCCTCAATGTTAGCTTGTGTGCATTTTTCTGTGAAAACTGTCCTCAAAAAGTGTGGTTTGATGAATACTCCTGTTTGAATTGATGCTTTTTTGAAAGCCTCTTGAACAGTATTGTAAGATATGTCGAAAAGCTTTGGATCATCTGAAGAATCGATTTCGGTTTCAATGTAGCTTTGCACATAATCTGCTGTCTGATAAGTAACATAGCTAATCCATGCAGACTTTGTATCTCCCTTGTGGATTCCGGATGCATCAATCATGTTTGTTTCAAAGTCAATGTCACTTTCTCTTAATTTCAATACCTCACCAACTCGAAGTCCAGAAGTAAGCAGGATCAAGAACACCATCTGTATATGGTATGGTAGCTGCGCACAGAAATAGGCAAGCTCTTCATCCGTTGGAATGTCTGTCTTTTTTATGCTGGTTTTTTTCTTTGAGAATTTGAACTCATTAATCCAATTACCAAGCTTTAGAAAATCACGGATATACTTCCGTAATGCCTTGATTTGGTTTGACTTCCAATCTTGTGAATCATTAGATTCAAGATATGCTTTTACTGTTTCTCGATTGATTATTCCTCCCGAATGTGAATGAAAAGATCGGATAATCGATTTATGATTATCAATAGTCCCCTTACCAATTTTAAGCTCGTCTTGTGCATATTGAGTATACTCTAAAATTTTACCCTCAAAGTCTGTGATAGTTATTTCACGATCCTCAACAATTTTTAGGTGTGTTTTGATTTTAGAAATATCCGATTGTATGCTGTCTAATTTTTCATTAATCGAAAAAATTTTTCCCCTCCCAAGTTATGATCATGTGTAAACCCATCTGTAAGGATAATATCTGCCGTAACCGAGATCATACAGATCAAAGCCTCTTTTCTTGAAGACTTGCTTTCTTACCTTAGAAATTGTGTAGCGTGCTACATCAGGATCCAGGTTGTATGTTTCACAAAATTCTAACAGGTCAGCTTTCCTATCACTCCTTAAACTAAAATCATAACCCTGGTCTATTTTGTCGTTCAAGTGATTCCTGTATGTTTGCGACAGATTGAATGGTTCCTTCATTCGGTACAGCTCTTACACTTTTGGGTTAATTTTGTGACAAAAAATAACAATTCATTCAAATCATTGAAAGACTCCAACTCGCTTTTGTTTTCTTGGTTCTTGATTGGAGTCAAAGCCCCTCCCTCCTTATGATGTACTTTTTTCCGTTTACCTCCTTTCTTGCAAATTCTTTGGATATTACACACGTTAGTGTTTCCAAGTGTCGTTGTACAGCAGTATGGGAGCCTCTACCAGTTTCTTGTTGGACTAAATAACACACACATTCTATTGCTTCTTTCATAAGGATTTCATCTCTCCTGGGCTCATGGCCCATCTGTGACAATAATTCCTGTATCAAGAATTGTTTTGAGGTCTTGATGATGGTTTTGTTTAGGTCTGCTTCATCGCTCGTTTCCTTGTGCGTGCTGTGTTTTTGCTCCCTCTCCCACTCCGCCAAAAAGTTCTCTGCTTCATTCTTCCTGAGCTTCTCCCGTGCTATTACCTGGTATTCACCATAGAATCCTTTTCTTACATTACAACTTTGATGTGCTAAAACAAGATTATCAAACCTATTATCATGTGGATTATCATTCAAATGATCAAAAACGTAACTGTTTTTCCCAAACTTACCCGTACAGTAGAAGCATTGGAAATCATCTCTGTCTATTAGCGGGTTTATCCATTTTGCTTTCTGTCTTTCTGTGAGCTGTTTAGTCATCATCTATGCTAACTCCAAAAATAGCTGCGCGAGGGAGAAATCCTACAAAGAGGTGATTTAGCAAGCATTATCCTCCGTTAATTTATCGATAAATTTTCGATAGCACTCATCTAGCTGTGCTAAAGAATGATCAGATGAGATTTTGTTACAGATTGGGCAATTATTCGAAACTTGTTTCATAAAATTTTCCTCCGCAAATCAAAGACAGGAGTTAGTTTGAGGAACTTGTTTCCATTTTCATCTATTAATTGAATGCTTAATTTAGAGAATCTTCCATCGCTCAAATTCTTGAGTGCTGTTTTTGGTAATGCGATTGTTTTTGAAGAATTTCGATTACTAATTACTCTAATACCAAAATTGATTATTGTACAATATTGATTTACGCTACTTTCCATACATTGTATAGTATACGAAAATTAACATAGGATTGTGTCAAAGACGTTCCTATATGAGTGAAAAAATAGATCTAAATCAATATGAAGAAAGATTATTTGAGATCGTAAAGGAAAATCCTGGAATTAATGACGTTAAAGCAGCTGCATTAGCTGACTTGCCTAAAGAAACTACTTCAAAATATTTGGGAAGATTACAGGATTATGGATTAATTGAGCTTCAAAGATTACAACAGAATGAGAAAGCATGGTTCGTTTCAACAAAAATTTTTCCAAGTTTTGATACTTTGAGGAAAAAAGTGATGGAAGACTATGAAATTATGGAGTCAAAAATTAAGAAAAGCTTGAAATTTGTTGAGAACAGGCCTCACAAAGAAGTCATTTCTGTTTATCGATCTGCGTACAAGAAGGTTTTTGCATTTCGTGATTTTGTTATATTTATTCTTACAACAAATGGTTTTAGGAAGCACCCTAAACATTGGACTGATCTTCAAAAAAGAATTGACGAATTTTTGAATGAATTAGCTAAAGGTGTAGACGGGGACATTGCTATTCATGTAATGGCGGATTTAGAGCAAAGAGATTCAGAAGCGTTAGATGAAATCAATTATTTCTTAAAATTCCAGAAGAGCGAACATAGTAAGCTAGAAGAATCTAGAAAATCTTTGAAAGAATAACTAATTACTTTTTGATTTTGACTTAAAGCCTTCTACAAAGAATGAAAATTCTTTTTTTAGTTCTTCTTTTAGTTCATCTTTCATTTGTTTTCTGAGTTGTTCCTGATTTAGTTTCTCACTTCTAAGTCTCTTATTATCAGCTTTTGCACGCTCTTCAGAAGATATTGTTAGTGATGGAACAGCTTCAAGATATTCTATTACTAATTCCTTCCAATGAGTTTGGAAATAGTTTTTGTCAAGCTTTAGCAGGCCAGTATGGCTCATCATCATCTCTTTTTTGATGAGAGCTGCCAATGGAGAATCATTCGAGAGTGTCTCTTTGTTAATTTTGTTGAAGAATCTTCTGAATCCATTCATTATTGGTATGTCGTAATTCCGCTTTCCAGCTTCTAATGGCTCTCTGATCTTTGCTTTTTTGAGAATTTTGTTTAGTCTGTTTGCCATTGCATCGCAGCTCAAAGCAATCACTGAATTTCCAGTCCTTTTCAAGAATGGATCTTTTGGTTTTGGATCATGCAAAACATCAGAACGCCATTGAGTTCTGTAAACCTGTATTGCCCCCCAAGCTTCTGGCGTAAATAATGCAAAGTATTGTGCGTTCGAACCAGCATAAACAATAATCATTCCACAAACAATGTCAGAATCATCTTTGTCATCAAAACTTCCCATCACATAGTCATTATTTCTTCTATAGACTGGTCTAATGCAATCCCAAGTAAAATCAAATCCGCCTCTTCTCATTCCAGAGGAAGAAGCTGTTAGAGTTACAGAACTTTCAAGAGGATTAGTAAATTTTAGGATTTCACTAATTTCTTCTCGTGTGTATCCTCTACTTTCGGGGTTGGTTTCTGATTCCGGATAAGTTACATCAATTCTTTGCCATTCAAAGTGGACACCATTCATCTTGAATAGCTTCTTTATGGGTTTGAACATGTTTGGAATGGTGTTAGGGTTAAGATAGTCCGGATCCTCTTTTGATTTTTCACATCTTTCTTTTAATTTAGTAGAATAGGTTAGTAACAATCCCATTATTTCATCAGGATCTTCCTTTGTTTTCTTAACTAGCTCATTTGCCCTGATTGAAAAATCAGCGTCTAGAATCAAGCTAATCTTCTTCTTATCTCCATCAGCTAGTCTTTGTTGACGTTGTTTTTCTCGAAGATCTTTATCTCCGTCAAGGTAATTTTCTAAGGTTCCACAAAGAAATTCCTTTAACCTTTTTTCATAAGTTTCCCGTGTTTTTTCTGATTTTATTCCTGTTCTGAATAGTGCTAGTGCATCTTCTGTCGTTTGTGTCACGTCTTTTTTGTCTAGTTTGACTGTCAAGGCAGTAATAGTATCTCGGTGTCCTAGATAAATGTCAAAAATGAAGCGGGTCTAGAGGGATTCGAACCCTCGACAGCCGGATTAAGAGTCCGGTGCTCTACCTGGCTGAGCCATAGACCCGATAAACTTAGCAAATGCTAGTATCGTTATTAACTTTGAGTTAAAAAAAATCTAGTTCGTAACTTTAGATTCTATTTCGTTGTACTTTTCTAAAATCGCAGTAAGTACTGTCGAAACTGGAACATTATTCATTTTCTTCTTTTCAGCTAAAAGTTTTTTGTACGCGTCAAGTGTAATGTACACTGGAATTGAACCATTTCCTTCAAGTAGTCCTCTAACTTTATAGAGTGCAGTTTCCATTCCACGTTTTGCAGATTTTTCAAACTTGACTTTATCTAAAATACTTCCTAAAGGACCAAATGGCATTACATAATCAACTGTCATAGTTACTTTAGTAAGATTATCACCTAATGCTTTGAATTCATTTTTAATTTGCCATCTCTTAAAAGGTCCTTCAATCATTTTTGCAGAAATTCTTTCCTCTCTGTCAAATTCAGTTGTTTCACAATCCCATTCTAGTCTTTTGCCGTTGAAATCTCCAATAACTCTAAATGTTGTACCTACGCCCATTCCTGCTTTGATATCCATAGGAATAATGGTCATTCCGACACCTTTCTCTGTCATCTGATCTGAAACGTGTTCTGGTCTTGCAAAATATGTAAAAACTGTATCAATGGGTGCTTTGATGTCAATAGATTTGCTAACGACGGTCAACGGTGGATGTTTTGTCAGTCTGGATTTAAAGGTTTTGTCAATTTTTAGATTTGTAAATTCCTTTACAATATATTCATTAAAATCAGATCTTACTTGATTGAAAAAAAATCTTTTATTTACAATTTTAGTTTTTTTTGTTTTTTTATCGATCCCAATGATTTCTCAAGCTAATGGTCATTCTTTGTTCAATTCAGCAGAGAAGTTTATTGGAGGTTACCGTGTTCAAGTTGCAACTCTTCCAGAATTTCCAAATGTGGGTGAAACCTCTCAGCTTTTGTTTCGAGTTACTGATGCAGACTTTAATGAGGTTGATAGATTTACGATGGGAATTCGAGTTTTTTTTAATGACGAACAAGTAGATACCTTCCGCTCAAAATCACATGAAGGATCACACTGGACTACTGATTATGTTTTTGAAGCTCCTGGAAATCATATCTTCAAAGTAGATCTTTATGATATGGAAGGAACCCAAAGCGTCCTAACCTACACCTTTAACATGAGCACCCAAAGTCCTTTTGGATATATTTTCTTCGTTAGTATATCCGTTGGAGCTATTATCTTCTTTATAGTAATGGGATACATCTATTTGCCAAAAAGATTAGGATTTGGTTCTAAATCTTAGTTTGAATTGATTTTTTATTCAGTCTGAATGCAAACAGAGTTGTCAAAAGGACCATAGCAAATAGGAGAATTCCAATTCCGAAGTGTATTGAAACTAAAACAGCTTGAAGTTTAAGATCAATTACCAAGGCACCAAGACTAATTTGAGTTATAACAAAAATTGCGGCCAATGTGCTGGTGAGTTTAATTTTGCTTTCAGAATTCTTAGTAAGCCAACAACCAACTGTTGTTGCAATTATAAGAGTGCCTGTTATTGCAGCAATGAATCTATGTGTCCATTCAATAAAATATTGTTCATCTGGGAAAATTCCACTTGGACAGAGCGGCCAATCAGGACAAGTAAGACCTAAACCGGCAGCTGAAACATATCCACCAATAAACATCAAAGAATACAAAACGACAAGTGATGTTAGTGCTAAGTACTTTAAAATCAATATTATTCTCTAAAGTTTAACCCACTTGAACTTTGCCAGACATCCAGGGGTGAACCATGCAGTAGTAGTCATATTCACCTGCTTCTTCAAAAGTATGAGAGAATGTATCCCCTGCCATGAACAAGCTGCTATCAAAGTTTCCATCGGGTCCATCTGCTGGGATACCGCTAGTAACGGTGTGAGCCGCAGTGTCATCATTAGACCATGTAACTGTTTCTCCAACGCTTATTGTTACATCAGCTGGAATGTAACATTGGTTTCTTTCATCACAACCAGGTACCCCAGAACCTTCGGGAACTGAAATTGTGCCAGTAAATGGGGCCATGGGTTCGGGTTCTGCCATG
>JAEHKV010000080.1 GCA_016838845.1 Nitrosopumilales archaeon | reverse complement strand
ATCTATTAGTGGCTTATCATTCAATGGAATCATTGCTTTAGGGAAGAAATCTGTGTAGGGTTTTCCCCTTGTGCCTTTGCCACCAGCTAAGATTACAGCTTTCACGTTCTAACGATATGATTTTTGTTTTCTTCTTCTAGCACCAGGGCCACCAAATTTCTTTGGTTCTTTTCTTCGTGCATCTCCACTAATGAGATATTTATCAAATTCTGCAATTCTTTTCTTGAGGTCTTCTCGGATAGATTTGGAAAATGGATGATCTTTTGGATCTTTTTTTGATTTAGTCCATCCAGTAAGCGCCCTAGATATAGCAGTGGCAGATGCACTTGCCTGTCCCATAAAACCTCCACCTTTAACTCGAACAGAAATGTCTACTTTGTTTCGCAAGTCCCCTGCAATTTCAAGTGGAGCTAAAATTGCTTCACGGGCTGTTTCTTGATTAACCATTTCAACAGGAACATTGTTTATTCGAACTTTTCCTACACCCTTTGCAATATGAACATGAGCACTAGCTGTTTTTCTAGTTGCAAAATAAATTTCAGTTTTAGCAGTCATTCAGTCCACCCAATTGTCCTCCCCAGGTCTGCCATTACAGTATAATTTGAAGGTGCTCTGGCGATTTTTGCTTTCTCAAATTGAATTTTTTCAAATGACTGCAGTCCTTTTGGAGTACCAATATAAGCCCTAAGTCGTTTAAGAGCGGTTTTTCCTGATGGTTTTTCCTTGGGAAGCATCCCTCTAACCATCCTAGAAATTATAGTATCGGGCCTTCTTGGATGGAAAGGTCCATGTTTAGGATGTATAATACTTGAAATTTCTAAAAAATCTTTGTATTCCTTAATTATGTTGCTCCGAGTACCACTAATCATAATTTTTTCACAATTAATTATCGAGACTCGTTTTCCTTGTATCAACAATTTTGCGACATGCGAAGCGAGTCTTCCAGCAATTAGATTAGTTCCATCAACAACCAAGTCATTTTTGATAACAACATTTTCTTGTTTACTAACCAAGCAAGATCACTCCTTTTCCAGTAGGAAATTTCTCTATCATTTCCGTAAAGCTTATGATCTTTCCACCAGATTCAATAATTTTACTTGCAGCAGAATTTGAAATTGAAAATGAACATAACGTAATTTTGTGAGAGAGTGTGCCTATACCTAACACTTTACCTGGAACAACAACAACATCATTTTCTTTGGTAAACTGATCAACTCTTTTCAGATTAACCGTACGTCTAGCAGAGTGTGGTTTTAGAGCTAGTTTAGCAAGCTTTGACCAAATCGGCGCATCATTTTTAGAAGATGCTTTTTTTAGATTTCTTGCTAATTGGATTACAATTTGATTGGTCATTTGATAATGCCTTTTAAAACCCAAATATAATGTGTATGCTATTTTATTCCGATTTCAATTGGTCTAAAATATCTTTAAATTCTAAAAGCCGGTTTGAAAGTTCATCCACTCCAGTTAGAATAATTTGTTCTGGTACTAGAGCCCCTGTTGATTCTACTGTCAGAACACGTTCATTTTCTTTATTGGTTTCAGTTAAAACAGAAATATTGGAAGAATTCCACTTTGCATGTTCAGTTCCACGACCAAGTCTTGCATATGCTTCTAGTTTGACACGTTGACCTGGAGCTAATTGTATAATTGGAATTTTATCAGAAATTGGTGAGACATCCTTGTCCTCTGATGTTAATTCGTCAGATAAAATAGTTCTAGTGACATCCGTATCCCCTGAATCCAAAACCAACATCACTCTACAATTTGTACACCCTGCTTCACTTTTACAATCACATTTTGAAGGTTCAACAAATCTTGAAAGGTCAGTTTTGATAGGAATTAGTGCTAACCTGTGAGCGAGCGCCTCATCTGCAAGGACGGAGGAATTCTCAATTATATCAACAGTATCAATAGCAAAAACTGGTACTCCATTAAGACAAATTCTCCTCAAAGCATTTGCATATTGTAAAGGAATATCTTTGAGCTTTACAGAAATTCGTTGTTTATCCTGACTAACAATTTCAAGAGAAGGCAAATCTTAAAGAAAAACCTTTCAAGTCCAAATAAAAATCTAGCGAGATTTTGTGTATAGATAAATATCAATCAATCATACACAATTAATCATGGTTGATGTTACCGTTGTAAAATTTTCTTTCGAGGGTGAAAAATTCGAAATTTTAGTAAAACCTGATCCTGCCCTTGATTACAAGCTTGGAAAAAAGAAAGACCTTTCCTCCATTCTAGTTTCTGATGAAATTTACACTGATTCTAGTAAAGGAACAAGAGCTTCAACAGAAAAACTTCTCAAAGCCTTCAAAACGGATGACGCTACAATCATTGCTGAAAAAATTCTACAAAAAGGTGACCTCAATCTCACAACAGATCAAAGACGCAAAATGATTGAAGAAAAAAGAAAACAAATTGTGGCATATGTAGCAAAAACTTACGTTGATCCCCGTTCCCACCTACCGCACCCTCCACTTAGAATTGAACAAGCAATGAAGGATGCCAGAGTTTCAGTTGATCCTCAAAAAAATGTAGATGAACAAGTAAAAGACATAGTTGAAAAACTACGATCAATAATTCCACTTAAATCAGAAAATTTGAATTTAGAAATTATTATTCCAGCTCAGTATGCTGCTAAATCCTATTCGGTGCTAAAATCTACAGGAACTTTGAAAAGAGAAGATTGGTTAACAAATGGTTCACTTAAAGCAATACTTGAAATACCGGCTGCAGCAAGGCCCAACGTGATTGATAGATTAGGTTCTATTACTAAGGGCACTGCTTCGGTTGAGGTAAAATCATAATGGAAAATACTAAACGAAAATACGTTATCCCTGGTGAAGTAATAACATCTGGACCTTATAGACCTGAACAAAATGTCATTCTTGATGGCGAAAGAATAATTGCTACTGCAGTTGGGATTTCAGAAATATATGATGACACTGTTCGAGTTATTTCTCTTACAGGAAAATATATTCCAAAAATTAATGATTTGGTAGTTGCCAAAGTTCTCTCTCATTCTTCGCTTTCATGGGAACTAGACATAAATTCCAGTTATGTTGGGTTTTTACCAGCATCTGATGTTTTTGGAAGGGATTTCTCAGCACATGCTGACGAACTTAACTCCAAACTAAAGAAGGGAGACTTGGTTGTTGCAAGAATTGCAAATTCTGATAGATCTAGAGATCCATTACTTACAATTTCTGACAGAGAACTAGGAAAGATCGAATCTGGAGAATTAGTGAAAATATCCCCTAGTAAGATTCCACGATTAATTGGAAAACGGGGAACAATGATTCAGACTATTGAAATGGCAACTGGAGCAGTTATTACAATTGGACAAAATGGCTGGATAGTAGTTTCTTGCGAGAATAATGATGGATTATTAAAGGCTACAAAAGCAATTCAAATGGTAGAAGAACAAGCACATATTGCAAATCTTACAGATAGAGTGAAATCAATGTTAGAATCAAAAGGTGAATAATTTTGGGTGGGCGAGATACTGATCTAATTTTACTAGATGAAAATGGAATTCGTTGTGATGGTAGAAAAATTGACGAACCAAGAAAAATTATGATCAAAGCCGGAGTTTTGAAAAACGCTAATGGTTCTGCCTATATTGAGTTTGGTGACAATAAGATTTTGGCTGGTGTTTTTGGACCAAGAGATGTTCATCCAAAACACTTGGCAAACACAGATACTGGAATTCTTCGTTGCAGATACCACATGTCCCCATTTTCTGTAGAAGAAAGAAAAAGACCTGCACCATCCCGAAGAGAGATTGAAATTTCTAAAGTCATTAAAGAAGCACTAAAACCAGCTGTTATGCTTGAACAATTTCCAAGAACTGTTGTAGATATTTTTATTGAAGTTCTGCAAGCCGATGGCGGCTCACGTTGTGCAGCTTTGGCTGCAGCATCCGTTGCTCTTGCAGATGCGGGAATTCCGATGAGAGATATGGTTTCTGCATGTGCTGCAGGAAAGGTTGCCGATACAATTGTTTTGGATGTTAACAATGAAGAGGATCAGGCAGGCCAAGCAGATATGCCAGTTGGCTACATGCCCAACATGGAAAAAATTACTCTCATTCAATTGGATGGGGTTCTGACTCCGGAGGAATACAAAAAATGTGTCGAAACGGCAGTCGCAGGCTGTAAACTTGTTTATGAAATTCAGAAAAAAGCACTGACTGACAAATACTTTTCAAATGGAGAGAATAACTAATGGGAAACGTATCAATAATTGATCAACTCAAAGGCCAAAAAATTCATGATTTACTAGAACAAGGAAAACGAGTTGATGGTAGGTCTTTTGATGAACCAAGACAACTAACAATAGAAACAGGAGTGATTCCCAAAGCAGAAGGTTCTGCACGAGTTCATCTGGGTGATACTGAAGTTGTTACTGGCGTTAAAGTCCAACTAGATAGACCCTTTCCAGATCGTGGAGATAACGGAATTTTCATTTGCACTGCAGAAATTTTACCTCTTGCCCATCCTGATGCAGAACCCGGTCCTCCGGGTGAGGATGTAATAGAATTAGCTAGAGTTGTTGATAGAGGAATACGAGAAAGTGGCATGGTTGATTTGACTCAACTCGTTCTAGAAAAAGACAAAACAGTTATTGGAATTTTTGCTGATTGTAGCATTTTAGATCATGCTGGAAATCTGTTCGACGCATGTTCTTATGCAACAACTGCTGCACTTTTGACAACTAAAATTCCAAAATGGGAAATGCAGGATGATGTACCAGTCAAAGTCGAAGGTCAAGAATCAGATGCGCCAATTACCACAATTCCAGCTTCAGTAACAATGGGTAGAATTGGTGAACACATTATTGTAGATCCAAATGCAGATGAATGGTTTTGCTTAGACGCAAGAATTACTATCACTACAAATTCTGATGGAAATATCTGTGCCCTTCAAAAAGGTGGGAAAGATGGTTTTACCATTGAGCAGTTAGTAAAATGTGGAGAAACCTCCATATCTATTGGTGCAAAGATAAGGGAAACTCTTAAAGAATCAAAAGGAGCCGGTCAATAAAATGGCAAAAAGAAAATCTCTCAAGGGCTTGGGAGCAAGGTATGGCATCAAACTTAGAAAACAATATACTCAAATCCATTTGCAAATGAAATCCAAAAGATCATGTCCTGATTGTGGCTCTAAAAAATTTGGACGAGAAGCAGTTGGAATTTGGGCTTGTAAAAAATGTGGATTTAAAATAGCTGGCACAGCTTATGACATTAAAATTTAATGCAAAAATTACGGTAGATGCAAAAGAAAAAACTAAATCAATTTTTGAATCAATAAATACGGACAACAAATTTTATCCAGAAAACCCAACAAAAACTAAAATTTCTTTACAAAATTCCATTTTAATTTCTATTGAATCAAAACAACTTTCACATTTGAGAGCAAACTTAAATTCCACACTGCGATTGGTTCAAGCCAGCTACGATTCAATTGAATCGGTAAAGATATAAGAAAACTCCAATCTCTTACTCATCATGTCTTCTGGGCAACAAATTCCACCTTGGTTACAAGAACAATTAATGAAAATGCAACAGGCACAACAAAGTCTTCAATCAATTCATTTACAAAAACAGCAATTAGAAATGGAACAGGTTGAAGCCGACAAAGCACTTGAAGAACTAAAAAAAGCATCTGATGATAATGCCGTTTACAAACATGCCGGCTCCATAT
>JAEHKV010000079.1 GCA_016838845.1 Nitrosopumilales archaeon | reverse complement strand
CTCTCTGATGCAGTAGTGGAAAAAGCTGCATACATCTACAGAAAGGCTGTAGACAAAAAATTGGTAAGGGGTAGATCAATAACTGGCATGATGGGTTCAGCATTATATGCCGCATGCCGTGAGGTCGGGACCCCAAGAACCCTCAAGGATATTGCCGTGACAGTGAATGTCAAAAAAAAAGATCTAGCTGCATATTACAGACTATTAGTAAAGGAATTAGACTTGAAGATGCCAGTTGTAGATTCAGTACAAAACGTGGCCAGAATTGCTAGCAAAATAGGGATATCCGAAAAAACAAAACGTTATGCAATTGAAATTCTTAGAAAAGCTGAAGAAGATGAAATCTCAGCTGGAAAAAATCCTATGGGATTGGCTGGAGCTGCACTTTATATCGCATGTATAACAAATGGAGAAAATAAAACTCAAAGAGATTTAGCAGAAGCTGCTAACATAACCGAAGTAACCATTAGGAATAGGTGCAAAGGACTTTCAGAATTGTTAATATCGTCTTAATAGTTCCATTAACAGTTTGCAAATATTCATTCAATTCCAGCCCCACCCGTAATATTTTTCTTAAACTCTTCCATCTTACGAGAGCATGTAAGTAATTCTTCGGGAGAATGTTTACTTTTTGGTCTTCTACACATGGGACAGATTTCATCCCCTTCTTTTGGTCTAGGTGGCTCTGTCATTGTAGTATAATGTTACAACGAAATCGTTTAAGAGATTTTCATTATGGTTTATTATTAGATAATTAATCTGGTTGCTGATCAACTTTTATCCCAAAACCACATTGACGACAGTTAAAAAACCAATTATCACCCACAGGCTCTGCTACATGTCCTGTTGCGGGTTCGGCATCACATTCAGGATTAGGACATTTTTTTGCTTGAGCCATATCCCCTACTTTGTAACGCACAAGTAAACTATACAGAACTAAGAATTAAGAATTTTCATGGCAATCACACTCACATAGTTCTCCAGTTCGTTGTAATCGTCTTGCTCGTTTGCATTGTTTGTGGTGTCCGTTAAAGCAAAGACTAGAGTATCCGAATTTCTGTTTTTTCTTGCTAAAATCAAGGAACCTTTTACTACAATGTTCAAGAAACTGCTGAACTTGATGCTTGAACCTTTCTCGTTCACTCTTCTTGAAAATAATTCCATGTAATTTAATTAGATAATACATAATAAGTCCAGAAGCAATTATGCCCAAACCAACACTGATTGGATAAAGCGTCGGTTGTTTTAGGCTTGTAACATCCTGCAAAGGGTAATAGAATATGCCTGATGAAACTACTACAATCATAAGACCAACAACAAACTTAATCAGATTACCTTCTAGTCTTTCCATGATCAATTCACCCCTGAAAATACAATCTTTTCATCAGCATACTAAGAATTAAGAATTTTCAGGATTAAACAAGTTCGAATCTGTTAAGACCCACACCACTTTTGGTTTTAATTTGGTTCCCTGTATAGGAATTGAACAATTAGGCCAACTCCCTACTCTATTGAGACCCGCACCGTTTTTGGGATAATTTTGGACCCAAGAGTTCGTATCAAATATAATTAGATATCTTTGAATTATTTTTATGATGGATTATCCAACTGTTTGTAAAGCGTGTGGAGCAAATAACATCATAACTATTGAAGGCAATACACCGTTGACGACTATGGATTGTGATAACCACAAATGTGAAAAATGTGGTAAAGTGGGCATGAAATTCTAAAAATGTTTGATTGAATAAAACTCAAAAAAGTTAGATTAAATATTTCATGAAGTATAATCCTGAAAATTCTTAGATTTGGTTATTCCTTTTCACTCATACGAGATTACCAATCAATGTTATGTCTGAAAGTATCTTTACATACTGGGCATTTAGATACAAGGCCACCTACTGAATACGCATTACCACATTTTGAGCATATCTTAAGATCTTCTTTTCTTGATCCCATGTTTGGATTTGTAACTCGTTTCTAAATATAAGATTTAGTCTATTGAGGCCCGCACCGCTTTTGGGATTAATTTGATTCCCTTCAGTTGATTTGAATTATTGGTTTGAATCACTGTAGAGCATGCAGGAGGTGGGCTCCATATTTTAAGTTCAAATCACCCCACTTTTTGATCGCTAGATCGTGATGTCTAGTAACTTCAGACCTTTACACCTGTTTCGAAGTGTAACCTCAGTTACACCAGCTGCCTGAGCTATAATCTTCTGCGAGCAATTCATTCCCATCCTAAGGGTTGAAATGTATAGAGCAGATGCTGCCATCCCCATCGGATCTTTTCCAGCTGACATTTCAGTTTCTTTGGCTTTTTTGAGAATCTTTACTGCATAGCGTTTTGTTTTTTCAGAAAGTCCCACCTTGCTGGCAATTCTGGCAACACACTGTACTGAGTCCACCACTGGTATCTTAAGACCTAGTTCCTTTACCAACATCCTGTAGGAGAGGGCCAGCTCTTTTCTTTTAATGTTAATTGCTGCTGTAACATCGTTCAAAGTTCTGGGAGTCTCTGTGTCACGACAAGCCGCATACAATGATGCAGCTATTAGTGCGGTGATTGACCTGCCTCTTACTAGTTTTTTATCTAATGCTTTTCTGTAAATGTATGCAGTTTTTTCTATTACAGCATCAGATAAGGCAAGCTTGTCCTTCATTTTGCCAAGCTCACTAAACGCATGTCTCATGTTTTTTTCATCAGAATAATTAGTGTGGCTTCTACTATCCCATACTCTAAGACGCTTGAAAGTCTTTTTCATAGAATAAGGGAGAGGTTTTCCTACAGAATCACTGTTTATGGGATTGATTACAGTAGATAGACCATAATCATGCATAGTTAGGGATGTGCCAGCCCCAGTTCTAGCTTTATTGGTTTTATCATCTGTAAAAGAACGCCACTCGGGACCAGAATCTACTAAACGTTCAGATATCACATAACCACATCTTCCACAAATCAATTCGGCAATCTCACTATCAGTAATTATGGTATTTTTTCCACACCTTGGACATCTTTGCTTACTTACGATTTGTTGAGCCATAGTTGTTACACCTAGAATATACTTAGAATCATTTCCGATAAATAGTGTCGGACTGCGTTCATGTCACATTCTCAGAATGGTAATTAGTCATGTTTGGCTTTCAGTTACCATTAGACTCATTGTTGTTCTAATGTTATCTGTAGTTCTGATCTTTTTTCTTATTGCATCCCTCAGTTCCTCCTTCGTTGATGCGGTAACCTTAGCAACAACATCAAATGACCCCCACACTGGAATGGCCTCTTTTATTTCGTCTATCAATTGGAGCTTTTTGGTTACTCTATCTGTGGTTCCCACCTCACATGAAATCAAAACAAAAGCAGTTTCCATGATATGTTTACAAGGTTTACGCACAAGTCAAATATCTAGTTAAGCAATCATGAAAATCTAGTCATAAATCATGAGGTTCTTTTCCTCAAGCATACTATGAAGATTGTTTACAGCACGATGGACATCCTTTTCAGTTTTGCCACCTGTACATACTAGTTTGCCAGATGCAAACAACAGAATTACGGTTTTCGGTTCTAACATCCTATGTATCAAACCTGGAAATTGTTCTGGCTCATACATACTTCGTGGCAACGTTCTTGCAGCTTGTTCTAAGCTAATTTTTCCTCCTAGGTTAATTGAGGCAACAATATTTTGTATTGTCACCGTCGCATCT
>JAEHKV010000078.1 GCA_016838845.1 Nitrosopumilales archaeon | reverse complement strand
TCCTAAACCTATGTTGACTTTGTTGTCTCCTTTTGGAAAAACCCAAGCATAACCGCCTGGTGCAATATCTTGATCAAGATGAATGATACAATAATCAGGATCAAACTCAGTCAAGTCTTCCTCTCCCTTATCAAAATACATTATATGTCGACCAGTTGATTCTACATCTTTACGATCGATCTTTTTTTCCATTTTGTCTGTATTTTTAATTTGATTTCTTAGCATTGATGTAACACCAGTTGCATCAATGACCAGCTTTGCAGTTTTTTTGTAGGGTTGCTTATTTTGATTATCTATTCCTTGAACTCCATTTACCTGTCCATCGTCATAAAGTAATCCAGTTAGATTTATTTCAAAATCAAATTTAATGCCCATCTTTTCAGCCCGTTCGTTTTGGCGCTCAGGCAGCTTTTGTCTATTGAGCATATATCCATCACCATCAAATGGAATCGAAGTTTCTCTATCTGGAGAGAATGCCATTACACCTTTTACTTTGTGTTCAATTTCTGGTTCTGTCCATGTAACTTTGATATGTTCAGTCATATAGTCAACTGTTTCTTTACTGACAGCATCACCACAAATCCATCCACTTACATTTTTACTACCCGGCATGAATTTGGGGCTACGATCAATTACAAGAATTGATAATCCCTGTTTAGCGTAATATGCAACAGATTGAGCAGCAACAGTACCTGCAAGTCCTCCACCAGCAACTATTACATCGTAGTCGGTCACAATCACTCACCTCGTTAATAGCTATTTAAAATAATCTTGGAGATCAAATCAAATTTTTTGGGTCAGTTCGTCGCGGCGTCTTCAAAGCTTTAGCTCAGACTGGAGCGGCTTTTATCTCCTCATTCCCAATAAGATTAACCATCATTTCCTATTAAATTTAATTAGTTTTTTTTAAAAGCTTAGAGAAGATTTTGACAGCATCCCTCTTAGTGTAAATTGGAGTGAAAATCTTTATCTTCACTGGATCTTTTTCTCTAAAATCAAGATCTCCCTGAACTAACTTTTGCTTGTCGAATCTTAAATGAAGTGTAGAATTTTGAATTCGCTGTTCCAGACTGTCAACTAGCTCTCTTTCCTGTGATTCAGTTAGATTAGAAACAATTTTTCCTACGATTTTTTTTGCATCTTTTTTGGAAAACTTTGCATGCAAGGTTGTTATAGGATTATCAAAATGACCTTTGAGCTCCTGTACTAAAATTTTCTCTTGTTCAATTTCAAATAATTGATTCAAGGCATCAAAAATTTTTGAAATGTCTTCTGTAGCATGAATAATTATATCGATGGTGACTTGGATTTTATTATCCATTTTCTAATTGATATTTAGGCATTCTGAAAATATTTAGGCCTGTAATAATGCAATCTCTTTTTCTGCGGTTCTTACTAGCTTTACTTTTTCTAGACCAACATGTCTAATTCTAATAAGTTTCTTGGAAGCGGCCATAATATCTGAATTAATCTTACCATAGCAAGCAGCCTGTACAAACTGATCAATTGACATTTGAGACACAGTTTTTTTAATAACATCGTCTGCAATCAATCTAAGGGCATGTTTTCTTGAGGTGTTAAGTTGCCTATGAGTCAGTATAATTACCTTTAATCTGAAAATATATCCGTCCTTTGTTTTTGCATCTGTTATGAAATTTATTTTTGAAGAGCCACGTCTTACAAGACTTCTCAAAAACTCTTTTGCATACTCATATCTTTTAAAAATTGTAGTTGCTTTGTCACCTTGTACTTTGCTTATCTGGAAGAAAATTTTGTATTGGTGTTGTGATGGATCTCCTTTTAAAATATCAAATAGAGTTACTTCAATAACTCTACCAACAGCATTTTCATCATCAGTAATTGGTACATAAGCTATTGGAACATTGTTAAAAGAATCGGGAGCAAGTACAGTGATCCATCGTTTCTCTCGCCATTTGTCCTTAACTCGTGTCTTTCTTCGTGCCAATTAGTAACGAACTTTGAATCCAAAATATAAGGGTATGTTACTAGATTACAGACTTTCCAATATAATTTTGCAAAGCTTTTGGAACATTGATGTGTCCATCTTTAGTTTGAAAATTTTCAATGATAGAAACTAAAACCCTAGAAGTGGCAACTAGTGTACTATTAAGTGTGTGAAGAAATTGTGTATCTTCATTTGTTTTGTCTCTAAATCTTATTTTGAGTCGTCTTGCTTGATAATCTAGGCAGTTTGAACAAGATACAATTTCTCTATAGGCATTTTGACCTGCCATCCAAGCTTCAATGTCATATGTTTTAGCAGAAATTTTTCCCATGTCGCCACTTGAGAGAAGCATTACTTTGTGAGGAATCTCTAATTTTTGATAAAACTCTTCAGAAATTTGGATCATCCTTTCATGCTCATTCCAAGATTCTTCAGGTCTTGAAAAAACAAATTGTTCAACCTTTTCAAACTGGTGGACTCTGAAGATTCCTTTTTGATCCTTTCCATGTGCTCCCGCCTCTTTTCTAAAACAAGGGCTAACACCAGCATATCTTATTGGTAAAAGCTTTCCGTCAATTATTTCTCCAGAATGCATTGCTGCAATTGCATGTTCTGAAGTTCCAATGAGGTAGAGATCTTCATCTTGAACTTTGTAAATCACATCCTCAAAATCTTCTGCAATTATTGCACCTTCCATAGATTTTTGATTAATGAGGTATGGTGGTTGTACAAGAGAATAATTTTTTT
>JAEHKV010000077.1 GCA_016838845.1 Nitrosopumilales archaeon | reverse complement strand
TGATTACATCAATGCCAGTCCATTGTTCGCCTTTGAGTTGTTTAGAACGCAAGGATGCCAAAGTATCAATTGGATCCATTCCTGCGGTTTCAGCTAAAGCTAAAGGAATTGATTCTAATGCGTCTGCAAATTTTTCCGCAGCTAGTTGTTCTCTCCCTTCTAATGTTTTTGCCCAACTTCGTATTTTTGTAGCAGTGAAAGTTTCTGGTGAGCCTCCTCCTGCAACTATTAATGGAGTTTCCATGACGTCTTTTACAACCATAATAGCATCATGAGCTGATCTTTCAACTTCATCAACTACTCTTTGTGAACCCCCTCGAATAAGGAGAGTGACGGATTTTGGGTGTTTACAGCCTTCAACGAACACCCATCTGTCTTCCTCAATCTTTCTCTCTTCAACAAGTTCTGCTGAGCCTAAATCCTTTTCAAATAAATCATCAAGATTAGTTACAATTCTAGCGCTAGTTGCTTTAGCAAGTTTAGTAAGGTCACTTTCCTTAATTCTTCTTACAACCAAAATTCCGGATTTGGCCAGATAGTGTTGGGCCATATCATCAACGCCTTTTTGGCAAAGAACAACATTTGCTCCAGAGCCTATCACTTTGTCTACCATGTTTTTGAGCATTTTATTTTCCTCATCTAGAAATAATTTCAGCTGTTGCGGATTTGAGATGTTGATTTTTGCATCTGTCTCAGTTTTACTAATCTCTAGTGCAGTGTTTATCAAAGCAATTTTTGCCTCATTGATTGTCTTTGGCATTCCACCATGAACAATCTCTTTGTCTAGAACTATCCCTTGAATTAGTGAAGAATCTCTAATTGAGCCGCCAGCTTTTTTCTCTACTTTAATATCATCAATGTCTATAGAAAATTTTTCGCCGTCCTTTTCAGCTACGGCCAAAACTGATTTAACAATTAATTCAGCTAGTTGAGTAGAGTCCTTACTAACAAGTTTTGTTAGCATTGAAGTTTCTGCAATTTTAAGTAATGTGGGTTTATCATTTCCAGAAACTGTCACTGCAAAGTCTCGTAAGTGTTGTGCAGCCTTTTTTGCGGCCTTTCTATAACCATCTACAATTATGGTTGGATGAACGTCTTGATTCAGCAAAGATTCAGCGTTTTCTAATAGAGCGCCAGCAAAGATAACTACAGAGGTAGTACCGTCACCTACTTCATTATCAGTAGTTTTAGAAATTTCAACGAGCATTTTAGCTGCGGGGTGTTGTACATCAATTTCTTTAAGAATGGTTGCTCCATCATTTGTAATAGTTACATCTCCCAATGAATCAACGAGCATTTTGTCCATGCCGCGTGGGCCTAGGCTAGTTCTAACGATCTCAGATATGATTTTGGCAGCTTGAATATTGTTTCTCTGGGCTTCACGTCCTTTTGTTTCAGTGGTCCCCTCTTTTAACAAAACAATTGGCATGTTTCCTTTACTCTGAATGCTCACAAATCAAAAATTTCCGAATTCCCTTATTATATCTAACCAAGTCTTGGCGCTCTCAAATTATTTAAGCGGTGTTTTTAAATTGGGAAAATTAATTTTCAGAGCATGGTTGAGTCATCAAACAAAAAATCTTATGACGGGGTTTTCGCCAAACTAAAAGATCACCATAAATGGTTTGAAAACTCAATTCCATTAATAGCGAGCGAAAATATCCCTAGCCCAGCTGTCCGAGAGGCAATCATTTCTGATTTTGGAAATCGTTATGCAGAAGGTTGGCCGGGTGAGAGGGTGTATGCTGGTTGTGTGTACATTGATGATGTAGAGTTCGAATGTATGAAACTTGCACAAAAATTATTCAAAGCCGAATTTGCAGATGTAAGGCCAATTTCTGGTGTTGTTGCAAATCTTGTAATTTACTCAGCGTTTTCTAATCCTGGTGACGTGATGCTTGCTCCATCCATTCCTGCAGGAGGACATATTTCTCATGGAAAAAAAGAACATTCAGGAACAGCTGGTCTTGTTCACGGTTTAGAGATTGAGTTCTATCCATTTGATGCTGAAGAAATGTCAATTGACGTTGATAAAACAAAGAAAAAGGTTGAGGAGCTAAATAAAGCTGGACGGTTACCAAAGATAGCAATGTTTGGTGGTTCTCTGTTTTTATTTCCACACCCAGTAAAGGAGCTTTCAAGTTTTCTCAAAAATTTTGATATGCATATCAATTATGACGCAGCCCACGTTGCTGGATTAATTGCGGGGGGACGGTTTCAAGATCCGTTAAGGGAGGGTGCAGACACGATGACTATGAGTACCCATAAAACATTGTTTGGGCCTCAAGGCGGACTTGTATTAGGCTTTGAAAATCATGCTGAAGTAATTAAAAAGGCAACATTTCCTGGACTTACAAGTAGCCACCACATTCATCATATGGCCGCAAAAGCAATCACATTTGCTGAGGTTTTAGAGTTTGGTAATGATTATGCAAAACAAGTAATTAAAAACGCAAAAGCTTTAGGAGAATATCTAAATGGTTTTGGATTTAAGGTTCTAGGAGAAAAAAGGGGGTTCACAGAATCACATCAAATTGCTGTTAATGTTTTAGATTATTCCGATGGAGGTAAGGTTGAAGTTGATTTAGAAAAAGCAAACATCATCGTAAACAGACAATTAATTCCTGGTGATATCAAAGCTGGCCGTAATTACTTCCACCCAGGAGGAATTAGACTAGGTGTTTCTGAACTAACTAGACTTGGATACGGACAGTCCGATATGCAAGATGTAGCGCAGTTTATTAAACAAGTAATAATTGACAAAAAAGATCCTAAAAAAATTAAAGACGATGTTAGGTCATTTAGAAAAGATTTTCAAAAAGTTCATTATTGTTTTGATAAAAAATTAGGTGCTTACGAGTATGTTAAATTAAGATAGTCATTAATTAGCATAATCAGTAAGTAAAGCTTGATCGCCTTTACTTTTCCCAAAAACTAAATCTAGTTCGTCCGATAGAACTTGGATTCTCCCTTTTTGATATAACCCAACATTGTATTTTTTAGACAAACGTTTTGCAAGTTTAAGATATTTTTCAACTGATGCTCTTGTAATTGTCTGAATTAGGTTATTCCCACAAACACAGTGTTGCAAAAGTGGAATTCTCCTATAGCTTCTACCACATGCTGTACATCTAAAACTTTGTCGAGCATATGATCTTAGGTTTCCCATGATGTCTGGAATAAGATGTGTAGAGATTACATTAGAGACAATTTCATTTGTATCTACAGCATCTATTAGATCTGCATTTCTAATTTGCATATCCAGTTTATCTAACATTGAACCAAGGGTTGAATACGCGCTGCGTGGTTTTGATGTTGTAAGTGTTGAAGTTGTATGGGTAAAGTGATAATTAGAAAATTGTTCTTTTGTTTCCAATCTTGATTTTATGATTTCTACGGATGTAATGTCAGAGGCTATTTTTTGTGATAGTGTTGATTCGAAAAATTCCAATGGGAAAGACTTTGTTACCTCAAGATTGTGTGCCTGTGGTTGTGATTCATGTGGTAAAACTAATGGTTGAATTAAGAGTGGTGCGTCCATCAACCCCCCTATCTTGTCAGATAGAAATTGTCTTGAAAAGTTTAACAAACTATCCATCAGAAGCATGATTGAATCAGCATCGCCATCAGCATCACGTCTTTTTGCAGAATGCCAGTTTGGGGTTCCAAAACAAACATGAGTGTTTGTGTAACCAATAATTCTCCCAACGATACCAACTGAAGTATGTGGTGCTAAACCGATAATGAGGTGTCCTATTAATTCATCTGTGTTTCTAACATTATAGAAAGATGATTTACCATAAAACTTGACTAATTCTGTATCAATATACTTAGAAATATCTACAAGATGTTTTCCACTTTCTTTTGGGATAATGATATCTTGCATTCGAAGTTCTATAAGTTGATCAGTGTTAGAAATTGGTTCGTTGTTTACATCATGAGTATAACCGAGTTTTTTTAGTGCCTCAATTGACGTTCCAATCCAAGATGGTTTAAAGTGTGTTAAAGGAGAATTTGTTGCGTCAAATCTTACTGTGCCATCTTTGAAAACTGTTAAACCATAATTTTGTCTTATCAATCCTTTTTCAAGAGGTTCTGCAATTTTGTTTTGGTTAATTAGATCTTTTACTCCTTTGAATGGTTCATGTGCTCTAATCCCAATTTTTTCTTGTATTGCTAGCAGTTTCTTTTTTAGTGGAAAGGGTTGGTATGAATGGGTTAATGTATTTTTTTTACATTTTTGACAAAAATCTGAATCAAGAGTTGCTCTACAGTTTGGGCAAACATAAACTATGGATGTTTTTTCATGACAGTTTGTACACCTAAAGCCAATAGATGGTTCATTACATTTTTTGCAGATTCGATTGAAGATGTTTGTATAAAAATTTGGTTGGTTTGATGCCTTTAGTAAATCGCGGGTTGGCCCTCCCTTTTCTCCAATTGGAAATAAAGTGTGAACAGGTGGTTTCATTACTCTTGGTGCGGCTTTCTCAGGCCTACCAATTCTTACCCCAATTGATGTTGAGAATTTTTTGCGTATTTTAATTCCAGAAGTTCGAGAGATTTTCTCTAGAATTGAAAGTGAGTTATTTTTGATAATTGGTTTTCTAAAAAGTAAATTAAAGAAAATTTTTGCCTCAATCTGATCCAATATGATATTTGTGTTTTGAGTTTTATGGGGTACTCCTAGTTTTTCTAAAATTGGTTTACATGAAATTGGGTATTCTATAGATTTTTCATTAATATTCAATGGCTGTAAAATTTCATAAAATTCTTCCAGTGAGATTTGATCCCAGTAATGAAGATATTTTGGGTGTAGTGGAATGTTGAATTTAAGCGAGAGTTCTACCGCTTCATCAAATGATGGAATTTTTTTAAGAAATTGAATAATGTGGCCTTCGTCAAGTTTTTTTTCTGTGATTATTTTTCTTAATTCTTCAATCCAAAATTCTTCTACGTATCCCGATGGGATTAATTTTGCGTTGTTTTCTAAAAAATCACCAAATGAAATTAGAATGTCGCCTAGATGAAGGATTTTTTTGATTTTATTTTTGATTTTGATTCCATGTTCCACATCCTTAATTTTAATAACATCTCCATTTTCAAGACGCACGATTGGGGTTTCAATCGAGTCTACAAATGCTACGGTGGCTCCTTTACTAGGAATGTCGATTTTAACTTGAGTGCCTACAGCAATTGTGTGATCTAAAATCTCAGCTAAAACTGGATGAAACCCAACTGCTGCGAACCCAGAATTACAAGCACGGCCATATCTCAGTCTGAACCCACCAAGTTTGTTCGGCATAGATAAAACAGATCTGCCAGTAATTACCTCTCTCATCCTTTTTGCAGCTGCATCCTCTTCATCTCCTGTTTGAACAGCTCCTTTTAGATCATTGAGCCATTCCCATCCATCCAGGTTGTAAAGCTCGATTCTTTTCAGAAGTTTTTTCGATCTGCCGATTAATCCATCATTTAAAACACGTAGTGCCCCACCCCTAACTCGGTCGGTTTTAATTCTGGACATATTTTTATGGTTAACAACTTCGAATGGGTCTGTATCAACTCCATCAAGTTCAACTGGTAGGTTTGAGATTGTTTTGATAATATCATCATCAATAACATGAAATTGAAAGCTGCTGGCCTCTCTTTCATAGATTCTTAGTTCTTCAACAAATCTCCCAGTTTCATCATCAAATGAGTTTGCTTGATATTTTGATAGATTAACTGCTTTTCTTACATGATCAGCTATTAGCATTGTGACAGCAGATTCTGTTCCCCCAGCTGAGCGCATAGGACCAGCAATTGAAACAGATAGATATTCTGAGCCGTCCTTATTTTTTTTAATTTTTATCTCTGAAATTCCTTGAAGAGGAGCTATAGTAACGCCTTCCGTCACAATTGCAAGCCCAACACGAACTGCTAGATCAAGTTTTTCTTCCAGAGAGGAATTAGAGGGCGTATATTTTCCTAATGCAATGTCTTTCGAAAAATTTAGTGCCGATAGCTCTTTTCCATGTGTTTTTAGAAGTTTCCGCAGGGGTTCTGCAATATCAATATCATGCATTTTTGCAACTCGGTCTGCTAAATCAAAGGCAATTTTAGGCTCAATTATTCCTGAAGAATCTACAAGGGTAGATTTGGCTTCTGCGGCCTTTCCAAAAATATCATACGTCTCCTTAGAAAGAGCCGAATAATATTTTGTGTAAAAATCTGGAATATCGAGATCTTTTATTCTATAAATTGCTCCATTCTGAGACATTCTATTATCTTACTTCTTGGTTCTTTGAATTGCTTTTGTTATTTGTTCAAGTTTTTTTAAACTGCCTCCTCTTTCTAAAAAGGTTCCAATCACTAGTGCGTCGGCACCAGCTTTAGCCAAATCTGTGGCAGTTTTTACGTCCTTAATTCCCCCACCTACAATGAGAAAACCGTTGAAAATTTTCCTGACTGTTTTTACCATCTCTGGTTTAACGTTGGATTTAGCGCCAGAGCCAGCCTCAAGATAGACAAATCTCATGCCTAAAAATTGAGCGGCTAGTGAATAAGCTGCTGCTATGTTTGGTTTATCAAAGGGAATGCCTCTCGCCGAACCAAAGAACCACGCAGATGTTCCTTCTCCAATAATTAGGTAGGCTGTAGGTAGTGGCTCTAATCCAAATTTCAACACGGATGGGGCACCAAGAGCCTGTGCTTGGGAGATAAAATATGGGTTCTCAGAGTTTAGGAGAGAACTGAATAAAATAGCATCAGCGCCGGGAACCACGCCAGTAATATTACCTGGAAAAAGGATTATTGGAATTTTAATGGATTTTTTTATGGTTTTAACTGCCTTGGCCATTTCCATTTGATCAGTGGCAGACGAGCCCCCCACCAGAATGGCCGAGGCGCCCATCTTTTCTACTTTTTTAGCTAAGGTTGCCGCATCAGTATTTTTTGAGACTTCAGAGTCGATTAATACGAAGATTAGAGTATTTTTCTTCTTTAATTGTGATTTAAGGTAGTTCTCTACACGTGTGCTGGCCATGGTTGACGTTTGGAGTCAACTCTTTAAAGTTTAATTAGAATTTCGGTATACAGGTTTGTATAGCTTTGTCTGAAGATAGAATTGTAAATTTTAATACTATTTTAAGAAAAATCATTAAAAAATCATTGTTTACTGAAAGGCAAATTGAAATAATTCTAAATCGTAGAGGTTTAACAGAAAACAAGTTCAACATAACAAAAGGTGCGTATTATAGGCAGGTTAGCCAGTCTCGGAATAAGTTAGTGGGTTTGTTTTACTCTGTTGTTTTGCTTCGTGGGCTTGAAGTATTATTGCCTAAGGATATAGCTGTGATGTCTAAACTAGCAGAACAAGTTACTGTGATAAAAGATGGTGATGTTTTTCCAGAGAGGGAAGACCAAGTGATTAGTGTGATTGATAGATTAATTCGCCAAACTTGTAATATGTGATTTGATTCAAAAATTATTTGTTTTTGTCGTGATTGATGATCATGTTTTTGTTAGTGTAAAATGTGAAATTATGTTGTTCTAATATGATAAATCACAATTGGCTAAATGTATGTGATGTTAGTTGAAATTCCTGATCCTGAGATAATTTTAGGAATTATAGCTGCGTTCCTGATTGGTGTTTTTGGTTTATACCTGTTCATCAAAATAAAACCATATGTGAAATTCAAACCTTCTATGAATGACCCTTCTCATTTTGAGCGTCTAGAGTTTTATGAAAGACAGTTAATTGATATGAAAATCCGTTTAGATGCTCTAGATTTAGATAATTATAGCACAAAACTATACCATCCTGTACCTGAAATTGAAAGGGATGAATATACATCAAACAAAAATGAGCGGACTTACCACAAGGAGATTGTGGGGGACCCCCAAGAACAACGTGTACCAAACATGGGTTACCAAAATGCAACAGACTATGTTTTGAAATTAATCACAAGTAAACCAATGACGTCACGTGACATTCAAATCACATTGGGAAGAAGTAGAGAGCATACATCTAGATTAATGAAGAAATTGTTTGATGATGGTTATGTAAAAAGAAACACCAACTCGAAACCTTATACTTATTCAATTACAAATAAAGGAAAAGAAAAGTTAGTGGGTGTGGCGCCAACCCCAACAGCGACTTAATTGTTTTTTAAAATCTAAATTTTAATTAAATTGATCTAAAAATTTAATTTTATTAAAATTACTATTTTATATATTATATAATTATGAATTCATTATGTCCTCTGAATATCATGAAGTAATAGTGAAAATAACCTCTACTGGTACTATTTCCCTACCAAAACAGTTCAGAAGGCATATGGATGTGCAGAAAGGAGATTATGTTAAAGTGGTATTGAATGGGGATGGAGTTATTCTCAGAAAGGCCACTATTTCCTAGGCTGATTGTGTTTTTGACTAAGTTTAATCGTTTGATAGGCCCATTCTCTGCCTTTTTTTGAGCGTTCAATCTTACCTTTAGAGGAAAATCTAGATAGGTAGGTCGAAATTACGCTTAATTTTATTGGTTCTTCATACTCGTCTTCATATTTTTCAAGAATTTCGTTTGAGGTGAATTTTCCTACTGGAAAGTGTTTATCAATAATATTCCAAATTTTGCCTCCTATGGAATTAAGATTTGGTGTTTCCGGACCTTGTTCAATATTCATCAAATCCATCATTTCAAAGATTTTAAGAACTTTCTCTCTTGTCACGTTTCCTTCTAATTTAATATCATATTTGGCTCCGTCAGCATCTTCCATATCTATACGAATTCTTTTCTTAGCCATTGTGAAGTTGAGGATCTGTGGTTAACACTTGAACGGATCCGATGATATTAGTTAACTACATGATTTGTTAACTTTGACCGCCTAGACCACGCCTATGAGGTTTTTTTTTGTTAACAAATCAGTGGGGTTTTAACCATTTAGTTTGGTGGTTTTTCATGCCTAGAGTGGAAAGAAGGGGGTTGAATTTCGCTGTTAACTATGTTAATAATGAAAATTCATGCCTGGAATGGAAATAATAGGGCCAAAATGGGCTTTTTTGGTTGGTTATTTAACAACTAGTTAACTTATTGTTAACAGTCTAAAACCCACACACCAACATTTCCACTGTTTTGTTTTGTATTTTTTTTAAAATAAACTTAGACTAACTAAAACTATAATCATATTCTGTATATTCTTAATTGAGTAGAAACAAAGGTGTGTGCCCGATCAGTGCAGATTGATCGATGTCAACACAAACGATCCGCCTTGTGAAAAAAACCCAGAGGATCTGTTCAAGTGATCACGATAGATATTTCTGATCCTGAAAATGAGCGTAACGACACTAGACCCAATAGACAAATTACTAGAGGCAGCACTAACTGGTAAATCCCTAATCAAAAATAGAACCATTTTACATCATACATACGTACCTAACAACATTTACCACCGTGATTTAGAACAGGAAAAAGTCACACAGTCACTCATCCCAATTCTTAAACAATTTCGGCCCTCAAACCTACTAGTTTATGGCAAACCAGGAACAGGGAAAACATTAGTAGTTAGAAGAATTTTATCAAAAATTCAAGAGAGGGTAGAGAAAACCAACTTCCCAATTAAACTAGTGTATGCAAACTCAAAGGAGGAAACAACCCTCTATGGATTGTTAATTAATTTTGGAAGACAGTTGGGGCTAAACGAAAAGGAACTTCCTCCCACCGGCCTATCAATCAGTGAGGTCTTCAAAAGACTTCTTCACACAATTGATCAAGGCAAACAAAACACAGTTTTTGTTATAGATGAGATTGACTTCCTAGTACACCTAGTCTCCAAAACTGGAAACGACATTCTCTATCAACTAACCAGAGCCAACGATAGACTCCAAAATGGAACTCTAACACTTGTTGGGATTTCTAATGATCTTACCTTCAAAGAGAGGCTTGACCCCAGAGTCATTAGCAGTCTGGGGGAAGAGGAGGTTGTATTTACCAACTATTCAGTAGATCAAATTCATAAAATCCTTGAAGATAGAATTCAATCCGCATTCATAGAAGGCGCTGTCGATAAATCCGCCCTAAATCTATGTGCTGCTATGGCTGGTAGAGAACACGGAGATGCTAGAAGGGCAATTGATCTTTTACGTGTAGCAGGAGAGATAGCTGAAAGAGAACAACAGGACAAAGTAACCGAAGAACACATCAGACTGGCATCACAAAAAATGGAGGAGGATAAAGAAACAATCGCATTACAATCATACCCACTTCATGAAAAACTAGTAATTTTAGGTGTGATGAAGGCCAGCGGTACATCTACAGGCGAAATCTATACTGCCTACAAAGATCTATGCAAAACCGTTAGGCAAAAAGAACTCACCCAAAGGAGAGTTACTCAAATGCTTAGTGAAATAGAGCTATCCGGCATCATTTCAGGAAGAATAGTGCACCAAGGCATTCATGGTAGAACCAAAAAATTCAAACTTACAGTTTCACCAGAAACCGTTAAACAAACTCTAAAAAAAGATCTTACTCTGGAAGACATAATCTAAAACTAGATTCTATAATCTTGTTTGTAAACCTGAAAGGTTTTCAAGTTTACAATTACAGCCAAACCTGGGGTGGGTGTAAGCCCAACACTTGCTTGAAATGGAGTCTGTTTTTGCCAAGTTCCAGAATTCAATAATAAAACACCACGATACATATCAAAACCTACAACATGGACATGACCAACATGAAAAATGTCGGGGATTTCATCAATTACCATCATATCTTCGATCTCTGGTGCAATCGGGGTCTGGCTTCCATAAATTGGGCTTAAATGCCTTGATTTCAATAACTGTCTCATTACTTTAGTGGGATTATCATAGCTTAAACCTGGAGTTGTTTTAACAATATCATCAATACTTTGGCCATGGAAAACCAACACCTTAACACCATTCAATGATATCATTGCTGGGTTTCCAACCAAAAAGAAATTTTCATGTTTTCGTAAATTTTGATTATATTTTTCTGGGTAGGCTGGCTGGGGCAAAGCTCGTCTTCCAGGATCATGATTTCCGGGAACAATGAAAATTTTGATATTTTTTGGAATCTTACTTAAAACCTCTTCTAACTTGGTAAGCTGTTCCTCAATTGTGATACAATCTAATTCTTTATCCTGATTTGGATAAACACCAACACCATCAACAACATCTCCTGCAAGTATTATAAATCGAACTTTTCTAGCAATAGGATCGGGGTTTGATAACCAAGAAACAAAACTATCAAATTCCTTTTCCATAAAAAACTTGTTCCCAACATGAAGATCTGATAAGAACACTGCGTAAGTTTCTGTATCAGATCTATTTGAAAAATGGTCAGGAATATCTGGAACTATGATTTCTTTTGTGAAGAATCCTCCATTTTTACTCAGTTTGACCTTAAGCATTACAAACTGATCTATAAGCAACTCATTTGCGGTTTTTTGTAGGTCTTTATCAAAAACAACAATTTCCATAGAACCTGTCAAATCATCAATTTTTAATTTTGTAACACTTCGTTGGGAATTTCTCTCAGAGAGCAAACCACAAACATACACATAATTATCAAGTTTGGTGGTAATTACAGAATTAATTGACTTTAACATTTTAGCCGCTGGTCGGTTAGACACAATTTGTTTGAGTTTTGAAAACCGATTTGAAAACAACTTATTAAATCCATTTACCCCCTCAGCAGAAGTAATCTTAGATGTTGGGTCCGATAAAATTCTATGTTCGTTTTCTAAACTAACATCTTCCTTAATTCCTAGGAACCCCTCTAAATCATCTTGATTTATGAAAAAAAGGCTCTGTTTAGTTTTTTCTTTGACGATTTCTTTAATAATATGTTTTAATTCTTTCACATTCACATTTTCTAAGATTTTTAATGCATCGGGGTGAATTTGGAAACCTTTGTTTAAAGCATAATTAAGTACCTGAGTTACTTCCTTATTCATTATCAACAAATATTGAGAGTTTTAATTAAATCTGCGTACTAGACTTACCAACACCCTCATATACAATATAAGAAAAAAAAGTACGTGTCAGAAAGAGATCAAAAACACTCAAGAAGTTTTAGAAAACGCATAATTATATTCTTTATTTTTATGGGATTGTTTTCCGCATCATATCAAATTGGAGCTATGAGTGAGGTAGATGAAGAATCTGCTATGGAAATTCTTACTGATCTTCAAGAAACACTAGAAGATATTGATGCGCTTGGAATTTTTCTACATAACACTGCCCTTTCTTTAGTCATGTTCATCCCTGGGGTTGGCGTAGGCTGGGGGTTTTATTCAGGATGGTCAACCGGATATGCATTTGCAGCACTTGCTTCATTAATACCTGAGATAGCTGAAGTGACTCCGCTTGCATTACTTTGGGCTTCCCCCTTTGGATTTATGGAATTGGTTGCATATTCTCTTGGAACTTCAAGAAGTTACATCCTAATTTTCATGATAATAAAAAAAATAAATCTTCGACCAGCCATAATTCCAACAGCCATAGAAATTGGAATATTACTAGGGCTATTAGTGGCGGGCGCCGTATTGGAAGATTATGTAATATCCAACGAGATTCAATTACCAGGATTCTAGCCTCAAAATAATGTGAATTTTTGAGCGTTGACACATATTATTTCAATCATCTAAAATAATTTAGTAGTAAATTATAAACCAAATCAAGAAGAAATCAGAACATGAAGATAGTCTTTGCCATTTCATTACTCATTGTTGGTGTATTAACCCTAGGGTTATCATTGAATGAAGCTGCTGCAGAAATTGGTCCAAACAATGCTTTCATTTTAGAAGGAAGCGGTTTTGCAGTTACTGATGATTCAATTAAAACTACTGAAATTGATTTTGCAATGACAACCGGTGCTAAAACTGGAAGTAGAACTAATATTCTCATCGAAGACGGATTTGTAACACTTAATGAAGACGATTTTATTGTGACCGATCTAACTGGAACAGCTCTGCGAGACGATCGTTTTATTAGAATTTCTGGAACTATAGAAGACTCCTTTGGTGATGAGGCCTCTTTCAGAGTTTTTGGCAGATTAATTCAGAATAGTGATGAAGGCGCCGTCTATGGTTTTACTGGCAGATTAACTTTCGAAGGTGAGGAACATAAAATTATTTACATCACTAAACTTTCTGAACTAACCAGTACATCACTGGTACAAAAAACTTCAATAGAAGAAACCAGCGACGGCATTTTAATTCATATTTTACCAGGCTCTTCTAACCAAGCAATTGCATTAAATTACATTGAACTTGGAGAGATCAATCGTCAAATTCAAGCTATTACTGGGGACTCTTCAATACGCGCAAGATATTTCTTTCCTGACAGAATTTCAATTGAGCCCGGAACCACTGTTACGTTTGTAAACGACGATGATACCTCACACCGAATAGTTAGTGGAACGGGATTGGGGCAACATAGTAGCGTATTATCCGGCAAAATTGTAATTTGTGAAACACCACAAGAAGATCTTCCGGAAGGATTTAGCTATGCAGGAAGTGGCTGTGACTTTACTTTTGATGGACGAATAGACAGTGGTTCTATAGAACCAGGAGATTCATGGACTGTAACACTTGATGATATGGGATTCTACAGAATTATTGATCCTGGCTATCCATGGATGACTGTTGTTATTTACTCATTTCCTGATACTGGTTCCGAAGTACTAGGAAGCCCAAGCGTTACACAAAAAGGAAATTAATTTTTTAAATCAATATAAGATTCTAATTTAGCCTGCTTAAACACCATTACAGTTAAGTCAGAAAACTCTTTCCCTTCTAAGTCATTTATGCATCCATCAAAACAAGACTCTTCATCCATACTTAGATTCTCAAAAACACTGACCTTGAACTTTGTAGTATCAAAACCATTTTTTTTCAAATATTTCGCAACCTCTGAAGGCATAAAGTGTTTTTCAGGAACACTTGGCCAAGGACGAGGAATTAAAACAACACTAAAACCATCAATCAAAGCCTTTTGTAGTTCTATTTTTTTTTCTTCGATTGAAGTAGAGATGTGCATAGTGATTACTTTAGCTTTATCAAGTGGGATTGTTGCTTTTGATGCAGCTAGCTGAACCGAACTAACTCCTGGAATAATTTGTACATCTCCAAAGATTTCAATCAATCTATCTACAACCTCAGATTCTGAGAAATTTACATCTCCAGTAAATGGTACAACTAAAACTTTTCCTTCTGAGTTATTTTTTATTTTTTGATAAATCTCTTCTTGGTTTTGCATTGTGATTTCATGCACTTCTTTTTCTGAAAGTAGTTGCTCAATTGTTTTTAGAGTGTATTTGTAACCTATTACAACATCACAATTTTGAATTATTTCCTTTACTTGTTCTGTTACATATTTTGGAGATCCAGGACCCACTCCAACAGCAAAAACTGTCTTCAATTTATGGAATTAATTTTTGATTGTCTTTAATATATTGAACAAATGGCTCCCAATCTACTTTCAGGTATTTCATAGGTTCTTTTGCAGGATATTTTACCCAATCCTGCGCAATCGCATATTGGTATTTTTCTTTTTTTCCATTCTTAACATATTCTACATTCAAAACACTGCCCCATACGTTTTCTTTATGATTTATTGATAAAATATCATTAAAAGACAACTCGACATTTTTTTTATTTTCTAAATCTAACATCAAGTTTTTCTCTCCATAACCATCATGATGTAACATTATGTTTTTTGATTTCAGTAAAGACACCGTCTGTCTTTCTCTAACTGCTCCCCACCACTTCATTTTTGCCTGAGTTTTGGGTACAAACATTAAATGTCGATCGGTTAGAAGAAGCATCCCTTCTTTTCCACCAATGGACAGAAACTTTTTTGATTCCCTCCATACTGATAGAATATGTGCTAGAATATGTTCATCGGAATCCATAACCAGAAATTATAATGACATTTTAAAAATCAATATCTACAATGGGCTTTTATTAAAGGCAAATTTTTAGAATTTATGTATAAAAAATTATTTTTCTTCGTGGCTATAGTATTTTTGCTTCTTAACATCCCAAATCCCTCTAATGCTCAAAGCAGTGAGAAATTGGTTGTTTTCCATACTCAATTAGGCAAAATTGTAATTGAACTCTTTCCAAACGACGCCCCAAAAACCGTAGATAATTTTGTCAAACTAGCTAATGAGGGATTCTATGACGATACAATTTTCCACAGAATAATTCAAGACTTTATGATTCAAGGCGGTGATCCACTTAGCAAACAATCAGATCTTCAACGCCAATGGGGCACCGGTAATGCAGGATACAACATTCAAGCTGAATTTAACACAATTGAACATGACAGAGGAATTGTTTCAATGGCAAGATCTGCAGATCCTAACAGTGCTAGCTCACAATTTTTTATTGTACATAAAGATTCTAATTTTCTCGACGAACAATATACCATCTTTGGCAGAATTGTAACTCAAGAAAGTTTTGAAACTCTTGATAGAATTGCTGCGTTAGAAACTGGGGCTAATGATGTTCCAATTAATGCAGAAGAAGCAAAAGTTCTGAAAGTAGAAGTTAAACAAAGATCTGAAATCCTCGACTTGTTGGAATTGGGACAACCGGAAAGAATTCCAATGCCCGCACCAAACATTGTTGAAGAAACTACAGAAGGCGGAGGGTGTCTCATTGCTACTGCAACATTTGGTTCTGAGCTATCCCCTCAGGTTCAAATGCTACGAGAAATTCGAGATAATTCTTTGTTAGAAACAGAATCTGGCTCTACGTTTATGAAATCATTCAACAAATTCTATTATTCATTTAGTCCTGGAATAGCTGATCTGGAAAGAGAAAGTCCTTTGTTTAAGGAAGCTGTTAAGCTTGTCATCACTCCATTGTTAACATCTCTATCCATTCTAAACTATGTAGAGCTTGATTCTGAGGAAACTGTTCTTGGGTACGGAATTAGTTTGATTCTGTTGAACGTTGGAATGTATTTTGTCGCACCCGCAACGATTCTGATTAGAATTTTCAAAAGACAATAGTATATAGACGCGCATGCGTCGATTTCTAACATTGGATTTCATGCTAGAGGAGGAACTGATCGATTTGATCACATTCTGTCTTCAAAACCCTGGTTCTAGTGAAGTAGAAGAAAAAAAGAAACGAATTATTGAAATCGGTAAAGAACTATACAATGATGGTGGCATAGACGCGTTGGAAAACTTCTTTTTTGTAATAGAAAATAGAATCAAGGAGGAAATAGGTAAAGATCCAAAACCATTCCGTTCATTATGGAATGGAATTGACGATAACTGGAAGTATTGATTTTATTTTTTGTTTCGTAATTTTTCTTGTTCTTTTAGGGCATCACTAAGCTCTTTGTTTAGTCTATACAATTGGATTCTTGTTTCTCTAATCTGACTCGAAATCCAATTAATTTTTTTCTGTGCCTGTTTATCATCAGAATCTGGCTTGGTCATTGGGGATTAGTACTACACCTATGTTCAGACTTTTTTCGCCTTTCGAAAATCTCTCCACATTTCTGGCAAGCATAAAATCTTCCCATAGAATGGTTTAATTCTTATTTTATTTACGTTTGATACTAAACGAGTTTTTATACTGATTTGGTAAGAATTAAAAATGAATTCCACCGAAATCGTAAGTCATCTGGAACTTGCTAAAGAGGAATTGGATACCGCTACTCGAGTTCAAAACGAGAAACACCCACTAGACAAATTAAGACTGGATGATGCAGTAAGACACTACAATACAATTCTAAAAAGACATCACATCAAAAAAACAGAAAAAATAGCCAACATTCTAAGGAATCATTATCTTAGTCTTTGATTAGTTTCAATCTCGTATCGAAGTGGTGCTGGTAACTCATGGTACTGCTTGTTTGCTAGTATCTTGATTTGGTCTTCAGGTACCTGCATTCGTTTTAGTAGATTTCCTCGCTCGTGTGCATATGCATTCTTCCAAAATTTTGCACCGTCAAACGTAGAGATCTTTTTTGATTTTACCAAACATCATCAACCTCATCAAGAACTTTGTATTCTAGTTCAGTGGGTTTCTTGAAGAACTTTAGTCTTGCAACATCTCTTGCAAAGAACAGATCCAGAGTCCAATCTATTAAAACACGTAACCGTTTATCCCAGTTTGGAATCTTTGATAGGTAAACATTCCTCCAGATCAACCACGCCCAAAAACCTGCAATATTTATTCCTAGAATATTAGCTATACCAGTTCGTTTTCCAATGATTGCCATCTGTCCTTTTGGACGGTAAACAAATTTTCTTTTTTCTCTGTTTTTTATTAACGCATGTAGGTTGTGTGCAGCAGTTTTAGCTTGTTCTACTGCTAATTGAGCAGTTGGTGCATATGGCCGTTTTGTTTTTGGGTTTAGGAAATTTGCGCAATCTCCTATTGCAAACACACCTGGAAAATCTGGCACCTCTAGAAAATCATTTACTATTATCTTTCCGTGGTCCATCTTAAACGTTGATCGTTTAATGGTGTTAACAGGAGTGACACCAGCAGTCCAGATTAGCGTCTTGGTCTGAATCGCTTCTGAGGAACTATCTCCATTCAATTTTTTTATTTTAACTTCGTTTCCATCAAAACTTGTAACAACTGATTTTAGCTTTATCTCTAGACCTTTCTGTTCCAGCTTTCTTTCAGCAAATTTAGCTAAGGCATCACTGAAACCGGGTAGAATGTTTGGTAGAGCCTCTAGTACTATAACACGAAGATCTTTTCTGTGAATGTTTGGGTAATATTTTCTTACATCTAATATCAAGTCTAATAGTTCCCCAGCAGTTTCAATTCCTGCAAATCCCGCACCAACTATGACAAAAGTAAGGAGACTTTTTCGTAATATTGGATTGGTTTCGTTTTCAGCCTGTTCCAACATGTCTATCATTCTGTTTCGCAACATCACTGCATCGTTCAGCGTTTTCATGGTATACGCGTGTAGTTCTACATCACTCATTCCAAAGAAGTTCGTTTGACTTCCTAAAGCAAGAATCAGATAATCATAGTGGATTGATATTCCTCTTTTTTCTGTAGTTCCCCAAAGAGTTACGATATTTCCATATTGATCAATATTCTTTATTCTACCTTCATAGAACGTTGCTCGATCTAAAATAGTTCTGATCGATGTGATAGCATGCCTTGTTTCGATCATTCCTGATGCTACTTGCGGCAGCAATGGTGTAAACAACAGAAAATTATCTTCACTTACTAGAACAATTTCTATCGAGTAATCATTTCGGAATAAAACTTCGAGTTTTCTGGCACATTCTATTCCAGCAAAGCCTCCTCCTAGTACTACAATTCTTTTCTTAACTCTGACCATTTAGCTTGACTCAACTTTGGGCGTGATATATCCGTTTTAACCTTGAAACACTTTATGGCTAGTTTCATTCCCTGGAATCTTAATTTGAATCCTAGGACCAAGCTAAACTATTCTGTTGATATTATTATTGGGGGAAAAACGTAAACATTTGATACTAGCTGATCCATTACTATACCATGGTAGGACCTAAGGATGGAGGGTTTGGTTTCGATCAATCCAAAAAATATTCATCTGTAGAAAATTTGGATAAAATTTGTGTCCAATGTCAAGCAGGCCAACACAAAAAATGCCTTGCAAAGAACAATCAACAACCTAACTGTGATTGTGAATACTGCATCATATATGGATGATTTTAGCTTTTCATTGCAGATTCAAGTTTTTGGAATATCTCTTCCTGCTTATCCAGAAGCGTGTTCATTTCTGGGTATAATTCAGGCGAATTTTTTCTATACAATTTGATAAATGCAGAATTTGATGAGAAAAACTCGCGTAGAACTGTGATAATTCTTTGTTGGTGAATGATTTTGTCCTTTAATTGTAGAATGAATTTTTCAGAATCTTCAGACACCACTTAACACCCCTTCATTAATTCGTGGAACTTTTGATAAATTTCGTCTTGTCGTTGTAAAATTTTATTTAATTTTTCATTTGATTGTTCTTGATTGCGATATTGTTTTAGAAAATTTGAAAGATATGTACCAAAAAATTCCTTCAAACTCGAAATCATTTCTTCGTTTAGCTTTACTTGTTCTTCTAATTGATTGATTAATTCTTCCTTACCCATCTGTATCTTTAATGATTTTTGTCCATTTTATAGTATCATGACGCTGTTGTATCTCTAGGATCTAATTCTAAAGACCTGTTAAAACATTCTAACGCCTCACTATATCTTCCAATACTTCTTAATGCAATACCTTTGTGGTTCCAAAGATCTGGATTATTTTGATCTAGTAGTAAGGCTTGTTCAAAACAAGATAATGCCTCTTCAAATTTTGTATCCTCCAATAACCTCTTTCCCTTTTCTACTAGTTCGTCAATCTTGCCCATAAGGTTCTCTAGGTCGTCAAGTATTTCAGTAATATGGATGGAATCCTAAAACAAGTACATCGTAGATCATAAATCTACTATACTTTTTTTTATTTACATTTGATACGAACTGAATGAACACTAACTTAATTTTGGTTCTTTAATACTCGCTGAATTTTTTCAACCAAATCTTTTTCTTCTAGTGCTTGGATAACTAATGTTCTTATGTGTTTTATTCTCACTGGATCTTCGTCATACATCTTGTATGCATCAATCACAGTGTAAAAATCATAATTTTCAAGATAGAACTTGGCAGACTTTGATAATTTTACATAATCGTCAGAAAAATAATTTAATTCCTCAATTTTCTTGCACAATACCTTAAGCACTCCCTCAACCCTTCCAACCTGTTTTTTTATAATATCTAGATCGCCTGGTTTGTCCTTTAGTTCATTTAAAACTGTATGAGCGTCAAGAGTCTGAGTCAAAAGACCTTTGACATAACTATTCATCACATCAATCACTCATTCCCCACAACTTTTAATTCCATAGTACATTAGTTTGCTAATGGTTGAGATCCTATATCAAGATCTAAGTAACCATGACTTTAGAAATTTCTACATTGCTATACCAAAAACCTGGAAATATGGTAAGGACAACCAGGTTACGGTCGTAGTTTCTGATATTTGTGTGATTATTCCACAAACAATTTCGGGGGCTACAGGCGAATTGAAAGTTCTTAGACTACTCGAGGCAATGATGGAAGGCGGCGTAATTGATGCCGGAGACATTCAAAAAGCCATAGAACACATTCTGTAGAACGTCATGATACCATCGTAGATCATAGATCTACCACCCTTTTCTTCTAAAGCATCTTTAATGTGTGCGTTTTGTCTTTCTTTGTTGCTTTTTTTACTCGTTCGTTAAGCTTTTCTTTTTTCTCTTCAGAAATTTCTATTGTACACATTAGTGTTGCACCTCTATCATTGGTTTTTGTTCTGATTTTCTTTGCATTGCATGAATGAAATTATTGAAATCTTCCTCTTGGAATAGCTGCCAACCAAACTTGTAAACATCCAGGTCGTAAGAACGATAATCCTCTATTATATCACCGAACCATGTTCGGTATAGATCAGCTTCTTTGTTAGCTTGTTCGGTAGAATTGAAGAACTTTAGTTCTATCCAATCGAATCCTCCATCGGAACGTGCAGAGAAATCACAGAATGGTGCGTTCTTGAGATATTGTTTCATGTCTTCTAGTCGTTCTACAAAGTTTTTTGGTGACGATAATTTTACGGTGACCAGTCTTGGTACGCCCATGTCGACCTTTTTCATGTCAACTATTGCTGTATAACCGGTGATGACTCCCTGTCGTTCTAGCTTTTCGATTCGTTTACCCAGACCTCTTTCCGAGATGCGGGTTCCTTCCTCTACCAGCTTTCGTGTGATTACTCTATTTGACTGGCGTCCGTCCGCTATGAGCATGTTTAGGATTTTTCTGTCGAGCTCATCTATCATAGTGAGTAATCCCATATGAGACAAAATGCTTGGGTGTTCACATTCTGAACTATTCTAGTGAAAAAGTTTAGCTTTTGAACTAGAATGACATGAAAAGTTTAGTCCCTTTGATATAGATCCAAGGGTTCCCACACTTCACAATGACACAAGAATTAAGAAATAACAAAGGTGTCTCGAGTATCTCACGATACAAGATGCCAATTACCCTGGTCGCACTACCAGTAGCACTAGCGTTATACTCCAACAACGCAAACCCAATGGGCATAATACCCACATTAACGAGCGGAGTATTTCCAATCGCCTTCACCCTACTATCGTTGGGTCTCGCCGTCCAGCAGTTAGTGCACATAAGAAGAAAGTAAGAAAATAACCTCCTGCAAAACAACGACGCTTACTTTTTTCTTTATTTTTTTTCTAGTTAAAGACCCAATTTAATAAAAATGAAAATAGATGAAGAATTATTCCTCGAATTTAGCGAGTTCGTTCTTTAGTTGCTTGATTTGATACTCTACGACTCGTCTGTGGATACTGTTTATCAGATTCATCTTTGCGTATTCTTGGGGTGATGAGAAAAGGGGGCCAGAGAAGAAAAGCTGATCCTTTACTAAGCTCTATCCACCATTTTAGTGGCTATGGCCACAACCACAAGAATCATGACCTGATTCGGTTTGCTGTGATTCTTTACTTGCACATTTAGAACACTTGTCTGAACCTGTAGGGGAAAAGAATCCAATTCCACACGATACGCATTTCATACTTGACATGCAAAAACTAACTGACGCTAATATTTATTCATACTGACTATTTTCAGACGACAAATATTTTAAATGACTTTAAAAGAAACTTTACCATCTTTCAGTTTCGTGGTAAGAATTGCTAAAGACAAACAACAACATTTTGTCGCAGGTTTACTACTATCACTTTTTGGGTTAGTGTATCTTCCTTTGGTTTCATTTGGCTTCATCTATGGAATTGGAAAAGAAATTTCCGATTATTTTAAAGGAAAATTTGATGTAATGGACATCCTTTATACATTCGCAGGAGCGGGAGTTTCACTTGGAATAGTAATTCCAGTAAAATTACTACTTTTCTAAGTTAATTTTTCAGATCGCTTTACACTATAACCATGGAGGCATTACGCCCCAACCCCTCTCTTCAAGCTTTATCGCAGTATCCATTCTAACACAAGCTGGAGAATTATTCTTCTTGATTATTAGCTGTAATCCCTCTTTGCATTGTATCTCTGTTGGGTCTATTCCACTCTTGAATTGTTTTAGTGGTGATAACAAATCATCTGGTACGATTTGTAACGGAACGATGCGCAAAATCCTATCATCAGTTGGTACTGGTGAACCTCTTCCATCCTGATTACTTGTTAGGATGTAGAGATTCCCATCTGGACCAACACTTGCATCACGTAACCTTCCAAATTCCCCCTGGAATAATGCTATACTGGATAACACTTCATTACTTTCTATGTCCAGGTCTAACATTCTGAGATGATTTCCTCGTAACGTTGCAATGAAAAACTTATTCTTCCATTGTTCAATGTTATCTGAATCATAGAAACTAGCACCGGAAGGAGCCCATGTTTCATCACCGGTGTGCAACAAAGGACTTTGATAATTTGGATCGGTTTCATCGCCAACAACTTCAGGCCATCCATAATTTTTTCCGGGCTCAATAACATTTACTTCATCATGTGCAGACGAACCGTGTTCTGATATTACTAACTTGCCGGTAACTGGATCCCAGTCAAGTCCTTGTGGATTTCTATGTCCGTAGGAATAGATTGGTGAATTTTCAAATGGATTATCATCGGGTATCGTTCCATCTGAATTTATTCTTAGAATTTTTCCGCCGAGTGAATTTAGATCCTGTGCCATGTCTGGTATTCCAGCTTCACCGGTCGTGATGTAGAGCTTTCCATCAGGACCGAACTTTATCCTACCTCCATCATGAAATGGTCCACCTGAAATTTTATCTAGCAGAATTAATTCCTCTGATAACTGGTTGTTTGATTCTGTGAAACGCGAAAGTTTGTTGTATGTACTTAGGAAATCGTTGTAGGTATAATACAGATAGATGTAATGATTTTCTTCGAAATTAGGATCTAATGCAATTCCTAAAAGCCCGCCTTCAAATCCACCAACATTAAGAATCTTTATCGGTTCTGGATTTAGAATTCCATTTTCTATTACTCTTAGGTTGCCTATCCGTTCCGTTACAAAGATTCTTCCATCTGGTGCGAATGCTATACTCCAAGGAACCTCGAGATTTTCTGCGACGGTTTCCACCCTGTATGATTCCACGCCGATATATCCAAGATGAGATCCTTGTTCAACTTCAGAGCACAATTTATCGCCACAAACTTTTGGAGAAAGAATCTCCCATGCTGGTTTTCCTGAAGCCTGTTCTCCGGTAGCTTCATTTTGTATAACTGATGATGTAAGAAAAATTGTTGCTATCACAACTAGAGACATTATTAATTTTCTCAACTCAAATCATATCATATTCTAAGAATTAAGAATTTTTCAGATCGCTTTACACTATAACCACGTCTTTTATGGTTTAGTATTCCAATGAACCACTTGGTCTTGTGTGCGATGCAAAATTGTGATTACGAAGGCCATATGGTCATAATAGAATACTTTTTTGTTTATGGAAAGCGTAGAAGACCTGTTTGTAGAGCTATTTGGCGAGTCTGTGAATATCATGCTAGAATGTTGGTAAGAGGCGATATAGTTTCTAGAATTCAGGCTTTACATTAAGAATTTTCAGGATCTACCCACATTATCCCATTATATGCCCACTATTATCCCTTTTTAGGGGATAATAAGGGGATAACTTATATCTCACAGAAAAAATGGTAAGCAATGGATGTTGTAGATTATCGCTTCAAGCTTTCCAGTAGAATAGATAGAATAATTCAGGCAACTGTAGATGAAGGAATTTTTGGAAGCAAAAATGATCTGATAAAGACAGCAATTGTGAAATATTTAGACGACATGCATCTATTGGACCAAATTAAAAGTTCTATTGAAACGCATCCAATAGACGAATAGACACTAAAGTAATTGAAAACACAGTACAAATCAGCTACAAAACACATTCTATACGTTCTACGACGTAAATTTTATTGTAAATGTACAAACAATGCATGTTAATGGTTGTCAATACATACAAACAACAACATTTACGACGTCAAAAACATGTTAAAGAAAATTTTTTATATTTTTTTTGTAAAATGTGGTATTACAACGCATTTTTGTTAAAGTACGACACTTTTTATACTAGTCATAAAACAATTTTTGTAATGGTATCAGCAAAACGTCGTGCAGCCGCAAGAAAAGCAGCTCGTACGCGAAAAAGAAATGCAGCCAATAAAGCTGCAACAAGAAAAAGATCAGCAGCAAGACGAAAACGTCGTGCAGGTTCAAAAACAAAACGAAAAGCACCAGCACGAAGACGATCACCAGCAAAAAGACGATCACCAGCAAAAAGACGATCACCAGCAAAAAGAAGAAGACGATAAACTCTTCTTTCCCCTTTTTTATCTAAATTATAGAATACTTGTTTTACCTAGAAATTTCAGAGCGTAATACGTCATAAGCTCGAGCTGCATCATCGGTATTCAATGTAATGATCATTTTATCTCTAGAAAAATATGCATCTTGCCATTCTATTCCATTACCGTGTAACAGATCAGCTACATACGAACCAACATCAGAACGATTTTGATTAGAAGGAATACCAATACTAATTCTAGTTAGTTTGGAGCTTGTTTGAATATTTGGTAATGATTCGAAAAGCTTTCTTACATCAGCTATATCCTCCGTCAAGAAACGAAACGAATCAGCTATTCTAAAAAACTCATAATCGGGGTCAATTTTAGAAAATTTATCAAACAGAGCCGAAGATTCTGCAATTCTAAAGCTTTCTTTGGGTATACGAACGTCCATTATACCATCAGTCACAGTAAGACGAGCATTCTGTAGAACGGGGTCCTCTTTGATTGATTCCTTAGCCTCAAACGAGTCGGCATATCGCTTAATCGCAACTACGATAGTATTCAGGTTGGCTGGGCCTCCCAGGATCTTTTCCACATCGGGCTGAATCTTCACAGCCAAAGCCGTATAGTTGATCAAATCCATCTTGATGCAGTCGTAAACCGATCGATTTCTAGTGATTATCTCCCGCACAACCTCAGGAACGGACATGCCTGCTAGCCTCATGAATATCATTATATAATGTCATGTATAATAGAATTGTGTAAGTAGCCTTACAATCTAGCTATATACTTATATAATGTCATATATATTACATAGTATAGGTGTTTATGACAAATGTTATTTGATGACGAATTTGATAGATTCTTCAAAAGTATGTTCAGATCCGTAAATCTGGATGACCTCTTTGAGGGTGTCAAATCAACAGGTTGTACTGGACCATTCTGTTACGGTTATACGATGACCGTTGGCCCTGACGGCAAGCCTGTAGTGAAACAGTATGGAAATGCAAAACCAGAACTATCTCCAAAATCAGACACCAGAGAGCCCCTTGTGGATACTCTAGTGGATGACAAAGAGAAAATAGTAAAACTGGTTGCAGAGATGCCCGGAGTAGAAAAGAAGGACGTCAAGATAGTAGTTGATGGAAAAATTGTAAACATTGACGCAGAAAATGGTGATAAAAAATATCACGTAAAGGTTCCCATACAACATAAAGTTGACGAAAATTCTGTAAAGGCATCATACAAGAACGGCATTCTTGAAATCATATTCAAGCAGATCGAAGAAAAACCAACAGGTAAAACCGTGGAGGTTGAATAAACCCCATCTTTTTTATGGTGATATGAATGAGCGAAAAGTGCAGAGTATTATGCAAGCAACATTTTGAAATTCGAAGAATTGATGCCAATCACGTGAAATGTTTTACTTGTAATAAGATTTGGAACAATCAAGAATTTGAAGATGAGATGGTGATATGAATGAGCGAATTAGAATTAAGGATTGAAGAAATTCCCCAGCAACATGTTGGGAACGGCAGAGCGATTGTAGATCCAAAAATTATTGAAGATATCAAATGGAATACTGGTCAGATACTAGAATTAACTTATAACAAAAAAACTCATGTAAAGCTTTGGCCCGGTTCCCCAGAGGAGTATGGTTCTGGAATTATAAAGATAGATGGCACCACAAGACAAAACATTGGTGCTGGCATTGGTGATAAAATTAAAGTCAAAGCTGTAGAAGCTGCAGCTGCGGAACAGATAGTATTATCACCAACACAAAACATCCAAGCTGAAGGATTACAACAATACATGGCTCAAAACTTTCTTAATCACGTCTTCACAACTGGTGACACCATCACTCTAGGAATACAGATGGGTGGTAAGATCCAATTCGTCGTTACTAACACAAAACCAGCTAAACCAGTTATAGTTACAGAACAAACAATCTTCAAACTTGGTTCAATGACCAAAGCAATCGATGCATCACATCCAAGAATGACTTACGATGATCTTGGTGGATTGAAGAATGAGGTTCAAAAGATTCGGGAAATGGTAGAATTGCCAATGCGACACCCAGAATTGTTCGAGAAGATAGGCGTGGAAGCACCAAAAGGCGTTCTCTTATATGGGCCTCCTGGAACAGGTAAAACTCTTCTAGCAAAGGCCGTTGCCGGCGAAACAAACGCTCATTTCATCTCATTAAGTGGCCCAGAAATCATGGGTAAATACTATGGTGAATCTGAGGAAAGACTCAGAGAGATCTTCAAACAGGCTGAAGAAAATGCACCAAGCATTGTTTTCATAGACGAGATCGATTCCATCGCACCAAAAAGGGATGAAGTCACCGGTGAGGTAGAAAAGAGAATCGTTGCACAGTTACTATCATTAATGGACGGAATGAAGAGTCGTGGTAAGGTTGTTGTAATAGCTGCAACAAATAGACCAGATTCTATAGACCCAGCTCTACGTAGACCGGGAAGATTCGACAGAGAGATCGAGATTGGTATACCAGATGACAAAGGAAGACTCGAAGTTCTAACGATTCACACCAGGGGAATGCCACTAGAAGAAAAGGTA
>JAEHKV010000076.1 GCA_016838845.1 Nitrosopumilales archaeon | reverse complement strand
CCAAAAGTGCCACATCTCATTGACTCCAATAGTGAACATTGTTGCAAGGTAACCAAGGATGGTCATCTTCAAGCCAGTGTTCATTGAATTGTTTGGACCTCTAAGAATTGGTACTCTCCTATCATAGACTGCAGCCATACCCCAACCTATTGGCAGAGCCACAAAGTGAGAATATAGCCACCAGTGTGCTGGTGTGAATGCACTATCTCTGATAGATGTTTGATGTAGAGAACCGTCAACAAAGTTGTCGACTTCGACCGATGCAGCAATTGATCCCAAAGCGATAATCATTAGCCAGATTTTTTTCAGTCTTTGAATCTCGACTTCTTTTGGAATTAGTGCCGGCATTTGTGCCATAGATTAGTACTTGTTTTTTGAAATATAAAGGAAGAGCTCGAAATAAAGGAAATTTATTGTAATTTCTTATATTCTAATGGTTAATTTTATAACTTTTTTATCAAAAATTAAGAAAATAATCATAAAATTTCTAGATCTAAAAATCAAATTTCAATGCTAATCATTGATGTTAATCATTAAGATCATGTTCTTGATCCTCAGAAGCAAGGTAAAACATATAACGATGGTTGTTACCTTTTTGGTTAATTAATGGGATAACTATGGTCGATAAAAAACTAACTGTAATTGCACTTGGCGTGATATTAGCCCTTGGAACAATTGGTTTCAACTGGGTTGAATATTTACTTCCTACTGCCGAAGCACATGGTGTCCAAGCACAACTACAGAGTCGTTTCGTAAGAATTGAAGATGAGACGTTTAACCGACAATCACTACAAACTGGTGAGATTCTAACTGTCAATGGAAACTTGGTAAGCCTTGTAGAGAGAGATATGAGAGCGTGGCTTTCAATCTTTTCTGAATCAACAAACGCAGGTAACAGATGGGAAATGCTCGCAAGAGATCCGCCTGGAAACGTGTTTGATATTGAAGGAAATTCGGTAATCGCATATTCATTATCTGCAAAGGCACTTGAGCCAGGAGTTTATCACGTTCACACTCAGCTCAACGTTGCAAGTGTTGGCCCAGGATTGGGTCCAGGACAGACAGTTGTTGTAGATGGTGAGTTCATTCTCAAACCAATTCCATATACCAACATTGCATATCAATCAATCATAATTGGTGTTGGGTATGTCATTACATTTGCGACACGACCCTGGCAAGTAATCTAAAATTCCCAACTTTTCATTTTCTTCAGTTTGACTGTTTACGTTATTTTCATAATTTATGAATTAAATTTTATCTTGAACATGCGCCAATTACAAATGAATGGTATTCAGTTTCAAGGTAATCCGACTTAACATTAATCAGAGCTATTTTTTTGGTCAAGTCCAATATAAGAATAGAGAGTTCAAAATTAATATCCAAAATGAGATGAGGGGCAAAATCCTAAAACTCCCAATTGGTTTTGTTCCAAAAAAAGAGCGAATGATAGTTCGATTTACTGGCCCAGATGACCTTTTTGTTGAGGATTACCTGGCTTATGGGGGAGAATCAGAATGGCTAGAAATTGATTCTGATGAGATAACCTATTTTTTGGCTGACCATCAGGATCAGTTTGATACTTTGGAAATAATGGATGAGTGATTTATAGAAACGACTTTAAGTAATTCGCTAAAAGATATGCTATGCTTTGGCCTGGGATGGGGGATCCTTACAAAAGAAAAAAGACTTTAAAATTTCTAGCTATTACTGCGGCTATTGGAATTTCCGTTGGTGTGACAAGCATATTTGTTCAACAATGGTTTAATTTGGATAATCCTCTTAAGGTCTGTATTGATGATAGGGAAACTCCCTACAAAATTTCAGCAACATTAGAATTGTATGTAGATGGTCAGAAGGCTGAAATTCCAGCTAATATTGGGATTGCTGAAAGATGTACTCATTCTCTCTATACCTTGTCTAATGATGGTACGATATATGCAGAATGGGAAGAAGAATATCCATTTGAGATAGGTCACTTTTTTTGGACTTGGACAACCTTTCATGAAGGTGGTTTTCCAATGAGAGATATGGATCAATCAAAGTCTAGAATTTTGGTAAATGGGATTGAATCTAATCTTTACATAAACACTCCATTGGTGGATGGCGATAATTACAGAGCAGAGTTTACTTCTAAGGCATATGATGAATCAAAAGAGACTGACTTTTTGCCACCTGAAATTTGAGATATGTTTGTTGAATTTTAAATCTACATTATAGTTGATACTAAACCAAAGTAAAAATAATGAAAAGAAATGTTTTACCAGTATTTTCCGTTGTCTGGAATTAGACCAATACCTTCTCTTTCAAAGTGTGTGTCCAATTCATCAACCCATCTCTCACGGTTGTCTTTGTATGACCAGCCATGAACACGAAGCCAAAATGATATAACTGCTAGAAGGAAAACCGTAAACATAATCGTGCCAAAGATGTAAGTCATTACATCGAAGAATAATGGATCATAGTTTGGTCCTAACTGTCCTGTAACTGTTGACAGAAGATTTAGGAATATTCCTACGATAGGTATCATTGTTTATCAGAACAATGCTCGTGCGATATATACATTTCTGCGATTCTCAGATAGTTTAGATCGCATTACAAATAGAAAATTATAATAAAATAAGTGTGGTTGTTTTGCTTAGCCTCTTCCTTGTGCAGCGTATTTGCCTCGCATTCCTTTGAAGATGAGAGCTCCTGCCATACCGCCAAAGATTGCTCCTGCAATTATGGTAGAGCCAAGTATGCCACCTGCATCGAGATATGGTGTACCTGAACCACTTGCTGGATTTGCTTCAGCATAATTCACTCTATCTCTTGCAAGTTGAAGGGTCTCTTCAAGTGTTGAAGCACCGGTTTCACCGCCTGCACCAACATTGCCCATATATTGAGCAAATGCAAATCCTACCGTTCCATAGAAACCTACAACAGATATCGCAAGAATACTCGCAATTAGTGTCTTATTCATAGCATTTACCTGTTCAGAAGAACCTATGTTGATATTTAACTTTTCTTTTTAGTATCAATTTTGATATTTTTAATAGATCAAGTAACGTTTAATTTTGTTCCCAAGCCACGCATGTCATGGGACGTGTACATACACATAGACATGGGAAATCGCACTCAATTCGGCCTGTTACTTCGGGATCATCATGGGTTTCTCAAAATTCAGCACAGGTAGAAGAACTAGTTGAAAAATATGCCAAAGAAGATCTTTCGCCTAGTCAGATTGGCATAAAGCTTCGCGATCAACATGCAATTCCTCTTGTTAAGGCAATTACAAAAAAAACTCTTATGCAAATTTTACAAGAAAAAAAACTAAAGCCTGAACTTCCAGAAGATTTGGATAATATTGTCAAAAAAGCAGCGGGTTTGCAAAAACACCTAAAGACCAACAAGGCAGATAAAAGAAATGTTAGATCCCTTGAATTGATTGAAGCCAAAGTTCACAGGCTTTCAGTATATTACAAAAGAACTGGCAAACTTGCTAAAAACTGGAAATATAAATCCGTAGTTGCTCAACTAGAGTGATGTCAAAAAATCTGCAGCAATCCCTATCTTACTTTACTGATAAAGTATCTGATTGTATAAAATCAAAAAAATCAATTTTTGTTTTAACACATATTGATTGTGATGGATTAAGCTCTGGCAGTATTGTTACAAAAGCATTGATTCGTGAAGGTGCAAAGTGTACGGTAAGAACTACAAAAGAATTGAATAAATCAGTAATCTCAAATCTCAAAAAAGACTCTCGAGATCTTCACATAATTACTGACCTTGGCGGTGGCTTTGCAAAAAACCTTGATGAAACCCTATCCGAAAACTGGCTAGTATTGGATCATCATGAGATTTCAGAAGATGAACATGATAATGAACGCGTAATTAATGCATGGAAATATGGAATTAATGGCGGTTCTGAAATTTGTGCTGGAGGAATGGCATATCTCGCAGTAAATTCTTTGGACGATAGAAACGTTGATCTTTCTTCAATAGCTGTTGTTTCCGCTTTAGGTGATAGACAAGATCAGGGAGAGAGAAAATCCTTTACAGGAAAAAATTTTGAAATTGCAAAAACTGCAAACGAGCAAGGATTACTTGAGATGGATTTAGACCTGCTATTAGTTGGAAGAGAGACAAGACCGCTGCCAGATTCACTTGCATTCACTTCACAGCCATTTATTGAAGGACTTACTTGGAATAGAGATGCTTGTCTTTCTCTGATAAATTCTGCAGGGATTAATCTGAAAGACGGACAGAGATGGCGAGTTCCAGCAGAACTGTCAGAGGATGAGAAGAGGGCCCTCGTTGAGAAAATATCAGAATATGCAAGGAGCAAAGACGCTACTGAAATTATGCAGCAATTGATTGGATACACCTACTCTTTTCCAAGAGAAGACAAAAGAAGTTTTTTGCGAGATGGACGTGATTTTGCTACAATGTTGAATTCATGTGGAAGAATAAGTAAAGCTGGGGTAGGAATTGGAATTTGCATGGGGGATAGAAACAAGATGTTACAAGAAGGAGAAAGTATTCTTGCTGAATATAGAAAAATGATTAGAAATTACATGAACGTTTTAGCAAATGAAAGATGGAGAATTTCAGATAGTGAGAATTGTGTAATGGTAAATGCAGAAGGATTGGTTCCTGAAACCATGACAGGGACGATTTCTTCTCTGATTGCAGGTTCCCCAAAAAATTCAGGAAAAATTGTAATATTAAGAACAGATGGTGAAGAAAACACAATAAAGTTTTCCTCAAGAAAATCATTTGGATGTAAATCTAATGTGAATTTGAGTAAATTAATGAGAGTAGGAGCGAAAAAATTTGATGGTGTGGGAGGAGGACATGATGCTGCAGCAGGAGCCAGAATAACTAAAGACAAATTGGATGGATTCTTGGACTATTTAGAAGCCAATGTCATTAATGTGTCAAGTTCAAGTAACTCTTGAGAATATTTCTGATAAAAAAGCTGAAGCCGTAAGGAAATCTCTCGAACCTGACAATGTTAATTTCCCAGAAAACTTGACTCTGGAACTAGAAAATTTTGATAACAAACTTGTTTTTAATTTTCAAAGCCAAGGAGATATGAAAAAGTTGATTGCCACAGTTGATGAGGTTTTAGAACACATACAATTAGCACTTAAAGTGATTGAATAATGTTAGATCCTAAAATTCTCAGAGATGAACCTGACAAAATTCGTCAGATGTTAAAAGATAGAGGAGTAGAGTATGAACTTGATGAGCTGATAAACGCTGATAAAAAAAGACGAGAACTAATCATAAAAACAGATGAATTGAGAAAAAAGAGAAACGAGTTTTCTATTGAATTTGGAAAAAAGAGTAAAGCTAGTGAAAGCACCACGGACTTGGTAAATAAAATGGCAAATTCTTTGCAAGAACTAGAAAAATTTGAGAAAGACCAAAAGGAAGTAGAAGGTAATTATGCTAAACTTGCATGTACTATACCAAATCTGATTCATGAATCAGTTCCAATTGGAGCAGATGCCACTTCAAATAAAGAAATTAGAAAATGGGGGGTTATTCCAAAATTTGATTTTCAGATTCAGGATCATGTTGATCTATCTGACAGTTTAGATTTAGTTGATTTACAGCGTGCAGCAAAAGTGTCTGGAGCACGATTTTATTATCTTAGAAATGAATTGGTTAGACTAAATCAGGCTCTGATAAATTTCGCACTAGACTTTCTTGTTGAAAAAAATTATTCTCTTGTACAACCACCATACCTCATTAATCAAAAATCTATGGAAGGTGCAATAATTGCAGAAGATTTTGAGGATGTGATTTACAAAGTTCAAGATGAAGATCTCTACCTCATTGGAACTTCAGAACATG
>JAEHKV010000075.1 GCA_016838845.1 Nitrosopumilales archaeon | reverse complement strand
TACATTAGCTGACTCGACCTTTGCAAGAATATCATAGGCACCAAAAACCCAGTGGACTTCCTTTACATCCTCAAGCTGTTTTATCTCATCAATTATTTCTGCATCAAATCCCAAATCACAATTAACTAAAACATAAGCTGTAGCCATAGCATAATTACGCAAACATCATATTTCAAACCTCTTTAATGAAACTTGGATTTGTAAATTCTTTGGTATTTCGTTTAACAGTTCGTATCAAATGTAAATTTGGCAGTTTTATTAAATAGCTAATTGAAAAGTTATAATTTAGAGGTTTATTGGTTCGAATCTATTGAGACCCACACCCTTTTTGGTCTTATTATAGACCCAATCAAAGAACATTATTCGCCAGTAACTATGTTAATTTCATCTCGTTCAATTAACTTGTAGGCACCACCCTGATTTTCAAAAGTCAACATAGTTGGTCTGAAAATTGTAAGCTTTTGAAAAAGTGGAGCCTCGTTATGTTCTTCTACTGAAAATACAATACTAAAGGTATCTGTGTTTTCTTCAGGTAATACATAGATTGGATATGTATGCAAGGATGTCTCAGGAAGGACTGTAAAAGGTAAACTTTGTTCATAACTCCAAGAACTTGTTTTACCAAGTCGTATTTGTGCATCAGAGCTACTAGCTACAAAAATAGTTTCACCAGCAGTTTTTCCCTCATTCCAAACTACTATATCTACATAATATCCAATTTCGTCAGTTTGTAATCCCTCTTTTGGATATTCGTTCTCCCACCCAAGAGAAAGATACACTATTGGTCTATCTTCCCATAAAGTATTGATGAATGGACCGCCTACAAATGCAGCTCCTATGGCACCTATTGCAGCAATTATTGCAATCGTTATTCTGGGATCTTGTTTCTTTTTCCGAGCCATTAACCTACCTTCCTTTAGCTGCAGCGCCGCCAATGGTCAATCCAATTCCAATAACAAAAAGGGCTCCTCCACCTAATTGTATAAGATTCAACATTTGACATTGGCTTTGCATTTGACTAGAAAATAATCTCCCAAGTTGACCAACAAATGATCCACAATCAGCAACTGATTGCTGAACATAAAGATAAGCTGCTACACCTATAACCATAAGAATTATTCCAGCAGCTAAAACTCCTCCTCTCAAAGGAACTTTTTCACCCCTAGAATTGCTAATGTGGGTATAGCAATATACATTCCAACATTCATCATAATAATTCCAATTCCATAACCTAACATTTCTGGCTCTGAATCAATATCAACATAGTTTAGAATTGAAAGTGAAGTAAGTAATGGAGTGATTGTAATCTTGACAGCTTCCTTGAACATAGGATTTTGTCGCTCCCAATCAGCTATTGTTGGGGAAAATGAATAGTAAAACTCGTTAAATCCTGCCATAAAAGCAGAACCAGAATCCGTTTGTAGCAGAGTATTGTCTCTGATTTCTCGCAATTTTTGAACTTGTAGGGCAAGTTCAGAACCATAAGTAGCAGTAGCAATTAGACAACCACCACCAGCTCTTTCAACCGTGTACGACAAACTCACGTATTTTGAAGTTATAATAGAAAATGAATTATCATAATTAATGTGATGTAGACCTTCACGACTTGCTGTAAATGAAAAATCTTTACCACCAGTGACGCCCTGTTTTGAAATAATGAATCTTCCAGCAGGATCTGCTACCCAGAAATTAACATCGTTATTCCCACCAGATATTGCAAAAGAGCCTCCGACTCTATCACCAGATTTCAAATTAATCGTTAAAATCCTGACTTCCCCTGGAGAAACAGTGAATTCTTCCACTCGGGTTGTTCCCAATGGAAGTGGAATTTGTGATATACTTTCTGTAATTTGTTCTATTGCTTCACCAGCTTGTTGAAAAGTAGATTCTATGGATTGTGCTGAAGCTGTGGGAACAAATAATGAAATTATTAAAATTGTGCCAATAAGAAATATAATTTTTCTATTCAAGAGTAGACCTTAGATTTTCGTATTCTTTTTTCGTAATCTCTCCCAATGCCAATCTTTGTTTAAGAATTATCAAAGGATCGTGAATGTCTGGAGATTTTTTTTCATCCGTTTCAACGTAAGAGTTTTCAAGTTCTATGACCAAATCTTTAATAAAATTCCAAAGATTATTGGTAAATTTTAAATTAAAACCCATTCCGATTAAACCAATTCCCCCAGTGAATAATGCAGCTACTGCAAAATTTTTCCCCCATTCTCCAGTTCCTACAGAAATATTGAACTTGTTTGGTTCACCTTTGATAATAACATGAATTGCTTTTCTACTACTAATTACAGTTCGTAAAGCACCTGTTTTTCTAGCTTGAATTTGATACCACGATCCATGAGGATCAACATCTGTTCGAACCTCAGAAAAACCATCGTCGTAAAAGAATTGTTTTATTTTTTCTGCAAGCTTTTTCAAATCTATATTTTTATCTGACCAATCACCTTCTTTGCCCAATCCAATATTATGGTCAAACTTTTAGATAAATCAGATCTTAGGAAAGAGTTTGAATATGTTAAGATTCGCATCCAATCCCGTCTTTATCTCCATCGAATCTATGTGGATCATCACCAACTACTCTAAAGTTAGAATATGGAATTTCGCCACAATCCAAGTCAGGTGGATAAACAGGAATACATACATCAGGATATGATGGGTCGCAACTTTCTGTTGCAGGTTGTTCAGCAGTAGATTGAGGAGAACCTACTTCACAACCAATTCCATCATAATCAGTATCAAATCCGTGAGAATCATAACCTACGACTCTAAAGTTTGAGTATCCAATCTCATCGCAATCCAAGTCTGGAGGATAAGGAGCTATGCATACATCGGGATATGAAGGATCACAGCTTGGAGTTGTTTCTACTGGTTCGTCATAGATTATTTCAGGTATTGTATAACATAGACCGTCAGACCAAAGGTATGGATAACCATTAGGACATCCATTATCATAAAATTCTGGTTCATTATAGCATAAACCATCTGACCATTCATACGGATAACCAGTAGGGCATTCATAACTGGTTGATTCTGGTTGATCATAACAATAACCATCTGACCAGATGTAAGGATAACCAACAGGACATCCGTTGTCTAAATATTCAGAATCTTCAGGATACAAAGAATACTTATCAATTCCCAAATCTAGTTTTGCTTTAAGCTCCGCATTTTCTTGTTTAAGTTGAGTATTTTCATCAATTAGCTCTTGGATTAACGGAACTTTGATCACTTGATTATCAATCAAAAATGTGAGACCTTCCCCAAATTCCTGATCAGATATTTTATCTTCAGCCCAAAAACCTGCAATTCCTTTAACCCATGATGGAATAGAATATTTTCCTTGTGCCTCAACTGTAGAAACAACTGTAATTGATAAAATTGCTACAGCAATAATTGGAAGCCCAAGCTTTACCCACTTACCCAACCTAGTATTAAGGTCGGCGTCTTAGATAAATCAGATCTTTCTGGCTAAGAATTTTCAGGACTAAACAAATTCGAATCTTTTAAGACCCACACCATTTTTGGTTTTAATTTGGTTCCCTGTATAGGAATTGAACAATTAGTTCGGCTCCCTTGTAACGAATCTGCCAAGATACAATACAATATTGTCCGAATCTTGTATTAGAGTTCAAAACATTTGCTTTGCTATATTAAACCCTAACGGAATGTCATATTTTGCCGGTATTTCTTGCATCAAAAAATCGCTTTAATGCATCTTTAATCATTCTTTCAAACTCCTGAATAGATAATTGCACATAAACAGGTTCATCTTTCACCACGACTAGACCAAAAATGCGAATTCCAGGCGTGTCTTCTGATACCAGAGGTATGTCTTTGGCATTGTGAACTATCTGACTTCTAATATTATATAGGAACTTTGCAATTTTTCTTACATGTTTTTTGTTGTATGCAGGATCTTCTTGAAGTAAACATCCTTGATCAGGATGACATTGAGTTTTTGTTGCTTCACACCTTTTCCAATCATAACATTTTGGAAGAAAAGCTCGTTCTACTGTGTATCCTTTGTTTGTTAATTCATTAACGTTTGTAACTGTAGGACATTGTGGCCATCTAGTTGTATAACTTTGCACAGCATTTTCATATTCAAAAGAAAACCCCATTACAAATTTTATTTTGTCTTCATCTGAAAAATATTGTTCAACAAAATTTGTAAAATTATTTGCAGCTCCATAAGTTTGGTTAAACTCTTCAGAAAGTTTTCTTATTCCTTCTTTTAGAATTCTTTCTTTATCAGACTCATCAATAGCTAGAGCAGTATTTCTGATATTTGTATTAGAATTCATCCATGAAAGTGGATCAACATAATTTGTTGTGGTATTTTTTTCAACTGCAGCAATTAGCATAATAGTTTTGATAGATATATCTTGAACATTATGTATTAGGAAAAACTGTTTACCAGTTTCTAAAAATGCTTCTGCATCTTCATGAGTATTGAAATTTTGTAAATAATTAACCAAATCTAGAATATCTGGAAAATTTGGATGAAATGCTGAAACTGTATGTTCCATGTATTCAGCAATAATTCTTGATTTTGCAAGAAATTCTGCACCAGGATACAAATCTTGAGGAATTGTTAAGGGCATGACTTTGTTTAGCTTTTCATGTACAAAAAGATCTAGCTAGGAATAATTTTTAGGTTATGATAAGAATGGAAAAATTTTGAAACAACTACTATAGGAGCTACAAAATACATTCCAACATTCATTAGAATAATTCCAATTCCATATCCTAGAACAGATTCTTCAGAATCCAAATCAACATAGTTTAGCAGAGAAAGTGAGGCTAAAAGAGGAGTAATTGTTAGTTTTACTGCTTCTTTGAATACAGGATTTTGTCTTTCATAATCAGCTACTGCTGGACTAAATGAATAGTAGAACCAGTTGAATCCTTGCATAAAGGATTGACCTGATTGAGTTTGCAATAATGAATTATCTCTGATTTCTCTTAGCATTTGCACTTGAGGAGCTAACTCAGAACCATATGTTGCAGTTGCAATGAGACATCCTCCACCATTATCTGGAACACATAGTCCGTTCTCCTCGTGGGTACCAGGATCACATGGTAGATCGGATTTTGTAGTTTGTGGTGTTTGAGTGGGAGTTGGAGGAGGTGCTTTTACGTTAAAGCTTTGCATTTGACTTGAAGATTTGTAAGTTATTGCACTATTACTTGAGCTAATTGTTTCTGAAAATCTAGCTTCAATATTGTGTCTGCCTGAATCAGTATAGATATCGCTAGACCAGCTATTTGCTCTAACTTTTGTGGTATACTTACCATCAACATAAATGGAAATGTCTGAGGATTGAACTGTTTGACCAGATGTTGTTGTTAATTGTGGATAAACTTTGATGTATCCTGATCTTGAACTATCTGAGACTTGTAGGAATAACTGAGTATTGTAATTTTTATAAATTGAAATAGTTTCAGTTAATGTTTTTGCTGTTAGAGGAACTAAAACTGGATCAAGATCATATTCTGTTAAAATCAAATCTACTCCACCACTTGCAGCAACATACAGTGTTACAGGAAATTTAACTTGAATTTGGTTACTAGTGCCAATATTGTCTTGTACACGGACTTGGAAATCTTGAACTCGTATAGAATCCATGTTTGCCGATCGTGGTGAAATTGTTGCTGGTCCTGTAACACTTGATTGAATATTAGCTGTTGGTAATGCAAAAACATGAATGTCTGCACCTGCTGCCGCCACTAGTGGAATTGACTTTTTTTGACCCAAATCTATTCCACTTGTTATTGTACCTAGGTCGGAATTATCCAAAAAAAATGTAGTGTATAAAGTTCCAGTTCTAGGAAGAATTGAAACTGTAGCTGAATTTCCTGCTTCAATTGATGATGGTTTTTGTATTTCAAAATCAATTGAATACTCCATAATGATTCTTAATGTTCCAAGTACTGGAATCTTGACTGCAAAAATTTCTCCAGACACAGTTACATCATGAGTTCTATAGGTTTGAGCAGCAACATCATTTATTGAAACTAAGAAAATCCCTACAACCCCACAAACAAGTAAAATGATTTTGAATTTCGTAGCTTAATATGATATTACTTTTAGATAAATCAGATCTTAGACTTGGAAAGAACTTGAATCTATATTCAATGGAAAAACTCGTAGATTATTCTCTGATTTCTATTCATCAATTTATCGTAGAAAATTAAACTGAAAAGTATAGTTTAACTGTGAATCTACCAAGATACAATACAATATTGTCCGAGTCTTTTAAGACCCGCCCCTTTTTTGGGATTATTTTAGACCCGTTTCAAATTCTGAATAATCCTATAACCATTGTTAAATAAATCAAAGCCATAATTATTGTTTACATGAACCAACAAGAAATGACTGATATAGTAAAAGAAGAATTGAAACACATTCCAAGTAGTTACGGACGTATGCATGGATGGTTACGGCATTACTATAATAGACGTAGAAGACACGATCTAGCTAAGGGAAAAACGAAGGAAGAAACACTGTCATGGTGCATCGATGAGATTAGAAAAGAAGATCCTAACTGGCATCCTGAATATGATATTACTTTTTTCAAAATTAAGTGATCAGCAACAATTAAACCATGAATTAGTGGGCTCTTGAATCTATTTGTCACATGATTTCACCATTATTCTATTAGTTTTAGTCAATAATTATCATTGAGGGTTTTATGAGATTTTAGTGCCCGGCTCCCAACTTGTTCTAGAGCAGTATTGGAATGTTAACTCATACTCATGATCAAATTTATGAAAATTAATTCCTTTAATTACACCCATTTCATTTCGTTCAAATTCTAAAAAAGAATACTCATCAGTAAAAAAGAATTTTGTATCAGATTCAGGATAAATTTTCTTTTTAGGTTGTTCATTAATTTTAGCAAAGAACTGATTTCCAGTTTTTTCAATTTTTATTGTATAGTTATGCATTTGATAAGTACCCAAAACTTCATTGTAATCAAGATAGGTTTTATCCAGATTAAACTCTCTCATATCAAAAGTAGAATTATGGAGCAAATGAAGCCCAATATGTTCCACTTCTGTTTCAGAGTTTGTTAATACAACAACCCCCCATTTTTTGTTAGGTTCAAATCCCAAAAATGCTCTATACCCATCAGTTCCTCCATCATGCCATAGTACTTTTGTTCCAGGGCATGTAGAAATTTTCCATCCTAAACCACTTTGACTTTGATGTTCGGCAAATTCATTTGTCACATTATAGTAAGGTTGGTGAGTTAGTTTTACAAATTCAGGTGTTGGTTCGTCTATTCCTAGATTTACAGACAAAAAGGTTACAAGATCATTAGCTGTAGAATGATATCCTCCTGCCCCTAATGGAGCCTTCCATTGAATATCTTTGGTTGGCTCGCCATTCTTATGTCCTAAAGCAAAATTCTCAGATTTATCATCAATGTTAGTGATTGTTGTATTACTCATTCCGAATTCATTTAGTATTTTAACATCAACTTCATTCTGTAATGATTGGTCAAAAACATTCTCTAATGCATAACCAAGTAGTGTATAACCAAAATTTGAGTAAGAATACTTTGAACTATTTGATGAGTGCATTGATAAAGATTGTATTAATTGAACTGAGTCATATGTACTGTAAAACTCTCTCCAAGTATTAGTTTGATTTTCTGGAAGTCTAGGTAAACCAGATGTATGAGTTACCAATTGTTCTAATGTTATATTTTCATTTTCTTCACTAATATTGGTATTTGAAGGAAGAAATTTCGTAATAGAATCACTGATATTAACTCGGCTTGTTGAAACTAAATCGGCCAATAGAGTAGCAGTAAATAATTTACTTATTGAGGCAATCTCAAATTTTGTGTTTTTATCAATAGGCATGATTGATTCAGAAGAGATGTTTCCTAATGCAAAGAATTCTGTATTATATTGATCAACAGTGCCAATTATTATACCCTCATAAAATCCATCTTCGATATTTTGTTGTAATGTGTTTTTAACATTGTCTGGAATAATTATTTGTTCATAGGTTTGAATTTGGTAGATAGCAATTCCAAATAAAACCAAAATTACAATAATTGGAACAAAAATTATCCATTTTTTCATGAGTTGAGTTCAGTCTTCAAGAATATCTTGGTGATATAACCCAGTCCTATAGGCATTTTCAATGGATTCTACCACAGCGATTAGATCCTTTTCTTTGAATTTTTTTGGTAATGTTACAAATTCAGTATATTTTGGAAATGCCTTTGGTAAACTAACTCCATCTTGGCAAATCAATATTACTTTTTTTTTCATTTTTTTTGCATATTTCATTTCTTTCAAAATATTTTTTGAATTCTTTTTAGCATTGATAGTCCAAAGTATAATTAAAGCAACACAAATATCGATTCCGGGAAAGATTTTATTTTTCCAAATATCGAAACCGGGTCTTTTTTCAATTTCTGCTAAAAATCCCTTAAAACCAATTTTTTGAAGATATTGATCCATATTTTCTGCAACAGGGGTATCGTCAGGATCTTTATGACTTATAAAAAAATGATCAATTACAGGTCTAATTGGTCTAAGTAGCAGATATTGAAAAGTTGGATCTTCCACAGTTGTCCTTTTAGAATTTTTTGTGTACGTTATTTCCACCTTGTAGGCGTTTGTTCCTTCTTTTAACGCAAGTTTGGCAATAAATGGAATCTCAATTCTTGGATGTACATTATGTGATTTAATAGAAAATTTTGGGTCGGAATATTTAGGATGATAAACAGATAAATTTTCTTCAGTGTTTAATTTTACTTTAATTTTTTCAATAATAATTGTCGAATCCGTGTTATTAGTAATTTCTATATTAATTGCTCCCTTATCTAAATAGTGTATTTTTTCTTCAGGATAAGACCAGCATTTTATTGATAAATCTTGATTAGTAATCATGGTGCCGAAAGTGGAATATAATCTCCTTTTGCGGTTCTCAGCTTACACACACAATCGTTTTGAACAGATGCTGCTAACCTAGAAGTTTCAAATGTTGAAATATCTAAAGTAACAGTACTGGATTTTGAATCAAACACTTTGAATAAAATATCTTTCATTAACAATAATCCAAAGCTAGCAGCTAAGGTAGTCAGAATTATCACCGAAGGCACATCATCTGTCAATCCCTGAATATATCCCTCGTCTTTTCTAGATTCTAATTCTTCTTTGCTAAGAGATTCAGCTAAAATTAATTCTGAATTCAAAATACCAGTACAGTATAGGCAAGGCAATGTTGGACTTAGGAGTGTAGCTCTTACAGTACCGCCCAGAATTTTCTCATTATTTGAATCAAGACCTACCCCTACATCTATTGTTGGTATCGAATATTGATAGGCTAACTCATTAAGTACACTTCTTGGAGCATGTCTATCTGTACAGCTAAATATCACATCACAATCTTTTAGATCACTTAATGTTTTTTGAGATATCACATTAGCAAAAATTTTTTGTACAACTGAATCAGAACAAATTTGTTTTATGTTCTGTTCGGCTATTTCGACTTTGTTTTTACCTCTATCTTTAATAGAACTCCCATAAACACGGGTCAAGTTACTAATTTCAAATTTGTCTTGATCTACTAGAATAAAATTTTTAATTCCTTCTCTAGCAAGTTGTTCAGCAATTGACGATCCTGTACCGCCTAATCCTACCACGCCTACAATTAATTGAGATAAGATCTTCTGGCCCCTAATTCCAAAAGCTTGGATTTGCCTGTCATAGAGATCCTTATCAATCGTCTTATCGGAATTTTTTGTTTCAACTAATTTTTGAATTTGTAAATGTCTGTCAACTAGTCTTAATTCCTCAATATCTATAGGAGAGTTTTTGTTATCTAACCAAATTCGTCCAATAACCTCATTTTTGCCAAACAGTAAACTCCCCATTGGTTTCCCATTAAGGCATTCATGAATTGTTTTTGCAGATGTAGCTTCACCAAAATTATCTGTTGGTGAATATCGTAAACCTTTTTCTGGGAATGGATGCGAGTGACATTGAATTACTGTTAATTCGTTAGCTTCTGCAATAGAAATAACTTTGTTAAAATATACAGGTGACATTTGAATATGAAATTCTGTTCTATCATCATAATCTTGATTTTTTGGTAGAATGATGTCCCTAACAACTAAATGCGAACCAAGGCTATTTCGAAAATAACCTGCTATCAAAAATACAGCTGATTCATTTTTGCTTTGTAACAAATACTCTGTTAAGGTTTTTAACTGTGTCTTAGTTATTCTTACGGAATTCATTTTCATTCATCCTTGTTTAACCTGTCATTTACTGTATGTAGATAAGTAATCAAACTATCATGAGCTGGATTCCAAGATTGAACGTGCCAGCTAAATCTTTGCCAACTTTTTTCACATTGTGTGTCAGGCGATGCAGCATTAGGCGACTTTTTACTTTTTAATGAAAGAGGAGGATCAACCCAAAACATGTCTAATTTTGAATTTGGGTAAGTGGGATGAGTTATAATCAAAAGATCAGTTTTTGCAGGAGTCCAAATTTTTTCAGGGACTAAATAATTTTTGAACAATATGCAAATTTCTTTTCCTTCCTTTACTTCTATTTCAAAACCTTTATTGCGTAATTCCTCAATATGTTCTTGTAATAGTGGTGGCAAAGCCACTTGTTACCACCCAAAAGTGGCTGGGTTAACAACACGGAATCTCATTCCAGACTTTAATTCAATGGAATCATTATCATTGATAATTTTATCATCTCCTCCAGCAACAGGATCTGGATCTTTTACTACGAAAACAAGAAGATAATTTAGTGGGGCATCAGCAAGTTCTTTAATCTCTCTTCCTGTCATAGGATTTTTGGGTGCTTTGAATGGTTTGTTATTTACTAAAATGTTTATAGGAATCGATTGATCAGGCAACCCCTTTTTTCTCCTGACAATTTTTTAGATGTAACTTCATTTTCTTGTCATAAATTTATTCAAGTAATTCAAATAAAAATTGGATCTATAACTTTCATTGAACTTTTAGTCAATGGTAAAAAAAATCGATCAATTTTTTAGGTTTGAAAAGTTGTGTGTTAGGAAGAAGCAAGATCTAAAAAAGAAAGTGGTTTTTCACAAAAATTAAAGCGTTTTGGTATTGGCAAAAAAATTCTAGATCGGATATAATCTAAGAAACTACAGATTTAATTATAAAAAATTAGTCTCTTAGAGTAATGAATAAGGCATTTCCACAGATCTTCAAATTTTTGAAAAGGGTTTTGATTTATTCAACTCTCTTTGTTCTAGCAAAAATATTACGAAAATGGATAGAACTTCGTATAATGGGTACAAGAAAAATTTTGAAAGAAATAGGAATCTCTATTATCTTTTTTATAATAAATCCGGCTCTCCTTATGGGGGCAGGATTTGCTTTCATTACAGGTTCTGTTAGACTTGAAGAATGGTCGAAAGAAACAGGAATGGGAATTTTATCACTTTACGGACTATTAAATTATGAAACAGCCTTTGAATTTTCAACCCATTTACATGAGTTTCTTAATGAAGATCCTTTGAGGATACCGCTTTTATTTTTTGTTGGCATGTGTGTTTTATTTGTACAACGTTACAGACAATTTTCAAATATTTCTTCATCAAAATACCGAGTAATAAAGACATTATCCCTTACTCTTATTGAAGGGGTTATCCTAAGTGTTGTTTTGTTTGGAGGTGTAATATTAGGTATTGCAGCTTTATTCCCCACTGCTATTTCGAATTGGAATTTGGTTTTGGGAATTACTTTACCTATGATTGTAATTAGTCCATTAAGAGGTTGGATAGCAAAATACATGCATGATTGCCTTGAAAATAATCTCCCACAACATTCGACAGTGCATTAGCACATGATTAGATATAACCACGCTGGAACATAAATTGTAGAATCATGAATTTCTAATTGATTTTTGGTAACAACTAATGATAATGGTGGATTGAATTTTTCATTGAATTTCTTTAATCCCTTAATATCTGATTGAGAAACATCCTCACGATATTTGATTTCTATAGGAAGAGGTTTTTGGAATAGGTCAATTATGAGATCAACCTCATGACCATCATACCAGTAGAAAATTGAGGGGAAGGTACCGCTTTCTAGGTTGAATTTTAGGCGTTTTGTGTGGTCAGCCATCACAGTTTCGACTATTTTACCCATTTCTGAAAAATTTGCTAATACTTGCTCATCAAAAACTGCTGCAGAAACATTGCGAATTCCCACATCGTTTACATACATCTTGGTAGAAGTTCGTGCTCTCTTTGTTGCACTTTTAGTGTAAAATGATGCTTCTGAAATCAAAAAGGCATGGGTTAACAAATGGATATAAGAATTAAGGGTTGTACTTCTTTTAACACCAAGTGTTTTCGCTGCATTTGTTCGATTAAATTTTTGAGAAGATTCTTTTGCAATCATTAAAAATAGATTTTCTAATGCCTGTGGATCTCTAACTTCACTCATTTTCATAATATCTTTGTAAAGAGTTAGATGAAGATATTCTCTCAAGTTGTCGGCACAAATTGTCAAATCTTCAATAGAAACATTTTCTGGATAACCACCTTTAAGTAGATATTCTCTCAATAGAACTTGAATTCTATCACGATGTGGTAATAGTGTACTTGATGCTTCACTTAATACTTGATGAAATTTAGTTGCATCATTTTGTGTTATGGATTCTTTGAGTGCATCTCTTAGCTGTCTATTAATTGACTCTACCAACTCAACGAGTTCATTTTGTTCTTTGAATCTAACATATTCTAAAAATTTCATAGAAAGTACTATTTGGTGTTTAATTCGACCTACAAGACTTTCAGAGGTTCCATCAAGTATTTTTAGACTCGATGAACCGGAAACTATGAATTTTATTTTATATCCACGGTCATACAAACTTTTTAACGCATTTTGCCAATGTTCAAGACTTTGGATTTCATCTAAGATTATGTAAATTGTATCTTGTAAACTGTCAAATGATTTTTTGAGTATGTTTGTGGAATAAACGTTGAAAATTTTGTCTAGATTTTCTAACGAAATTTGCAGGTATATATCATCAAGAGTTACAAGTAGAATGTTTTCTGGTTTAGATTTGGAAAGTAAATCTGCAATGAGTTGATAAAGTAAGGTTGTTTTACCAACCCGCCTAGCACCAATTAGCGCTGTTATTTTTTCATTATCAAGTAGTTTTACTAATTTGTAATAATCACGCCTTTTGAATTCCTTGAGCTTTGATTCTGGAATTGGCTTTTTTGACCACCATGGGTTATGGTTGTACAAAATGCGAAGAATTTCAGATTCACTTAGGGTTTTGGTTTCTTTATCAGCCATGAGCCTATCAGGGCTACACAAATCTACTATTTATATTTGATCTCTATAAGGGTCAAATAGGGATCTTTTATGACCTTTATAGAGATCAAATAAGATCTCTAATAATGCTGTATAAGGATCAACATAACTAATGGTACCTACACTACTACTACCCCCTACCTCCCCCTACATGGGGGATTGATGCAAGACGTATTCTAGCCGTGAGTAGAATTCAGTACTGCGAAAATTTTTTGGGTTTATGAGAAACATAATACACAATTAATGCCATAATTATTCCAAAAGCGATCTCAACTATTAATGTAAACCAATTTTGCAAATCCCTATGATGGATTCCAATTGGAGCTAAAAGTATTAGTAACGAATCTGTTAAGACCCGCACCACTTTTGGGATTATTTTAGACTAATCTTCTTTAGAATCAAAATACTTCTTAATTCCCCATAAAGTCAATCCTACTGCTGCTGTGATGCCTGCTGCTATGGCCACGTGTTTCCATTGTATTTTTCCTAGTGGAGTCATTTGAATTTTCATTTGCTCTACAATATTCGTTACGTATCTCTTCATTTTTTTGTGCCAAATAGAAAACTGAATTTGATATTTTTTCAGAATGTTAGTAATTTCGTAGATAATAGAGATCCAATTGTCTTCGGTGTTGTGCTCGACCCACTTTCTTGATGTCTCCACCTCACCATCTATTGCAATAAGACCTTGGTGCATTTGCATGAATCTTACATGCATGTCCCAATCGTCTGAAAGATTCTTCAGAAAACCGTTCCCAATCTGGTGAGGTTTTTTGTATTCAACGCTAGTTTCGTCGAATTTCTCGTTACGAAAAACCTGTTGTAATTTTTCAAGGCTTGCGTTTGTTTCGGTTATAAGAATACGTTCTTGGTTGTCATTCAATGTGAGTTTGTACTGGCGTGGGTCGTTCTGTAGTTGTATTGTTCCAGGGTATTCAGTAACATAGTTTTGCATGAACCTATTATGTAATTCAAAGTTAAAAATACTAGGAAGAAATGTTAGTTCTAAGTAATTCTAAAATTTCAGGCTTCCTTGCAGATTTGCTTTTTTGAGCGTCGTAATTAACTGTTCTATTGTACAACTCCTAAGTGAGATAGGCCAATCATCAATTTGTAATGTTCCTATCTGCCTTTTTACTAGAGATCCTACAAGAGACTTTACAGGGTTATTCCATTCACTATATTTTTGGTTGATAAAATCTATGATTTCGTTTTCGTCCATGTTTGGTTATTGATTTGAATTCTGAATTAAGGTTATCATATGTTATTTAGGTTCAAATCAATGGTTTGTGTAACAGAATTACACAAACTTCGAATCCTATCAGACCCATACCATCCCAAGTTTGAATCTGTTGAGATTCGGATCTAAAGAGGGTTGAATCTAGGTTCCCCAAATAGCATTAACAACTTCTTCTCCCAAAAAATCTGCTAACTGTCCTTCTGGTCTGTTTTTACCTAATTCTTTTCCTAATCTATGTGTCCAAACTAAATTTTTATCATCTAAAATTTTTGCTAGTTCTTTGATGTAATTTTTACAATCTATGGTTCTTCTATCCCATGTTCTGATTGTTTTCAAAAATTCTGCCTTGCTTAGGAAATTAACACTTTCTTCTTCAACCTTTTGACATGCAGAATCCCAATCCAGATTTAATGCCGATAATAATTCATCTGTAAGATAAAGATTCTCACTTTCATGACAATTTAATTTTATGAATTTTACATAGTTTTGAGGTGTGGTGGGTTTGTTTTTATCTCCATCTAAAAGAGCAAATCCATTATCGCTAGGTGAATCCAGAATACTTGAAAAAAGTTTTTCAAGAATCCTTTGATAATCATAAATTTCTTCACCATTACAGGGAATTGCTGAAATTTGTACTCCTTGATGTCGTGGAACTTCACTCCAAATCCCATAATCATCATCACCCTCAACTAACAGTAGAGGAAATTCAAAAAGTGGCCCCATTAATGCATGACCACCAAGACAAGTAGAAAGTTTCTGAAGTATTTTATTAAATTTTATTGCAAACTGATCCTCCTTGCTATTGTCTAAGTAAACAACACTTGTGTTTGTTCCTCCATAATGACCTATACTAGATAGCATTGTAGTACTATGAGTGGCAACAAAAATTCTACATCTGTATTCATCATGAAGTTGTACAAGAAATTTTGCAAATCTTTGCTGTAAATCAGTATGTATATGAGGATCAGGCTCATCCACTAGAAGAATACCTTCCTTTTCCTCTAATTTCCATATATTACATATCAACAATAGGTCTAAGCCTAATGTAAGGATCTGCGCTTCGCCACTGCTAAGAACATCAATGTTTTGGATTTGTTCTCCTGTAACTGAACGCTTTAAGGAATATGGAGGAGTTCCATCTGCTATTTCAAATTCAAAATCAGGCAATAAATTAAGTAAAGATTGTTTAATTTTGTCTAAACTTTCAGGATCTGGGTTAGGAAGTAAGCCCTTTTTTTGAAGGAATGCGGCTATTCTCGCAATTACCTGTTCTCGATAAGTTGGGTTAATGTTTAGTTTTGAACGATTTGCACGGCTTTGACCCTCCAATTCTTCTGTAATATTTTGAGCTGCAAAGGAAATGTTACCTCCCCTTTCCGGAGAACAATAATGACGTTTTATTACATCCCCACTTCGAATAGTTCTCAGTAAAAGACTTTTTCCCGAACCATTCTTTCCAAATATTACAGTAATAGGAGTTATGTTTTTTAGATTCCATTTTCCGCCACCTAGAAATAGAGGTCTTGTAACTTCAAAATTTTTAATTGAGTTATTTGTATTTTCCAACTAATTTATTGAATTATTTCTAGTATACATGGGTTTTTGATTATCAATCAAATTTAGTTTCTTTTTTATCTTGAGATTTAGAATTAGAAAAATTTTAGTTCATAGGAATTAATCACTAACCATACTTCTCTTCTAAGAGGGGCATACATTCTGGATGGTACTCTTTCAACCATAATAGAGAATAAGGTAGGTATTCATACAGAACAAGAAATTCGCCTTCTAAATCTGGATTAACAGAAAAATATTTCATTACCATTGTATAAGACGATGTTTTTAATCTATGTTCTATTTCCTGGATTTCAATTTCTGCTTCGTCTGTTAGATATCCTCTAGGAGTTTTTTGTTCATCAGTTAATTCATTCCAGAATTTTTCTTTTGCTGCTAAAGCAGATATTCTTTCATTCCATTCAGTTGGGAGTTGTTTCTCAAAATCTGGAAAATATGACTGAAAGCTATGATTGTTCTCTAACATTAAATCAGCTAATTCACATACTGTGTTTATTTCATAAACCTGGAATGGGTTTTTAGAAATTGCCTCAGAGATCATATTATTATCACCAGAATATGCTGATTCAGGGATACTATCAATCGCAATTAGTATTTGAAAAATAATTACTATAGAGATCCCAAGACCTAAGGAAATGCCAGCTTTCTTTGAAAGCAATGCCCTCACATTTATCATGCTATAAGATAAATCTTGGTGATCTTGGTATTCTTGGCTACATATAATGCGCAATGATCTTGTTAATCTTGATGAATGGCGAAGATACTAGGTGCAAGCAAAGTCACCGTAAGATACCAAGTAACTATTCCTGAAGGGGTAAGAAAACGCTTGAAGATAAAGGAAGGACAAACGCTGGTGTTTGCAGAAGAAGATGGTAAAATACACATCACTACAGAGTTGTGATAAAAAAGAATCTCTGAAAAAGGAAGATCCATCCTTACCTTAGCCTCCCGGGATGCTAAGGTTTGAATCTCAATTATTTTGATGTCTAAGATCATTAATGCTTCTTTTTCAGATTGTCTCATTTCCTTCTACTTCCAATGCTTGGAATTATCTCACTTGTTTAAAGAGAATTGAGTCAAACAAAATCTAGGTCATTATTGTCAGTGTCAACTTCTGTTATGGCTCCTCCGTAGTGGCCACTCTGTCCTCGGCCTATCATCCAAGCTAATCTCGCATAGTTGCAAGCATGTAATGCATCATCTGGACTGAGTTTTGGATCCGGCGTATAATATCTTCTGTATGGCTGGCCTCCTCTAAGTGATTGAACCATTTCAACTTCCTCATTTACAAATTGTTTGATAATCCATTCTATCTCTTCGAAGTTCTTTCCAGGGAGAATTAATCTTGGACCATGAGGACCATGAATCTTGACTAGATCTGCAATTGCATCCAGGGAATAGGTTTTGTCAATTGCATAAAGATTGTGTTTGCTGAATTTCTTTCTCTCTGCTCTTGTAATTGCCACAGGTACTTGGGGCCTAGTTAGATAATAATTCCTGATGCAGCGTGGACCGAAATATTTCTGCAATGCTTCTACTTGGTGAGTTCCTCCACCTGCATCCACGACGGCTTGCTTTGCTCCATATGCTTCTATGATGTTTCGTACGGTTTGATATTGTTGGTCAGACGATTCACCTTCTAGTTTTGCTGCAAATAGTAGTAGGAATGTTGGAATGTAATTATCCAAACATTGCATAACCCAGACGACTGTTTTTGGTCCTCCTCCCCAATCTGCTCCAACGAAGACATCTCCTAATTCAAAGTCTACTTCTGTTGACGGAGTGAAACTACGATTCTTATCCATCAATGCAAACATCATTCTTTCAGTGATTGGCTTAGTCTCACCAGTTACGTTTTCACAGAGTACGTATCTTCTGAATTCTGATTGTGTATAATCCGGATCTTTGAGTTTTGCTTCAATTGAAAACTCTGGAGGGACGTGGTATAGTTCAATTGCATCCACCTTCAATAATGGAATTCTTGGGTTTTGTAATTGTGATAAGTGATATCCATGACGTGAAAAATTACGTGGGGCCTGAGCTTCCCATTTACCATCTAATGCGTCTAGCATAGCTTGATCGTATACGAGACCTTTTTCATCGAAGCAATTTCTCTCGAGCTCTCGTCTCCAGGACATATTCGGGTAGCCTTTGTATTCTTCACCGTGATCGAATAGCCATTCCTTCTGGTCTGTCGATTTCCAGATTCTATCCCAATGTGTGTCTTCGTATCCTCCAACTCCACCAATCAACGTATCTCCCATTGTATCAGCTTGTGTTTCTCTGAGATTGAACCATCCTGTCCAATCATGGTCCTGACCTTCATCGATTACTATTTTCTGGTTTGACTTTCCTTGTGCGTGACCCCAATTGTGGAGTGACGTAATCATATCGATTGTGGAACCTGTCTTGAGTGAGACCTTTGACATGCTTCCCCATTTGGAAATTCCTTGGATGTATTCTGATAATGGGAAAGATTGGAAAACATCCTTACGGAATTTGTTATCTGAGAATGTCTTCAATGCTTCTAATTCAAAATTAATGTAAGTCTGATCATAATTATTGTGAGTACTGGCCCCATGTCCTAGTACTGATGCAAAGTGTGTTGTCTTTCCCCATTGTCTGGCCCAAAACAGCATGATGAATGGATGCACGTCTTTGGCAACCTCCAATATCATTGGAAGATACTTGAGACGGTTTGGCTCTCCCTTGATTACCGGTCTGCATTGCAGGTTCCATGGTATGAAAGATTGCTCTAACTTTGGCAGGCCCTCCTTGGGAGCCTGTGCTAAAAACTCATCAACTTGTCTTTGCTCTAGCTCTTCCTTGATCTCGCCTTCCGTCCCAATCGGGTATGCTCGGCGTCTGAGACTCAGGAATTTCTTGTCCAAAGTTTTTGATTACCTCCCTGATAACACTTGCAGTTGATTCATCATAAGCAGAAATCCACGGTTGAAGTGCTGCGAGTTGCCTCAAAGCTCGTAGTTTTACATTATCATCAGTTGCTTCATTGTGGATTTTCCAGAGTTTTTTTCTGATTGTTTCTATTTCATCAATTCGTTGCATGTGACGCTTTTTTCCGTTCTTTGCAATGTCAAAGAGCCGTTTTGGAACTTCAACATCAAGCCGTGCAAGAGTTCTGTAGTATGTAGATCGATGCATCTCTTGGTCATGATCTTTGAGATAAACTAAAGCGTCATCTGTTGTCTCTGTTACCACCTGTGCTGTAATCACTTCCATTTCTGTCGCGTTTAGGGGCATTATCTATACCTAATAGTGCGACACTTTGTCTGATAAGAGAACATGGATTTATTTCAAAAATCCTTCAAGCTTGAATGTTATGTGTTTAATGTTGTTAACCACTATTCTCTTGAGAACACCTTTGCTTGAACACAGCTTTGCCAAGTATTTCCGAGCTGTTGTAGGGGAAAAGTCAAGTTCTTCAGCACAGGAATTAACCAAATCGCTCTCTGGCCACATGCGTCTTTCACTTTCCTGAAGCATCTGAAAAACCATGAGCCTAAACCTAGCCTCCTTCTGCCGGTTTATTTGCAATTCGTTAACATAATCCTCACTCTCGCTCTCTCTCACTCTCTCTCTTGCTTTCTCACACAAAGTAGAGATCTTTTCATTTTGTAGCAGAATCAAATTTTCAGTGTCTTTTTTAGAACCATTATCTTTTCTCTTAGTGATGTTTTTCATTTTAGCGCCTCCTTTGATTCGATTCCTCTAGACCAATAATCTAACGTAAGACAAGATTCACAAACATAGAATTTTGAGCCAACCCTATATCTTACAAGATATTTCGAATTATTATTACAGCACTTTAGGATTTGTTCGGTCATTTTTTCATACCCAATGTTTTCATTAAAGCTTCTTCGATGAATCTAGATCGCGGGATTAGGCCTCTGATAGAATCTAATTTTTTTACAACTAAAAGAGAAAGAGAAATGCCAATTGTTTTCCTATTTTCCATTTATCAAACCTCACAGATATGATAAGTTCAATAGATATAATGTCCAGTATAGTGGACTATACTGGTTATGGATGTATATGATGGCATAATAAAATCAATCATTGAGGGTTATCATCATTTTGAAAAGATACTAACAGGAGCAAGAAAAAGTAGTAAAACTAGTAGGGTCACATTCAATAAACATCTAAAACAATTGGTTAAAGATGGATACGTATTAAGAAATGATCAAGGAAAACAGCTAATTGAATACCAGATCAATCCCGATGCATTTGATGTAGCGCAAGGATTTTTGGATGATCATGGAGAAAAAGAATTTCAAGATGGACTTAAAAAAATTCTAGACTCAGATATTGATTATTCCAAATCGCCAAAAGACATACGTGATAAATTAATTCGAGAATATGATGAAAAACTCCACATTTATTTAACAAAACAAAATTTAGCTACTCTTGTGATCCATTCCCTTCATGACGGTGACATTACTGCTCGAAATAAAGCTATAAAGTCTAGAGAAGAATATGATCATACAATAGAATTAATTTTCGCAATGATAAAAAGAATTGATCCGGAACTATACAAAATATATCCTGGATTTACTTTTTATGATTTACAAAAAGATCCTGTTTCAATTCTTAATAGTGAGTTGATAAAATACATGGAAGCAGGTGGAATGGTATCTACCATGTTAAAGAAGTCTGAAAAGAAGAAGAAAGTCAAAAAAAAGCTAATAAAATTAAAAACTAATTAAGAATTATTACTTTTTGATTCTTTTAATTTTTTGAATTCTTCCATAAGGGTATCAATTGCTTGTCCTTGTCTTGCCACTTCATCCTTTTGTAATTGGTATTCCTCATTCTTTTTTTCCAGTTCAGATTTTTCTCCCTCTAGTTTTTGGATCTCAAATCTTTGCCTTTCGGAGGAATTAATTGTCAAAAATGGAATTGCCTTTTGGTATTCAGGGAATCTTTCAAAGTCATCTTCCTGGTATCTCTCATAGTGTCTTTCCAGTCCCACCGAATGACCCATCATATCTTCTTTGTCAAGATAATCTACTTTGGCACGCCTCAACATGGTATTGAAATATTTTCTAAAGCCATGATCTAGGGGAACTTCATGCCTCTTTTTTCCTTCAGGTAGAGGTGGTCGTAACCCAATTTTTTTTACAATTTTTAAAATCCTTTTTCTCACGCCTCGAGAATTTAGCCTTCGAATAGTTGGAAATTTCACTGTCTTGATCAGAGACTCATCAGGAAGGGGCAGTCTTCCAACCCGAGACTTCCAAACCTGCCTATAGTGTTCCAGCGTTTGGCATGCTTCGGGAGTGATAAAGGTCCAATAACTTTCAGGGTCTCCTTGGTAAACATGAAGAGCAGCTCCTTTGAAGGTTCCATCCCTGTTTTTGAAAAACACGACATCCTTCCAGGAAAAGTAATCCCAAGCCTCTAATCGAAAGCCACCAGATGAGAATAATTGGATGATCAACTTGTCAGTAATATCAGGCGACGCTTCAATCATTCTTTGGAGTTCTTCCCTTGTATAGGCTCTATCTTCGGATTGTTTTGGTCTAGGAAATAGTTTATGAAGCGATTTCCAGTGTATGGGAATGGAATTTGCATCAAGCAGTGCTCTAATTGGCTTCACATGATTTGGAATGGTGTTTGGATTTAGTTCACCAGATTCTACGAGTTTTTTGTCCTCTTTTATGAAGGCAGCAATGATGTTTTGTGCGACTTTTTGATCTTTTTGTGCCAGTTTGACAAAAAAGGGTGCTAGTATCTGGAGATCTCTGTTCTCTGGAGAAACATCAAGCGTTTCTTGGTAAATTTTGTTTGGAATTAATTTTAAAAAATTATGTAAAAGATTTTTGTATTTTCGTTTTGTTATATCACTCTTTATTGAATCTAGAAACAATTGAAAAGGATCATCACGTTCGTGAACGTCTTCAAACGAAATTTTCATCTACTGTTCTATTACAAGTGGGTCTATTTTAGTCCCATTAAGGGTTGCGGGTCTGGTGGGATTCGGACCCACGACAACCGGCTTAAAAGGCCGGTGCGCTACCTGGCTGCGCCACAGACCCCCACAAAACTCGTCGATGTGTATAATTTAGTCTTTTACAAGTTTTTTTGAAATCTAAGAAAGCTTTAAACTTCCAAATTCTTTTTCAAACATTACGCCCTTGTAGTATAGCCCGGTCTAGAATTCGGCCCTGTCACGGCTGAGACGCGTGTTCAAATCCCGCCGAGGGCGCTCTATTACTTTATTTTTGACATTACGTCATCCAAGATTTCTTGATTTGTAGCTGCAATGAATGACAACCTTGTTTCATATTCAAGATCAGAATCAAGAGGATTTTGATTTGCATCCAAGATTAATCCACCTGCCTCTTTGATCAAAAAGTATCCAGCAGCAATGTCCTGTACTCTAATTTTGTCTCGTAAATCAATGAAAACATCTATCAAACCTTGTGCAAAGAAAGCCATCTCAAGAGCATTTGCCCCAAAATGTCTGGTATGATTATGTCGTTCAAACACAGGATG
>JAEHKV010000074.1 GCA_016838845.1 Nitrosopumilales archaeon | reverse complement strand
GGTCCAACAAGTTTGCTTGCAGCATACATTGATGTCACTGCAGTTATCACAAGAAGTATGATAATGCGTGGTTTTGATATCTCAAATAGTTCTTTAGCACCCAATCTTCTTCTTGGTTTTCCCATAGGGATTTAATTTCTTCGACTTTTCTGATCTATATTGTTTCAAAAGAATTAAGTATCTCACACAAACGAGCTACTACGAATGAGCAATTGGGACCTTATGATGCCAGGGATGGGCCTTACTGCCATAGGGTTAGCGGGAGTTGTTATTTCGTATGCAGGTATTGCACATACTTTCATGGATGGAATGCACGCACTTACAGGACTTACCATGTTTTTTGGTCTTATTTTTCTCTCCGCCGGTATTTTGGAAGGAGGAGTTTCAACAAGCAATAAAGCAAAAGCAACTACTTTGGTGATTATATCAATTTCATTATCTTTTGGAGCTTTTGCATTCACAATGAGTGAAAGTAATACTCTTCCAACATTTGCTGGACTAATGATGATGATTGTGACACCAGCCGTTGTAATTGCTTATGTTGCAGCGAAAATGCCAATGTATCTAAAACCCATGGCCGCAATCTTTATTCTTGCAGGAGTAGCGGCAATTACATCATACGTTGGATTTGGAGTGTATGGTCCTTCACCATATCTTTTACAGGAAGAAGTTGTCGAAGAAACAGTTGAAGAGGTTAAAGTAATACCTCCGGGTACTCCGGTATTTGCGATTTCTATTATGGAGGGATCATCTGAGCAAGGAATGCCTGATTATGAGCCTGATGTTGCCAATGTCCCCAAAGGTCATGTTATAGAGTGGACAAATGATGATAACGTGGTTCATACAGTTACCAGTTCGATTGACTTTGGTGAAACCTTTGATTCTGGTTTGCTAAATGGTGGTGAAAAGTTTCTAATTAGCACGGACGACCTTTCTTTGGGAGCATATGAGTACATGTGCATTGTTCATCCATGGATGGTATCTACTCTTGTTGTAGAAGAATAGTTTTGGAAAAATCAATCGTTATTTCACAAGCACAAAAAGAGCTTTTGTTAAACCACGCTTCAAAATCGAAGCCCAATGAATCATGTGCCATATTATTTGGAAAAATAGAGAACGAAAAAAGCATGGTAAAAGATGTGTTTTTGACAGAGAATATCGTTGATTCCCCTGTTAATTTTACCATTTCAAATGAGGAACTTCTCAAAGCATACAAAATGGCAGAAGAAAAAAATCTAGATATTGTTGGAATTTTTCATTCCCATCCTGGCTCAAATGCTTATCCATCAAGTACAGACAAAAAATTCATGTATTCCAATCCAGTTATTTGGATAATTTCTTCAGGAGAATCAAATGATCTTAAAGCGTTTCAGTTAGATACAGAAATAATCGAAATACCAATTGTTATTTCTTGAGCTGAAAGGTAGCTTCAGAACCATCAGAAATATTTCTTAAAATGGATTTGTCAGGTTTGAGAATTTTTCCAACAACGTTTACTGGAGAGTATGGTTTGATTTCTCCTTTGTTGCCAATTGGAGTTGGGCCATAAAACAAGCAGATAGCTTTTCCTGTAGGCCAATATGCTACATCATTTAATTCAACTAGAGGTTTTGCATTTTCTTCTTTTTCTTGGATCGGGGATTCTTCAGTGTAAATTTCGTCACCCCATAAGTTCAGACTAACTGTGAACGGTAAATTTTCAACAAATTTTTTTACCGTGTTTGGAGAGTTTGAATCATCAAGTTCTATTTCTATATTTTTTAACTGTGGAATAACAATCTCGATTTTATGTTTCATGTGTGCAGTAGTTATTTGAATTAAATATCCCTTGTCTTTCATTTATTCTATGGAAATTCATGTATACGACACTTACGTCAAAGCCAAAGATGGTCACACAATGCATTTTGATGTAATTACCTCAGAAAAGGATCACGATAAAGCAATAGGGTATGCAAAAAAATGGTTATCTTCTGTTGGTGAAGGCGAATCAAGTGTTACAACAGATGAGTGTCAATTCTGTCACTCGCAGGGTGCACCCGAGCCTGTTGAGCAAGCAATAGAAAAAGATGGATATTTCATTCAAAAAATGGAAGGCTGTCAATAAACACCTTTCAATTTTTCATTTTTTCTACCAAGGTTTTTTAGATATCTCCATTTTTCATAACTATGGAAGAACATCCATACGCAAAACATACAGTGGAAGGAGATAAAGAAACAAAATGGATTTGTGGTTGTTTTCAAACAGTCGATAACTATTTCAAATTTTGTGATGAACACAATGAGACTTTAAAAAAAGCAATCAAAGCCCAGATCGATGAACTTGATATGACAATAGTTGTTAAAGAATAATTTAGATAACAATTATCGTGACAAAGGCAGAAACGAAAACTATTGCAACCGTATTTAGTAATTTAATTACAGTATTCAATGCTGGTCCAGCAGTGTCTTTGTATGGATCACCGATAATGTCACCAACCACAGCTACTTTGTGTTCTTCGGTTCCTTTCTCACCTTTCATTTCAATCAGTTTCTTTGCATTATCCCATGCACCGCCAGTATTAACAAGATGGAACGCAAAGAATAATCCGGTAACCACTGCTCCCATTAAAAGACCAGCAACGGCTGTAGGTCCTAACAATACTCCAAGAACGATAGGAGCGGCAACTGCAATACTAGCTGGTTTCCAGAGTTCTTTGATAGAAGCCACAGTAGCGATATCAACACATTTTGCATAATCAGGTTTTGATTTACCAGTGAGAATTCCAGGATCACTCTTGAATTGTCTCCGTATTTCATCAACCAGTATAGAGGCAGCTTTGGATACCGCAGCGATTAGCTGACCAGTAATATAGAATGGAATAAGACCTCCAACTAGAAGGCCTACAATTACTGCTGGATTTGTAAGGCTATAGTCAAAGACTTGATTGAAATATTCAGCTGCTTCAAACTGAAACGCTTGAATCATTGCTAGTGCAGCAAGTCCCGCACTCGCAATTGCAAAACCTTTGGTAATTGCTTTTGTAGTGTTGCCAACAGCATCAATCTCATCGGTAACTTTACGATTTTCTTCTCCCATGTGGGTCATCTCAACAATTCCCCCAGCATTGTCTGCAATTGGTCCAAATGCATCAATACTTAGAACAATTCCTGCAAGACTAAGCATTGCCATAGCAGTAAGTGATGTTCCAAAAATTCCATAGATTAAAGCTTGAGATGGATCAGGAGCTGCTGATGATGAGATTGCAAATGAAGCGATGATGGCAATTACTAGTACAATCATGAATGGGCCTGTTGATTGCAATCCTTTGGTAATTCCAGCCAGAGTAAGTGAGGCATATCCCCACTTTGCAGATTCGGCTATTTCTTGAACTGGTTTGTATTTGTAATTAGTATACCTATCAGTAATTTTTTGAATTACTGGAACTAGCATAACACCAATTACCGTTGAGCCAAATAATGCATAAGCAATTGAATCTTGTCCAAGGAAATAATACATGAAAACAAAGTTTAGAGTAATTGCAATTCCAGCTGCGATAAAAAAGGATTTAGTAAGAGGCTTCATCACGTCTGTAATGTTCTTAGAGCCAATAGTTACAGCTCCAATCATTGAAGCAATCATACCAGCAGCACCGACTAGAAGTGGGTAAAGAATGCGTTCTGGTGCTCCAAGTAGGGCTGCAATTAGTAGTGAGGCAAGCATTGTGACAATGTAAGATTCGTAAACATCCGAACCCATTCCTGCTGCGTCTCCTACGTTATCCCCAACATTATCAGCAATTGTTGCAGGATTTCTAGGATCGTCTTCAGGAATGTTTGCCTCAACCTTTCCTACTAAATCTGCAGCCATGTCTGCAGCCTTTGTGTAAATGCCACCGCCAATTCTGATGAATAGAGCAATCAGACTTGCTCCAATTCCAACACCGGCAATTGTGATAGGATCAGGAAATACAAAGTAAAGTCCAGTAATTGCAAGCAAAGCCATAGCTGGTACTGCAAGACCAACCGTAGCACCCCCTCTAAATGCTAACGCAAATGTTTTACCCAGTCCGCTGCCTGTAGCATTTGCCGTTCTAACAGCTGCTTTGACAGTAATTTTTAGTGAAATTAATCCTGAAATAGCTGAAAGTGCTGCACCAACTGCAAATGCAATTCCGTTTGAAAACCCAATAAAATAACCAATAATAACTGAAAGCCCAATTGCTATGGGAACAATAATTTTCATTTCTCTCTTCAGAAAAGCGGCTGCGCCTTGTCTTACTGCCTCAGAGATTTCCAACATTTCTTTTGTGCCGGCTTTTTGTTTTACAACCCATGCTGCAAATCCACCAGCCAAGATAAAAGAAGCGATGCCTGCACCTATAGGCAGAAATTGTTGGACCTCCATTTTATATCTGCATGCCTATTCGTGGGAAATATAAATCATGGACAAAAAATTGAGAGTTTTTTATTTTCTTTTTTGATATAGCGCAAAAGTTTTTCCTCTTAATCCTTGGCGAACAAGCTTGTTGAATCTTTTTCCATGACTTAGATATGGAAAGCGCATATGGATCAATTCATGAACAATTGTATTGTCTAAAGTTTTTTCATCTGGAATTTTTTTTACATTGATGAAGATTAAGTTGCTCTGCATGTATGAAATTCCAAAATATTTGTAGGCAGTTGTTCTCCTGCCCTCGGTCAATTCCTTTGGCTCCTCTAAAACTTCCTTTGGTGTGAATAGAACTTTAGGTTCAGCGATTGAAAACCGGTTTGAATAAATCCCTACTTTTTCAAGAATTTCTAATCGTAAATCAGGAACTAGTTTCACATTATTTTTTTCCAGAAGAGGGGTTTATTCTAAAATGTCAATTGTTACTTCAAATTTTGTTTATTTTGATTCTTTTTTGATGAAAAGGGGTCAGAGGTTAGTAGGAGTAATCATAAATCATACAGCCACCGTCTCATCATACCCAACTAAACCATTGAATCAAGGATTGATTTAGTTTTCTTTCTTAGATCCTGTGTAAGACGTACAATAACGAGGCCTTCATTTGGTTGTCCATACATGATTATTGCATTATCTGGACCATGAATACAAACTGGAATTACTAGAAGATCTTCCTCACCGTTCACTGTAATTCGAACAGGAGGCTTCTCATTCAAGGCCTGTTTAATAGTATCAATGCTTTGAACTGTAATTTCTCCAGCTGGATTTGTGCAAGAAAGGTTGACAGTGTTTTCTTTTGTTTTAGGAGCTTCTCTTTTTACTCTTTTTTCTCGTGCATCAATAATTTGAAGTGAGGGAACAATTCCAAGTTTTAACATCTTTTCTGTTGTGGCATCACCCACTGTTATGACATAGGAATCATCTGAAATTTGTTTAAGAATTATTTCTTTTGTGATGTTTTCATCAGGAATTAAAGTTCCAAATGGAATTTTTAATTGGTCACGAAGATTTTCTGGTAGTCGCACGAGAAATCTTTAGTTGGCAGGGTTAGATGGAGTTGTTGCCTCTGCGGCAATCTCTTCTTGTAATTTAGCTGCAATTATACTGCATTGAGCAGCAAGATTTTTTGCAGAGCTTCTAAATGCTTCGGAACTTATGGAATTAGGATCAGTAAGAATGATTGGTTTTCCAATATCGGAACCGGACATTATACTAGAATTTAATGGGATTTCTCCAATGAATGGTATGTTGAATTGTTCACTAATCCTTTTTGCGCCACCTTCTCCAAAGATGTAATGTTTTTCATCACACTTTGAACAGATAAAGTGACTCATGTTTTCTACAACACCAATGATTGGGACATTCAGTTTGTTAAACATGCCAACTGCTTTTACTGCAACATTACTTGCAACCTCTTGCGGAGTGGTTACAACTAGTATTCCAGTAATTGGAATTGTTTGAGCTAGAGTCAATGGAATGTCTCCAGTTCCTGGTGGAAGATCTACTATCAGATAATCTAAATTAGACCAATTTGTATCGACCAAAAATTGCTTTAGTATTCCGGAAATTATTGGTCCTCGATAAATTGCTGCTTGTTGATTCTCCTGCGCAAAAAAACCAAATGAGACAACCTTGATCCCATTTGAGTCGGCGGGCTGTAGTTTGTTGTCTATGACTTCCATGGAACCATCTTTCATTCCCAGCATCAAAGGGATGCTTGGTCCATAGATGTCAGCATCCAAAAGACCGACCTTAGCGCCAGTAGTAGATAATGCGAGTGCTAAATTAAGTGAAACAGTTGATTTTCCAACTCCGCCTTTGCCACTTGCGACGCCGATAATATTTTTGACCGTGGCCATACTAGTGTCATCGTCTAGTGAACGACCTTCCATGACCTTGGCGGTAATACTCATGTCAAAGTTTTTGATGTCTGACATTTCGCCAATTACTTTTCTAACATCCGCTTCAATGTCAGCATTGAATGGACACGCAGGGGTAGTAAGTTCGAGTGTAAATTTAAGATCACCACTGTTTAATTCTAAATCCTTGATCATTCCCATGGACACGATGTCCTTTTTCAAATCAGGATCAATTACAGTACTCAATTTCTCGAGAACTTGATCAACTCCAACCATGCTGGAAAAAGGTCGACATACAATATTTAAAGATAGTTCACTCAATTTCAAAAACTTGAGAATAATTGAAGAATAATCAGATTCAATGATAAAATTTATCAAAAATTATCCAAAGATTCATAAATTCAAATCCGTGACTGAGTGCAAAGTTGTTTTCTATATCTACTCTTGTTGATGTGGTTAGGATACCACCTAGCTTATTTGGTACTGTGCTAAAAAAAGCCGCTATCAATATTCTCAAGGAAAAATACGAAAGCATGATCAATGCAGATTTGGGCTACATCATTATGATCTTGGATGCCAAAGTAGATGAGATGGGAAAAATGATAGCAGGGGATGGTGGCACGTTCCACAAAGTTGAGTTTGATGCACTTACATTCTATCCAAAACTTCAAGAAATCATTCAAGGCGAAATTGTTGACATTACTGACTTTGGTGCTTTCGTTAGAATTGGACCAACCGATGCATTGCTACACTTATCACAAGTAATGGATGACTATCTGAAAAGTGACGTCAAGTCAGGTATGATAGTTGCCAATCAAAGTGGTAAAACACTTCGAGTTGGTTCCACTATTCGTTCTAGAATAACTGCCGTATCGTTAGGAAAGGCAGCAACTATGGGAAAAATTGGAATCACGTGTAGACAACCATACTTGGGTGCAGATGAATGGATTGCTGATGAAATCAAAAAGTCTGAAGGGTCAGAAAAGCAACCAAAGCCAGACAAAGAAACGAAAAAAGAAGAAAAAACTGTACAGGTAAAGGAGAAGTAAAATGGTTCGAGAGATGGCATGTAGGAAATGCAAACGTGTCAATGTTGGAAAAGTTTGTGCAAATTGTAAATCATCAGATCTCACACCTGATTGGAATGGAATTGCACTTGTAGTTGATCCATCAAATTCTCAAATCGCTAGAACTTTGGGAATCACTGAGAAAGGGAAATACGCACTAAGGGTAACATAAGTTGGGCTTTAGTCCAAAAAAAGAGCTTTTACGATTTTTAGCTGAAGACGTGGGTAAGGGAGATGTTTCAAGTGCACTCTTACCAAGAACAAAAATCAAGGCAAGAATAATTTCACGACAAAGTGCGGTTCTTGCAGGCGTGAAATACGCCAAGGAGATTTTTGTATTAAAAAGATGTAGAGTTCGCGTTTTAAAAAAAGATGGAATCAAAGTTAAACCAAACCAAACAATTCTTGAGATAGTTGGAACACCACAAGCAATTCTTTCATGTGAAAGAACTGCACTAAATTTACTTTCAAGAATGAGTGGCATTGCGACTCAAACAAATGATCTTGTAAAAAAAATTCCTAATCTTCGAACAAGACTTTTTGCCACGAGAAAAACTGCGCCAGGATTACGGTTTTTCGACAAGGAAGCTGTAAAGATTGGTGGTGGTGAAAAACATAGAATGGCTCTTGATCAAATGGTTATGCTAAAGGACAATCATCTTTCTGTTGGGGGTTCCCTAGAAGAATTAGTGAAAAAAGCGAAAAAAAAACACAACAAAGTAGAGGTAGAAGTTGAAAATCAGAAAGATGTAGTTTCTGCTGTGAAGGCAGGGGCTACAATAATTATGCTTGATAACTTTACTCCAAAAAATATCTCAAAAACCATTATTGCGTTAAAGAAATTAGGTTTGAGAAATAAAGTTAAACTTGAAGCATCTGGTGGAATAACTGAAAAGAACATTCAAAGTTTTGCTAGGACTGGAGTTGATATGATTTCAGTAGGTCAAATTACAAATTCAGTTAGAGGAATTGATCTTAGCTTAGAAATTTAACTAATTGCGAGCATTCTTTCTATGGCGAGACGAGCTTTGTCAGCGGTTTCTTTTGGAACTTTAACTTCGTACTTGTCTTCCGCAAGAGAATCGTATACTTTTTGCAGTGTAATCATCTTCATATATTGGCATTCTGCTTTTTCAGAAGCTGGAACAAATGTCTTACCAGGATTTTGTTTTTTCATTCGGTATAAGATGCCGGTTTCAGTCGCAATAACAAACTGGTTTGCACTTGATTGGTTAACATACTTCATCATGCCTTCTGTCGATAAAATTTGAACTTGGCTTCCATTATAGCCACCTGTTGCGACATCATAGAGATATGGTGTGGTACAACTGCATTCAGGATGTACAATAAATTCAGCATTTGGCATTGAATCAAGTTTTTGCTGAACATCTTCCGGTTTAATGCCAGCGTGAACATGACATTCACCAGCCCAAATTAACATGTTCTTTCGTCCTGTCATTTTAGAAACATAAGAACCCAAAAACATATCAGGTAAAAACAAAATCTCCTTGTCTTCAGGAATTGCTTTTACTACATTAACCGCATTAGATGAAGTGCAACAATAATCAAGCTCTGCTTTGATGTCAGCAGTTGTGTTAACATATCCTACTGCTATTGCGCTTGGATGTTGTTTTTTCCACTCTCTAAGATCATCAGCCGAAATTGAATCAGATAGTGAACATCCAGCTTCTAAATCAGGAATCAAAACTTTTTTCTTTGGACTGATAATTGCCGCAGTTTCTGCCATAAAGTGTACACCACAAAACAGAATTGTTTTGTGGGGTGTTTTAGCTGCTTGTCTTGCCAATCCTAACGAATCACCAATAAAATCGGCCACATCTTGTACTTCGGGCACTTGATAGTTGTGCGCAAGAATCACTACGTCCTTTTCCTTCTTCAAACTCAAAATTTCGTTTTGTAGATTCAAACGTTACAAATTTGATTTAATCTGGATTTAAAGAAAGAGGATCATACGCATAATTTCTGTAACTTGTGCATCTGTGGCAAATTTTGCCGAATCAAGTACCAATCTGTATGTCATCTGAGCAGATTTGCCGTAGTCTTTGTATCGCAGACAACATAGCTAGTCTACTTGTTTTTGGATTATTCTCATCTGGAATATTTTCTATTTTGAAAGACATTTTTCCAAACTTTCCTTCAGCGTGTATTTCGTGAGTATTCTTGTCTGTGCTAGGATCTGCGACAATTTGCACTTTGGTTTTTTCACTTCCCAAGCCTGCCAAACTAAGTAATGCTGCTACGTTGATATTTTTTGGGAACAAACCCACAGCATCTTTTGAGCTTCCTTCAAAAATTATTGTTTTTTCATTTATTTTTTCTACATCAATATCAGAAGTTTCAAAAAAAATTGCTCCTTTGAGTGATTTTGGATTTTTTGTAGTTGTTAGTGTAACTGATTCAAGCTCATTTCGAACAGATTTTAATGCGTCAAGACCTGCAATTGCACCTGAAGGAAGGTAAATTGTTTTTTTGAATTCTTTACACGCATCAGATAAAACCTCAAAAACTGATTCGTCGAGTAATGCGCCAACACTCATTATCATTAGATCTTTCCTGTTCTGAAGAACACTGAGAGCAACATCCTTAACAGCATCTTGAGATGCTGCTTCTACCACCAAATCTATCGGATTTGAAGACAGGAGATGAGAGTTTTCCACTATCTCTGGTTTATTTTTTAGTTTAGAAACTAACAGGTCAGATGCCTCTTTTGATTGATCATAAACATGAGTCAGGGTAGCAGGAATATTACCTGAATCAATTGCTAATGCTATTTGTGTACCAATGGCCCCACACCCAAGCAAACCTATTTTTTTCAAGCAAATCAGTTTACAAATTTCTTGTAATTAATTCTAGTTAATCGGAAGTTAAAGATCATTATAACCTAAAGATTTTATTCATAGCGACAAAGGATTCGTGTGCTGAATACTGTTTATAAAGACGCAATTCAAAGACGCGAAAAAACACTTTCAATGATTAAAGGTCCAAAATTTGAGCAAATTGTTCAAAAAGCGAGGCAAAACTGGGTAGAATATTCACCTCAAAAAAAAGGTGTTGTTACTGCAGGAATCGATAGTAGTTTCAACAGCACAAAATTTCAAGGTATGGAACTATGGGTGGTAACTGCTGTTTCGGTGAAATCCGATGGTCAAATAATAAAAGATCTTCATGAACATGGACTTGGATATCCAGAAAGTGATTTGTCATCAATGGCTAGTAAAATGGAGATTTATGCTTGCGATGCAAGTGTTGATCAAGCTGAATTGATTTTGATGGATGGTTCACTTTATTCTCAATTTATGACAAGACAGTCTACACTTTCGTCAACTCTTTTGAAAACCATGAAAAAAAAGGAAAATATAATTTTTGTATCAAAGACATCAAATACAAGAATGCAGTTTGTTGACATGGACTCTACTGCTGGAGATATTTTTTATTATAATCATGCTACACGAAAACCTGGATTTAGCAAATTATTTTTGGATCCAAAATATGGGAGTGATAGAATAATTGCTTCAATATTTGCAAGACTCAGTGAGTCTACACCACTCATAAAATTAGAATTTTTAGGCAAGGACCATTCTGAAGATGAAATTAAATCTGTTTTAGATAAATTGCATAAGAACAGTGTTGGTGGCTACCCTTACGCATTAAAATTGGCACACAATAATTGTAAAATTAGTAACAGTGATTTAGTCAAACTAGTAAGCCTTTATGGATTAAAAACTGAGGTAGGTTCAAGGGAGGTTCTAGAATGACAGTAGGATTTGTAATTGGGGAGTCAAAACCAACAATGATCTCTGCTCAAACTGCAAGATCGTTATCTGTTGGAGAATACGTAGTGATTGACTCTGATGGTGGAAAACTTCTTGGTTTGGTTGAAAGATCATTTGTTTCAAGTGCTGCATTAACGGGAGTTCATAATTTTGAAGAGACTGTTGAAAGCAAAGAGATTGCAGACATCAACAGTAGAGACAAAAGTTTCACATCAAAAATTGGAATCCTGGGATATTTGGAACAATTGCAAAAAGGTAAGGCTATGATTCCAGCAGTTCCGCCTTTACCTGGAACGTCAATTTTAGAGGCAACAAAGCAGGATTTAGACGTGATTTTTGATCCAGACAAACCAGAATGGATTAGAATTGGTTCTCTACTAAGAAATACTTCAATTAACGCAAAAATCAATCTCAACAAAATTGTATCAAGACATCTTGGAATTCTTGCAATGACTGGAATGGGCAAAAGTAATTTTGTTTCATTAATTGCAAAACAAATTTCAAAACTTGACGGCACATTAGTATTGTTTGATTACCATAATGATTATGCTGACTTGGCAATTCCGAAAATCAATGTAATTGATGCAAAAATTAATCCTAGACTTCTAGACGCAAGTACTTTGGCAGACGTTTTAGAAATTCGTGAAAATGCTGACGTTCAACAAAGAATTCTCCGCTTGGCATTTACACCAGAAGTAAAAGAGGCAAAGCAGTTTTGGGACATTCTGGATGAGAATGTTGCCCTTGTTGGAGCAAATCCAGAGCGAAAAGAGGATAGACATTCGGCAGATAGGGTTCGTGACAAGATTGATGATGCGATGCACAGATTTGCGGATATCTTAGATCCTGATGTCATGGATCCAATTGGATTGCTCAAAGAAGGAAGAGTGAATGTACTAAATATTTCTGAGCTTAGTGAAAAACAAGCAAATGTCGCACTTGCATACTATCTACAAGAATTACTTAATGATAAAAAAATTGCAACACTTGCAAAAAATGCAAAAACCAAATCAAACAAGCGACATCGTTTTGAGTCACCAATCTTTGTTATAATTGAAGAAGCTCATGTCTTTATTCCAAAAGGAGAAGACACTCATGCAAAATACTGGGCATCAAAAATTGCAAGAGAGGGAAGAAAGTTTGGTTTAGGTCTTGGAATTGTATCACAAAGACCAAGAAGTATTGATTCAAACATTTTGAGTCAAATGGGGTCCCTTGCAATAATGAAAATTGTTCAAGAAGATGATCAACAGCAAATTTCTTCAGCAGCTGAATCCATTAGCAAGGATTTGATTTCTCAGCTAACTTCTCTCAATGTTGGAGATGCGGTTTTGGTGGGCCAATGGGTGAATTTACCCTCAATTGTGCACATTGAAGAGATAAAAGGTAGAGCTATAGGCTCGGATCAAAATGCTGTAAGCGAGTGGGCCCTAAATCATAAACTGGAAAAAGTTGCAAAAGAATCAACTCAGGAATTAATTCAAAAAGATCTTTTACTGGAGTAAGATGCTTTTTTCACATATCTCTGATATTCATTTGGGATTGGTTCAATACAATTCTGAAGAAAGAGAACTTGACATTTACGATGCTTTTCATCAAGCCATTGACATTTCCATTAAGGATCATGTTGATTTTGTAATATTTGCTGGAGATATTTTTCATACTCCAACTCCAAGTGGGACAGCAATAATGCATATGGCTAATGCGCTGAAACTTCTTAAACAGAACAACATTGATTCTTTTTTTATTCTTGGTGAACACGATATCAGCAGAATTCGAGGTACGCCAGTACCATATGTTTTTCATAACTTAGAATTTTCAAAGTATATTGGTCAAGGAGAACCAGTTTACTACAAGGGTTTACTGCTTGTAGGATTTGATAAGATAAGAAGGAATGAGGTGGATTCTTTTGAAAAACGATTTGAGGAAATAGATAACATTGCAAAAAAACATCAAGGTCACAGAATTCTTGTCATGCATCAAGGTATCAATGAGATTAACAAATTCGCTGGCGAATTAAATTCAACTGATCTTCCAAAAAACTTTACCTACTATGCAATGGGTCATCTGCATGATCACGTTGTCAAAAATTTCAGCCACCTTAGTGGTCCTGTTGCATATCCGGGTTCGATTGAACTAACAAACAGTGAAGGGATTAAAGAAACGAAAAAAGGATTTTATCAAGTAGATGTTTCTTCTACAGAAGCAAAACCATCATGGATTGAATTAAACACAAGGCCACAGTTTTCCATAAAAACAACATCCACAGACATTTCAAAAACCATTGATGAGGTGTTTGAAAAAATAAAATCTAATCCGAAAAAACCCATAGTGGAGCTAAAAATAGAAAGTGAAAATGTTGAACAAGAGGTCATTCAGGCCCAAATTTCACGCTTAATTCCTTACACATTACACTGTTCATGGAAGCTTGTTCAAAAGCAAGATTCTGACTCGTCAGTTCTTTTAGATAGACCAGCTAGAATAGATGAAGAACTTTTCAAACTTGCTGTTAATTCTCTAAAATCTGAAAAACTAGCAAGCTTTGCAGTTAAAGATCTTCTTCCAATTCTTTCAGCAAGTCAGATTGAACAGGCAAATCAATTGATAATTGAAAATTTTGAACACTTCAAAAAGGAGAAACAGGAATGATTACATCAGTAGAATTAGTAAATTTTCTTTCACATTCCTCAACCAAGTTAGATTTTGAAGAAGGGGTTACTGTTTTTGTTGGACCAAATGGAGCAGGAAAATCTAGCATAATTGATGCTATAACATTTGCCTTGTTTGGGAAACATACTCGAAGCAAAAAATCTAACAAGAGTCTGATTCGTAGAGGAACAAATCAAGGATATTCCAAAGTTAACTTTGTAATTAATGGAAAGTCTTACGAGGCAGTTAGAAAAATCGATTCCAAAGGAACCTTGGCAGCAACGTTTTCAGAAATACAGGGTGACAAACTGATCCCGCTGGCAGTAGGAGAACGAAAACAGTTTGGAGAATCAATGACAAAGGAAATAGAATCTAGGATTGGTTTAGATTTTGAAAAACTAAAGATAGCGTCAATAATTCAACAAGGTGAATTAAATTCCATAATCAAAGCTCAGCCAAGGGAATTTAAAGAATTACTGAATGCCATCATTGGAATTAACAAATTAGACACTGCTTCCGATTTCATGAAGAATGTTCAACGAAACTTTCGTGAATCGATTCAAAAGAAGGTGGGTTATGATGATACACATATTGAAATTTTAAAACATGATTTATCAAATCTAGAAGATGAGATTAAAGAAGCAGAGCCATTAAAGAAAGAGCTGTCATCAAAAAAAATTACGTGTGAAAAAGATATAATATCACTTCAAGAAAAACTCGAAGCCGAGTCACCAAAAGAATCCAAGTTGAATGAATTAGAAGTTAGAAGAGCTGATTTGTTCAAGTATGCCAAAGAAGCAATTTTGTCAATTCAGAATGAAATTGCAGAAAATGAGCGTAAAATAAGGGATTGTGAAGGATGTTTTGAATTCGCTAATGCCAAAAAAGAAACAGAAAAACATCTTGAAAAAATCGAACTTGATATTGAATCAATTATCACACAAATCCAAAAACATTCACAACAAATAGGAAAACTTGAAGAGCAAAAAGCATTATCAAAAAAATTAGAATTAAAAGATGGAAAATGTCCAGTATGTGATTCCAAAGTTGATCACCTTAATCCTTTATTCCAATTGAATCATCTTGAACAAGAAATAACATCATTAAATGATGAGGTAAAAGGATTAGAAAAGAAAAAAACAAAAATTCAGAAACGGAAGAGTGAGTTTGCTAGCATACTTGAAAAAGCCATCAAAGCCGAAACCACACTATTAGCTCATTCCATCAAAAATTCTAAAGAGATTGATCTCATAAAAGAAAAAATTCTAGTTCAAAAAACACATATTCAAAAAATTCCAATATCAGTAGATTCTGGAAAATTAATCACAGTTTCATCAATAGATTCTCATGCAAAAATGATGTATGATAAAATTATTGAATTAGAAAATGAGACTAAAGGATTTGATCCCAGTGAATTTAAAAAATTGAAAAACTCTGTAGAACAAAAACGTAACGAATTAAGTGATATAGACCAACAGTTTGGT
>JAEHKV010000073.1 GCA_016838845.1 Nitrosopumilales archaeon | reverse complement strand
TACCACATACTGGATCCTTCATGCTGATACCTCTAACTTTTTACGAGCAAAATAGAAAAGTATTGGAACCACAATCAAACTAATTAGCACTATAGGAATGTAATTTTTTAAAGATTTCATCTCGTCTAGTTCATGTCCATGCGCATCCATCTCAAACTCTGCTGGAAGGGATGTTAGTTCAACTAGCCTATTCCATCCCTCATGAACAAATGTTTCCTCATACCATTCGTGTCCTTCTGGAAGACCATTAATTATTAGAAGCGCACCGATAACAATCAGCATCCAACCCGTTGCTTTCTCTATTGAAACTCTCTTTTGTGTCAAAGTCTTTGTTGCATTAATTCCAATAATGGCTAGTACTGACATTAGAATAAGTGGTATTGCTCTTCCAACCCCATGTACCACTCCTAGAGAAGCACCCACTTCAATACTTCCAGTTCCTGCAATGTAGATTAACAACCAATAGAATAATGGATTTGGACATCCAACTCCAGCATTTCCTAAAAGAAGCCCCATAAAGAAAGACTTTGTGTAATCTCCACGATGTTGTATGAATTTTGGTGTTCCAGAATATGAGGGCATCTTTAAAGAAATCAGTTTTAGCTGTGACAAGCCAAAAACAAATGCAGCAATTCCTGCAATCAAAAACATTATTGTTGATATTTGATCTAAAGATGCAGTTTTTCCTATTGTTGCAACTGCCATTCCATAAGAAGCAATTGTAATTGTTAAACCAGCACCAAAAAGTAATGCCATTGAAAGACCCTTCCTACCACCTTTTCCCATGCTAAGTGGAATTATTATGAAAACGAGTGGTAGGGTACATGGAAGAATAATCATTGAAAGTCCAGCAAGATATGAGATGATTAACCAAGATGGATATGACAGCTCTTGACCTGCACCAACTGCAATTTCATTTGTTGCAGCAAACACACCACCAACAAAAATTAATGAAAAGAGGGCAAATGCAGATATAATTAGAGATTTTTTTGCCGCAATTTGATTTGACATAATTTAGTTTAATGTTCCAAATATTTAATCAGACTAAAATTTTTGAGGCTAAAAATGGGCCCACAGGGATTTGAACCCTGGATCTTCGCCGTGTAAGGGCGACGTCATAACCGACCTGGACTATGAGCCCAGCAAACTACCTTGTTAAAATCCATTTAAACTTTGAGAGCAAAGAAACTCAGAAAATCTTTTTTCATATTGAAAAATGTCATATTGAAACCAATGCTTAATAGATGACTTTGAACTTTTCATATCTCATGACAAATCTAATAGTAGCAAAATTTGGAGGTAGTGCAATTGGTGCAGACGGTATATCGATTCCTATTATCATTCAAAGAGTAAACGAATTAAAAAAAAATGCCAAAGTGATTACAGTTTTTTCTGCACCTCTTACGGTACAAGATGGAAAAACTAGATCACTAACGGATATTGTTTTGGATTTAGGAAGAAGAGCTGAAAATGGTGAGGAACCTAATCTTGTTGAGGTAAAACAGGCTTATGATAAAATTCTAGAATTGGTAAGTTCTGAGTATCAAGAAGATTGTTCCAAAGTTATCCAGAATCATTTGGAAAATGCAAAAAACGCATTAGATGATGCAAAGCAAAAAGGGGAATTTGCTGATGAAACTCGTTCAAAAGCATTAGCGCACTCGGGAGAAATACTCATGTCTCAAATGATGAATTTTATCATGAAAGGGCAAGGAATCAAGTCCGAAGCAATAGGATTGGAAAATTGGCCTATCATTACAGACAACAACATTGAATCCACTAATTTCCTTGTAACTCAATCATTGGAGAAAATCCAACCACTTGAAAAAATGCTTGAAGAAAATGAGGTTGTCTCAATAGGTGGTTTTATTGGAAAAACGTCTGATGGAGTAATTACTACATATGAACGAGGAGGATCTGATCGAACAGCTGTTGATTTAGGGATTCTTTTTCATAAAAAATATGATACCATAATTGATTTTGAAAAAGATGGTGCTGTTGTTTCAGCAGATCCAAAAATAGTTGGAGATGGACTAAGCCAAGTAAAACAACTATCATACAACGAAGCTAGGTTAGCTGGTATGTTTGGAATGAAGATTCTTGATCCAATTGCTATCAAAGAGATTTTGGAACATGGTGCAGATATGTCAATCATAATCACAAATATGAAAAACCCCGAAAAAATTACTACAATTAAGCGAGTGCCAGATTCTAAAAATGGTCATCCTTTGAAAATAGTAACTGGGAAGAAAAATTGTGCGATTTTTAGGATTGAAACCAAGTCGGCAGAAAGATTACTAGATTCCCTTGAAAATGATAAAAGATACAGTGAATTCATAATACTTTCACCTTATACGAAAGATGGAATAGAATTTAGTAGGATTTTGTTCTTAGATGGGGATTATCTTAAACGAAATGAAAAATACCTACTTGGATTTGATTCTCTTGCTACAATTACGTATAATCGTGGAGTAATTACTTTGATTGGTGATGAAATGTGGAGGGTTCAACAGATTGCATCTAAAACTAGTGCAAAAATTGGAGAAGCTGGTTTAAACATTCTAAATATGGATGCGCAAGAAGAAACATCTAGAATAATAATTGTTGTAGAAGATTCATCAGGTAATATAGAAAAAGCAATTAGCGCAATACATTCAGAAAGATCAAAAATTAAATTCGTTTGAAAAATTTTTTAAAATAATTCACGTGGCGCTACCGGTGTTAAACCAGTAGTGCCAAGGTGGGTTTTTTCTTGGACCTTTATCTAGATTCAGTCCGGCGTTACCCAAAACACGCTTAATGATACTATGATTTTCTTGTATTTAGAGTTGATCTATATAGTTTATTGAGGACCACGCTCAGCGAGATACCAAATTACAATTCCTCCGCCAATCATTACATACCATTTGAAATTTTTTTTATTCATGAAAATTTTTGATGAGGCTAGTTCTTCATCTCTATAAGTTGAAACACGAATTTTTCTCATTTCAAAAGCTTGCCCAACAAGTCCCATAATTAATAACGCAATAGCAATTCCGCCTAGAATCCAATTCATGATTATAATGTTTTTTCAGATAATATTTAGCTTGCAAATCACTGAGGCTACTATTATGCTATTCTTTAAATTGCTATAATTTTTCAATTCAACTATGAAGTATGGTAAGAAGGTTTGGATGAACGGAAGGCTTGTTCCTTTCAAGAATGCCAATGTCCATGTCTTAACACATGCATTACATTATTCTACTGCGGTATTTGAAGGGATTAGATGTTATAATACCTCTAATGGCTCTGCTATTTTCCGATTACAAGAGCATGTTGATAGATTTTTCAATTCTGCAAAATTATATTCAATGAAAATAAAATACTCTAAAAAAAAGATCTCAGACGCAATAATCAAAACAGTAAAGGCAAGTGGCCTCAAAGAATGTTACATTAGACCAATTGCTTATTGTGGTGTTGGTGCAGTTGGATTAACTCCTCCTCTCAATAACATTGATGTGGCTATCGCATGTTGGGAATGGAAAATGGGCGAATCAAAGGCTGGCAAATTCTCAGGAGCAAAATGTAAGATTTCAAATTGGATTCGAATTGATTCACGATCACAGCCAATGGAGTCAAAGGCGGCAGCAAATTATTCCAATGCTGCACTAGCAAGAGTTGATGCATTGAAGAGTGGCTATGATGAAGCTATTATGTTGAATTATGAAGGTAAAATTGCAGAAGGTAGTGCAGAGAACATTTTCATTGTAAAAGATGCTCGAATTAAGACGCCTCCACTAGAATCAGGTGTTCTAGCAGGGATTACACGTGATAGTATTATTCAGATTATCAAAGAAAATGGAGGGCGCGTAATTGAAACAAATTTAGAAAAAAAAGATCTATTTTCTGCAGAAGAAGTCTTTATGACAGGCACTGCAGCCGAGGTAAAATCCGTTACTCACATTGATAAAAAGAGAATAGGTAATGGCAAACCTGGCAATATTACTCAAACATTGCAAAAATCCTTCAAGGATGTTTCCATGGGAAATGATGAAAGGTTTCTTTCATGGCTTACATATCTTTAGGGTGAAAGTTGATGGAATCTGGCTCGACAAACAATTCAGGAATTTGTTGGTTCTGCCAAAAGGGAAGGCATGAAGATTGTATGAAAGAAATTCCAGTCAACGTGAGGTCAGATGGACCTCATGACTGTACTTTTGACACTAAGCTAATTCCTTGTAAATGTAAGCACTAATCCAAATTAAAAATTCAAACAAAATTTTCAAGCGGGTCTAGAGGGACCTGGTACGTTCTTTGGTCTTATTTTGGACCCGTTAACAGTTCGTATCAAATGAAAATTTGGCAGTTTCATTAAATAGCTAATTGAAAAGTTATAATTTAGAAGTTTTTGGGGTTAAGAGCCATGTTCCTATCATAATTGGTGGGATTACTGATCTAGTTGGCATTCTTCATTTCCTTGTAACTAACTGAGTAGCTTATCCAGAAAGAATTATTTTCTATATTGTGCATTATCAAACCGTTTCCCACAAAGGAATAGGTTCCGTTTAGGAGCTGAGGTGAGGCAACAGTTATGGCATGCATGGTTTTACCCTCATCAATTGATGCAACAAACTGTCCATTGGTTTG
>JAEHKV010000072.1 GCA_016838845.1 Nitrosopumilales archaeon | reverse complement strand
GATGAAAAAACTAAGGAAGTAGATGCTGATACCGGAGAACCAAAAGATGAAAAAACTAAGGAAGTAGATGCTGATACCGGAGAACCAAAAGATGAAAAAACTAAGGAAGTAGATGCTGATACCGGAGAACCAAAAGATGAGACAGGTGAAGGATACAAAGCTAAAACAGAAACTGAACAAATTGCTATTGAAGAAGAAAAAATGAAAGGATTGGAAACATTAGAAGAAGAGGAAGAGAAGCTAAAGTAATGGCACGAATTAAAATGAAAACAGTTAGACAATTTAATGAAAAGGATCTTAAAGATAGATTACAACAAGCACAATCTGAACTCAGCAAATTGAAAACAGAAGCTGCCAAGGGCACATTACGTAAAGAAAGTGGAAAAATGAAACCATTAAAACGTGACATCGCAAGAATCCTAACAAGATTTAACGAGATGAAAAAACAATGATTACCAAAGAAAATATTATTTCACATGAGTTAATTGGATTAAAAACTGAAATTATTGATTCTTCAAATAAAGAAATCCTTGGATTGAATGGTACAATTGTTGATGAAACGAAATCAATGTTTGTAATAGATACATCACTAGGATACAAAAAAATTCCTAAAAACCACAATAAATGGAAATTCTCTATTCAAAACGATGATGTTATTTTGTTTGGTTCATCGCTTTGTAAGAGACCTTTTGATAGAGTGAGGACAAAGTTATGACAAATAATATTGGATTAAAAGTAGAACCACCAAAAAAGGAATGTTCTGATTCACACTGTCCTTTTCATGGAAAACTAGCTGTAAGAGGCAAATTATTTGATGGTAATGTATCAAGCACGAAGGCTAAACAAACAGTAACGTTAGAAAAAGCAACTCATATTTACTTTAGTAAATTTAGACGATATGCACGTGGCAAAAGCATTATTCATGCCCATTTACCTGAGTGTATTGAAGTGCAAGAAGGGGATCATGTTGTTGCGGCAGAATGCAGACCAATTTCTAAAGCTGTTGCATATGTAGTTGTGGAGGTTAAGAAGTAATGTCACAAGGACGAAGTAGGGGCAAAATCAAAGGAGTTGAGGAATTTAGACCGTATGTAACTCGAGTGTTACCAGTTGGCGCACAAATACATTGTGCTGATAATTCTGGTGCAAAAATCTTAGAAATTATAATGGTACACAAAACAAAAACACGTGTTTCAAGATTGCCAGCAGCTGCAGTTGGTGATTTAGTTAATGTGGTTGTAAAAAAAGGACCTGCCGAATTAAGAAAACAGGTGCATGTGGCAGTTATAATTAGACAAAAATATCCTATTAGAAGATTAAATGGAGTTAGAGTTGCATTTGAAGATAATGCAGGAGTGCTCGTAACACCCGAAGGGGAGATGAAAGGTACCGACATTAAAGGACCTGTTTCCGCAGAAGCCTCAGAAAAATGGCCAAGATTAGCAAGCTTAGCATCAATGGTAGTATGATATGAAACCAACTAAAGTTCGAAACTACCAAATTTATCGCGCTACAATGGCAACCAGAAGCAAACAGCTTGGTAGCCCACTGTCAAAAGAACTTCAAGAAAAATATGGAAAGAGATCAATGCGCGTAGTTTTAGGTGATACAGTAAAAGTAATGCGTGGGGAATATCGTGGAGTTGATGGAAAAATATCTAAAATTTCCATACTAGATAACAGCATTGCGATAGAGGGAGTAAAAAAAGAAAAAAGTAAAGGAGAAAAATTTGATGTTTTAATTCGTTCTACCAACGTGGTGATCACTAATTTGAACTTAGATGACCATTGGCGTAAGACAAAATTAGAGGGAAAAAAGCCGAAAACAACACCAAAAGAAGCTAAACCAGAATCACCAAAAGAGGACAAGCCAAAAAAAGAAGTTAAGAAAGATAAACCAAAAGAAACACCTAAAGAAGAAACAAAAAAGATTTCAAAAAAATCAGAAAAACCTAAGACCAAATCTGAAACTAAACCAAAAACTAAACCAAAATCAGCTAAAAAGAAAAAGGAAGTAGATGATTAAAGTTGGTAAGTATTGCTGGTAGCAAAAAACTGAAGCGACAAATGGCGCCTCTGTTTTGGAATATTTCAAGAAAGAATAAAAGATTTGTTATAACAGTAAGGCCAGGTTCCCATCCAAAGAAGTATTCAATTCCTACTGCAGTCCTTTTGCGTGATGTTTTAAAGATTGTAAACACATTGCGAGAAGCAAAATCAGCAATTTATGATGGTAAAGTTCTTGTGGATGGCATCAAACGTAAGTCTCTTCACCATTCTATTGGTTTGATGGATGTAGTTGAATTGGAAGGAGTGCCAGATATTTATCGGCTTGTTCCACAAAAAGGTCATATTCTTAAACCCATTAAAATTAACAAATCTGAAAAAACAAAAAAGATTTCTAAAGTTAGTAGTAAAACATCAATTAAAAATGCTAAAATACAAATTGGTTTTCATGATGGCCGAACTGTGATTTCAGATATTGATGTAAAAGTTGGGGATTCTTGTTTAATAGAAATTCCCAAACAGAAAATTCTGGAAATTATAAAATTAGAACAAGGATGTCAGGTGATTGTTACCAGAGGGATTAATGCTGGCCAGGTAGGAACAGTAGAAAAAATAGAACAAGGAACGTACAGTTTACCAAAACGTGTTTTACTTGCATTAGGGGAAAG
>JAEHKV010000071.1 GCA_016838845.1 Nitrosopumilales archaeon | reverse complement strand
TACAATATCTCTAATTGCATATTCAACACCTGCAACTTTTTTTGTTACTTTCAAAGTATCTAGACAGGTATTTTAGCCCGTTAAATTCTTACTTTTTTGGACTCGTAGCACAGTCAGGATAGTGCGGGCGGCTTCGGACCGCCAGGTCGAGGGATCGAAGCCCTCCGAGCCCTGTAATCAAAATCAATTTATCTTTATTAGATGTACAATTTCATGAAAAGCTATGAGCCCAGGTATAGGATTAATGAAAAGAAGACTTAAGAAAGAAAAAGATGCTATTTCGTTAGCAATTTCTGGAATTGTAAAAAAGTACGACCTCGCTACTGATCAAATTAGTACATTAGAAACAAAATATGATGATGATTCAGGAGATTGGTATGTTGCGCTTGGTTGGGAAGAAAAAAAGGCAATTATTAAAATGGATTCTGTTCAGGGAACAATAACTGAGATTAAAGAAATTTAATTATCAACTCCTATCCTCTGGTATTATGGCAAAGGCAATTGTTATTGGTGGCTCCAGAGGAATTGGCAAAGCAATCAGTGATGGGCTAAAATCAATTGGGTGCGATGTTGTTTCAACCTCAAAAAAGGAACTAGATACTTCTGACTTGGATAGTGTGAAAAATTTTATTCAAAATCATAAAGAAACAGACATTTTAGTTTTGAATACAGGGGGTCCTAAAGCCAAAGAATTCTTTTCAGTTTCTGAGGAGGAATGGAAGAAATATCATAACCAATTATTTCTAGGATTTTGCTTGCTTTTGCAAAATATTACCATTAATGATGGGGGGTATGTTTTTTTGATCAGCTCAAGCGTAATAAAAGAACCAAACCCAAAGTTGGTAATTTCAAGTGCATACAGATCTGCATTTACTAGTGTACTAAAGATTCTAAGCAAGAATTTTGCTGAAAAAGACATCAGTTGTATTAACATCGCGCCCGGTCCGATCAATACAGATAGAACAAGAGAATTGTTTGAAAACGTAGAAGAATATGAAAAAACTCTACCAATGAAAAGACTTGGAGAGCCTGAAGAGATTGGTAATTTTGTAAAAGCTATTGTGGAAAATAAAATAAAGTATCTTTCAGGTGTTGTGATAAACTTTGACGGTGCAAATTCAGACTATGTTTTTTAGGTAGTGTTTTTGGGTCTATTGTAGATAAAAATGGCTAAATGGATTACTTTGAGAGCAAGGTTTCCGGATGATGAGTTTGAGGAAATTGAGAGGATTAAAGAAAAGTACGATCTAAGTTTTAATGAGATTATCCGTTCTGGAGTAAAATTCTATGTGGGGCTTACAGTAGCTAAGGAATTACTTGCAAATACTTCATATGGAAAAGAAATAAAAATTCGTGGTAAAACTCTAAATGAAATTCTTAACAGTCCTAAATACCAATCTAATCTAGAACAAAAAATCATAAAACTGGTAAAACTTGGACTGTTTGAATTTTTTGAGATTGGCATGGAGTTTAAAGAAAAAACTAGATCAATAAGAAAAACAAGGCATGTGGGTAGACCTAAAAGAAAAAAAAGTGTGGGAAGACCAAAACAATAGCAAAAATAATTTTTACAGAATAAAGTTAGATTAAAATTTTATAATAAAAAAATTGTATTTTTCTTTAATTATTATTTTTTAAATTCGACATTTGGAGCTTCAGGCATATTTGGAATGATAATCAGACCACCATCACGTAGCTGATTTATTAGTTGGAGTACTTCCTTTTCAACCTG
>JAEHKV010000070.1 GCA_016838845.1 Nitrosopumilales archaeon | reverse complement strand
GGGAGATTACACTATTCTTCTCATTACGTCGTGATGAAAGAAAAGCAAGGTAGTAAAAGTTGCAAGTATATGCCGTAATCAGAATTGCAGCAATGATAAAGAGATCAAAAACTAATTGAATGAAAGGGTTTACGTACATCCCTACAAAGGCAAATTAATTCTCTGTATTTATATTTGCAAGGAATAGGATTGTAAATTTGTGATAATTGTTTTTATTTTTCATAAATCTTAATTGCTACTGGTGGACAAACTCCTTCGCAAGCAAGACAGAATATGCAATCTGGTTCTCTTATCTGTAATGGCTTTTTTGTAGAAGCAGGATTACCCGGAAAATCACGAAATTCAAAAACATCCACAGGGCAAGCATCTATACAAGCACCATCTGCAATACAAATGTCAAAGTCCACTGAGACAAATTCGCCCCAAACTCCCATTATTCCATTATCTGCTCCCACTCTTCCCCAAGTCTTGAGTGAAACGCCGGTGTCTGCCACAGCATGTGGTGCAGACGGTCCCATCTTCGATTTGTATTCTACATCTATAGGTCCAGGTTTAGGTCCACCACCTTTCCATGCTTGTCCAACTTTACCTACTACAGCTGTTTCTTCTTGTTTTATGATAGGTATTGGTTTTGCGTCTGGGACGATTTGTGCTAGTGGAGTTAGTTCCTCCAGCTTTTTCAATGCATCAGTCTCTGAAATTTTTTCATGTTTGATAAGAGATTCTATCATCTTGTCAGCAAGTATAGTATTTCTAAGAATGGTATCCATAACCATTTTTGCGAAATGATCTGCTTTTCCCCTATAATCTTTGACCCATTGAGGGTCACCAAATTTTTCTATTGGAAAAATTTGATAAATAATGTCTACTACTTCTCCAGTTACGATCTCTACAGTTATACTTAGTTCAACTTCCTCGAATCCCTTTGCATCAGGATCATCCATGTTTTTTTCTGTCCATTTGTAGGTAGCATAAATTCTATCTGCAAAAGCATCCATCTCAAATGTATTTTTAAGACCATCATGAACCGATTGAATTTCTAGAGGTTCTTCTAGTGTTATTGGAAGCCTATAGAGTCCCAATTTGTAACCATGTAATGGATATACACCTCTTTTTGAAGTAGGTGATTCCATTGTGTAGACTCGGTCTTTTAGCAAAAGTGACATTTGATTTCAATTGTTTAGATTTATTTAAAAAGCTTAGCTAGTCGTTGTCCTCTGGGCAAGTAAGCTCACGTAATTCTTTGTATTTCTTTTCCATGGCTTCAGCGTGGAATAAAACCTTGTCAAGGTCATATTCATTTTTAGGAAAAAACCATCTAATTGGAACCCAATGCCCAATTCCATCCATGTCGTGAATCATCCCTTTTTCAGCTTCTACCTTTAATTTTTCATCAAGTGATCTTTCCTTTACAGTGAGCCCTCTCTTAGTCTTATCCTCCATAATTAGATGGGTTTCACTATCTTTAATGAAATAGAAATTACCCTTTTTTAGAATTGGAAGATCTTGACTCAACTTACTTTTCTATAAGGTTTCCAATCATGTTTCCCCATTCTGTCCAGGAACCATCATAGTTTCTAACCTTTGGATAACCAAGTAGATATTTCAACACAAACCAAGAATGTGAGGATCTTTCACCAATTCTACAATAACAAATAACGTCCTTGTCTGGAGTTACACCCTTGGGTTGATAAATTTGCTTTAGATCTTCAGCTGATTTGAATGTCCCATCTGCATCATTAACAGCAGTGGCCCAAGGTATGTTATTTGCGCCAGGAATGTGACCACCTCTTTGTGCATGTTCCATTGGATATTCAGGGGGAGCAGTTATTTCACCAGAAAATTCTTTTGGAGATCTTACATCTACCATTACTGAATCTTGTTTGTCTAATGCACGTTTAACGTCAAAAAGATAAGCTCTCAATCCTTCATCAGGTGGACCAGATTTATAGTCGGTGGATTGAATTTGTGGTTCATCAGTAGTGTATCCCTTGTTTTCTAGTTCCCACTTTTTTCTACCACCATTCATAATTTTGATATTTTCATGTCCATAATATTTGAAAACCCAAAAAGCAAATGCTGCAAACCAATTGTTAAAGTCCCCATAAAGAATCAACTCAGTGTCAGGTTTTATTCCATTTTTACTCATTAATACTTCAAATTGTTTTTTGCTAATGATGTCTCTGGTCAAAGGATCATTAATGTCACGTTTCCACCAGACCAAGATGGAATCTTTGATGTGGCCTTTTTTATATCCATTTTCAGGATCATAGTCTACTTCAACAATTTTCCTAGAGTCATTTGGAGTATTGTTAGCAACCCAATCTGTGTCTACTAATACTTCTGGATGTGCGTAAGTCATTACGAATCGATTCTATGAGTTTGTGTCTATTTTTAATTGTTTTTCTTTATTGTCATCTCTAAAACTATCATTTTTAAGTAGATGAAAGCGATGTTTCCTGTTTGAAAGTAAACAGAGTTGCAGTAGTAAGTAAATTTGGTAACAAACAAGCCGAGGACGCTGCAAAAAAAGTGGTAAAAAAATTTCTTTCAAAAAAATCTACTGTATTTACTATTTCACCTGTTTCTGTTCAAGGTTGTAAGAAAGTAGAAACCATGCAGGATTTAAAAAAAGAAAAATTAGACCTTGTTGTTACGTTAGGAGGAGATGGAACTACTCTTCGAGCTTTTCGAAATTTAGAAAACGAAATTCCATTACTTACTGTAAATGTAGGTGGAAATAGAGGGATATTATCTGAAATAACTCTTGGCGAGGTAGATACTGCTATTAAGCAAATTTTAGCTGGCAAGGTTTTCCTAGATAAAAGAACTAGAGTTGTGGCATCATGTGGAAAGGAAGAATTTCCTCCGGCTCTTAATGAGATCTTTATCAATAGAAAAAATCTTACCAAGACTGCTGAAATTGAAATTAAATTTCAAAACGATACAGTAAAACAAAAAATGGATGGAGTGATAGTTGCAACACCAAGTGGTTCTACCGGTCATTCACTTTCTTTAGGAGGTCCAATACTACATGAAAGTCTTGATGTCCTCATAATTACTCCTGTAGCTCCAGTGTATAGATTAGAGTCAATTGTGGTTCCTGATGAAAAGATTGAAGTGATTTGTTCTCAGGATTGTAATGTTGTTATGGATGCTCAAGTAGTAAAATCAGCAGGTTTTGAAGAGCCAATTATTATCAAGAAATACAAAAAACAAGCAGTTTTTGTTAGACTGAAAAAACGGGGCTTACGGCAAATGAATAAACTTGGTTTTTAGAATTTTAGATTCCAGTGCTTTTTACGCTGGTATACCATTTAGAGATCCAAATGAGTTCTATACAACATCTTTGATTTTTGATGAGATAAAACATATCAAAAAGAATCATGATGCAATTGACATTTTATTGGAAACTAATAGATTAAAAATTTCTGATCCTGATTCAGAGTTTTTGGAAAAAGTAAGAAACAAGTCTAAAAAAACTGGGGATTTTAATGAGCTTTCTAAGCAGGATATATCTGTGATAGCGTTGTGCGCACAACTAGACGGAGAATTAATCACTGATGATTTTGCAATTTCTAATGTGGCAAAAAATCTGAATCTTAGAGTTGCGCCATTAATGACTTCAGGTATAAAAGATGTGGGAAATTGGGTCTACTATTGTCCTGGTTGCAGAAAAAATTTTGAATCAGGCTTGGAATGTCCTCTATGTGGGACTTCACTCAAAAGGAAATTAATCAAACAAAATAACACTTAGGATTTTTTTAGGATTCGTGTAATGTTTTTTGATTTGATTTTTTAAGGTGTTTACTTTGCGTCTCTAACATATTCTTGATTTTTTTTGCTCTTGCAGCTCCAAGTCCTTCAACCTTTGCTAATTCCGCCAAGTTTGCATTAAAAACTCTTAATGGAGAACCAAATTTTTTTAGCATTCTGATTGATAGTTTCTCACCAACTCCAGGTAAACTTGAAAGTGCGGCCAGTTGCTGTTTTTGTACATTGTTAGATTTTTTTATTTTTTTCAAGAAAGGACCTTTTGGTGTTTCTTTTCTTGAGCACAGTGATACTAACAATTTAGCCGTATGATCAGCACTTGGAGTAGAAATTATTGGAATTTTAAAATCCAACGCAATTGTTGATACAGCACCATAAAAGATCAATGGATTTTCAGTGATTTCATTAATTTCATCCACATTACCTTCCATCAAAATTATTGGGAACTGGTAGTGTTCCTTTAATCTATTACATTGATCAAATAGTCTGCCATCAAAAACAGATGAAACTAGATCACGAATGCTCTTTCTCTCTACAATGGTTTCTGGAGCCACAATATAGTCACCGATTGGAAGTGTTTTCATTTCAATATTGATTCCAACTGCTCGAAGAAGATCAGGAATTCCACTTTTCCTTTCTCGCTCATCAACAATGATACGTAATTTGTCTAACTTCACAATTTAGAATAGATTTTTTTGTTAATATTTTATTTGGAAAGTTCAGATTTTGGGGGTTGTATAGTATTTGTTCCACCAGTTGCTGCATTTTTAACCATTTCATTAATTTTAGATTCTTGTTCTTTGATACTTTCTTTTACTCGCTCTTCTTGTTTTGATAATACAATAGAACGGGTTTTAGCTAACTCCTTTCTCTCTTCTAAGTCAGCAATAAGATCTGTTTTGTTAGATTTAATCAATATGGAGCCGGCATGTTTGTAAACGGCATTATCATCAGATGCTTTTTTTAGTTCTTCAAGTGCTTTGTCGGCTTCAACCTGTTCCATTTCTAATTGCTGTTTTTGTAAATGAATTGATTGAAGACTTTGTTGTGCTTGTTGCATTTTCATTAATTGTTCTTGTAACCAAGGTGGAATCTGTTGTCCAGAAGACATGATGAGTAAGAAATTAGAGTTTTCTTATATCTTTACCGAAAGGAGCCACTATTGTCCAATTTTGGGATTTAAAGGTAGATCCGATATTTCATTCCTGAAAATGTATTGAATCCCACAGGATTTGATACACCTCTGTATTGTATCGTAAAATTTCCAAACTTCATAATTTTAGATAGGATTACGAAATTGTCTAATTAACAGTTCGTATCAAATGTTAATTGACAAATTTTGAAAGGTCTTTTGCAAGCTCAATTCTCTTTTCTACGCTAAACTCTTTACCTGCTGACCCAGAAAGCACGACTCGATTAAATCCAACTTCTTTTAGTTTGGCAATGTCTGAACCTATTTCCTC
>JAEHKV010000069.1 GCA_016838845.1 Nitrosopumilales archaeon | reverse complement strand
GCATGTATCAACAAGAGAAAACATCCAACTCCATTGGATAGTTTTAGAAGATGTTTCAGAAGTCATGCGTGGCTTAGCTGAAGTTGGTTTAACTACACGAGAGGCATGTGGAAACACCGTCAGAAATGTAATGTGTAGTCCTCTTTCAGGTGTGTGTGCTGAAGAAAAATTTGACGCAACACCATATGCCATTGCAACCGCTCAATTCCTACTAAGAAATCCATTGAACCAAAACCTTCCACGTAAATTCAAGTTCAATTTTTCATGTTGTGAAAAACACGGAATGGTAAGGATGTGTGACGTTGGCGTACTACCACAAACAAGAGAGGTTGATGGCAAAACACAACAAGGATTCAAAATTTTCCTTGGAGGAGGCTTGGGTAACAAGTCCTTTGTAGGATATCAATTAGAGGAGTTTACCCCCGAGGAGGATCTATTATACACCTCAATTGCTGTCTTGAGAATTTTTGATAGAATGGGAGATCGAAAGAACATGGCAAGGAACAGAATGCGATATTTGGTAAATGAAATGGGATGGGAAAAATTCCAAAACTTGGTGCTAAAGGAACGAGCTATCGTAAGAGCTACTCAATCAGTTATTGTAAAACTACACATCGATCACACTCCTGAAGAAATCAAAAAACCAATTACAATTTCTGAAAGTGGAGGAAACTCTAACCCAGATGGCTATTCTAGATGGTACAAAACTAACACTTTCAAACAAAAGCAAGATGGATATCGTTCTGTTTTCATCACATTAGAGGCAGGTGACATCACTGCTAATCAACTTAGGGAAACTGCCAATATTTGTAAGGAATTTTCAGGTGAAGGACTTGCAAGAAACGGTTTTTCACAAGATATGGCATTGCGCTGGGTTCATGAGGATGATTTACCAAGAATGTATTCAAGACTACTGGAAGTTGGTTTAGCTAAATCTGGTGCATTAACAATGGTTACACCAATTGGCTGTTCAGGAACAACATCTTGTAATTTGGCATTAACAAATTCGCACAGACTCGCAAAAGAAATCCAAAGAAAATTCCTTGAACTAAAACTAGATGAGGACGATGAGTTAAGAGACTCTTCAATCAAAATCAGCGGATGTCCAAACGCTTGTGGGCAACATGCAATTGCAACTGTTGGATTTTATGGTGGCGGAAGTAGGGTCGGAAATGACATGTACCCAACTTACCAGATGTCCCTAGGCGGAAGGTCAGACGGAGACACTATGCTTGGAATAAACTGTTTACGAGTTCCTGCAAAAAGAGTAATTCCAACTATTCTAAAAATAATTGAATTATTCAAACAAAATAAGAAAGAAGGTGATACCTTATCTTCTTGGATTCACAGAGTGGTTAATGGAAATGAGGATTCTGAAATCAAATCGATTGATGATTTTAAACGAGTTTTATCCCCTCTTATTGCTCCACCAACCAAAGACGAAGACCCAGACTTTTACTCTGATTATGGAAGCGATGGTCACTATCACACAAAGACCGGGCGTGGTGAGTGTGCTGCTTGAGCAAAGAAAAAACGGTACGACCAACCATAGATGTTGATTCCTTAAGATCCGAGATTAGAGATAACAGCATACGAGTAATCGATGTACGAAAAGAGGATGAATACAAACAAAACCACATTCCTAATGCAGTTAACCTCCCTTTAGCGAACTTACTATCAGATGATACCCCCGAAAGAGCTGTAAAGCTTTTTCAATCACTCGGCATCGATGATGAGACTTCAGTAGCCATATATGATGATACTTTTGGTGCATTATCTTCTAGAGTTGCATGGACTCTGGAATATCTGGGCCACAACGATGTTTCATTACTTGACGTAACGTATGGACAATGGAAATCTCTAGGTTTAGAAAATGACAACAAAACTCCCTCAGTTGATTCCAAGACTCACTCAGTAAATCTCCAACCACAAATCATAGCTTCTGCTGATTATTTGGAGGAGGCTAAAGAAAAGGACGGAGTCATTCTTTTAGATAATAGAGAGAGGCTAAATTTCTTAGAGCAACACATTCCTGGGGCAATGAATATTCCATATAGAACACTGGCCGCTCCTGAAAAAATTCTTAGACCGAAAAATGAGATGAAAAGACTTTTCGAAAACCGAGGTATTAGTCCAAACTCTGAAATTATTACCTACTGTGGAAGTGTTGGTACACTATCAGGATTAGCATTTTATGCATTAAAGTCAATTAATATGCCAAATGTGAAATTATACGTTAGGTCATTTAAGGAATGGAAAAACCTGGAGAAACCTACATCCAAACAAGAAGACGCTGATTATTGGGACCTATCTGCAGAATAGTCTAACTTTGTGTAATTTCGGTTCGCAACTGTTTTGTTACAGTTACTTCGATATTATCAAATGTGTTTAACATTTTTTGCTTGTTGTCTTGTAAATAATGAAAACCTCTGTCTTTTAGTCTAATCTTCCACAATCTAATCTCTCTGTGCTCTTCGAAGAATTGTTCAATCATTTGTTTTCCACATTTTGTGGAATCAATAAATGGTTCAAAATTTTCAATTGTTTTTTCTAATTCTTCGTTTTCAATAGAAGATTTTACATCCTGAATCGCCTGGCTTAATTCTTTAAGATCTTTAACAGCGGCAGGTAATTTTTTCTGTGTAATTCCCAATAGACTTTTCTTTTCAGCTCTAACTTTTTTCGCTAATTCTGGCGCAAGATCATATGTTGGTATCCTGTGGAATATCTCTCTTTTTTCATGTTTTACAATTAGTCCTCTCTCCAACAATTTTCTTAGAGAATCTTCGGCATCGGCTTTGTCAAGAAATGTGGTCCAAACTATAGAACCAATTGTGTGATATCCTTGTCTTATTGATTCAAGAACAACGACTTCAATGATTCTTCGAAATCCTTCTTCAACTCTGACATTAACAAAGTCTTTATCCTTAACTGCCTTCCTTGCATTTTTCACATCAATTTCAATAGAACGTATTAGAGCTTCGATAGATTCTGGTATCTGGTTTACCAACGAAAGAAAACAGGCCTTGTTATACCAGGCCATTCCATATGTAGGATCAGAATCAATAGCTTTTTCTACACAATCAAGAGCTTTTGAATAATTTTTTTGCTCATAATGAACTAACGATTTCAAATTCCATGTTTCGGCATTTGTAACATCAATATCTAAAATTGTATCATAAACTCTCAAAGCCTCAATATGATCATCCAGATGGAATCTTGCATAGCCTAATTTCAAAAGGGTTTCAACGTTCTTGGGGTCAATTCTCAGGGCCTGTTCTAATACATCTGCAGCATCGTCTAGCTGTTCATTGGCCATCAAGTTGACACCTTTTTTGAAAAGCTTTCTTCTGTTGTAATCCGCATCCGTAAGACTGGTTTCTCTCTTTATCTTAGGGGCCTTGGTTTTTTCTGCTTTTGCCTTGCTTCGAAAGAGCTTTTTCATAGCTCTGATTGGGAATTTTTTCTAGATAAATACTCTTCTTCCTAATTTTCTCATTAATTTTAGCCACTATATCTGACCATTTAGGTTTGAAAATACAGAAATACCTCATACCCACATCATCGATATGCCCAATCCTAAGCCAAAATTAGAAGTTCAAGGCTCTGCCCCTTTCAACCAAACAGGAACTTATGAAGTACAGATTGCTATTTGCGAACAAAAACCTACAGAAGCAACAATTAATTCAAAAACTTTTCAGTCGTTATGGAAAGATGATTTTCATTTAAGAATAAAATCTGGACAATTCACTGAAACTCTTGGTTCTGATAAAAACCCAATACCTGATGTAATTTTTGATTTGGAAAAAATTTGGATTGTTGTTACTGATCAATTTTCAACTTTACATTCTGTTTTTGATGTACGAATTTCTACCAAACCCTCACCTAAAACTGAGGAATCTGGAACCAAAAAAGTAGACACAGAAACTACAAAAACACCACAGAGTGTTCGTGGAGGATATGGTGATCGAGGTGAAAGAGGTCCACCTGGTTCAGAAGGTGAAAAAGGAGAAAAGGGTCCACCAGGTCAACAGGGGGACAAGGGTACACAGGGTCCACCAGGTGACAAAGGCACATCTGGTGATAAAGGGCTAACAGGTGACAATGGTGACAAAGGTGACAAAGGTACACAAGGTGAAAAAGGTGACAAAGGTGACAAAGGTGACAAGGGCTCACTAGGTGAAAGAGGAGAAAAAGGACTAACTGGAGAAAAAGGTCAGGTTGGTGGAAAAGGTGAAACTGGTTCACAAGGTCCACTAGGTGATAAAGGGATTCAAGGCCCACCCGGTGAAAAAGGTTCTAAAGGTACACAAGGTCCAGTTGGTGACAAAGGTCCACTAGGTCCACCAGGTAAACTGGGGGAGACGGGTCCAGAAGGCCCACAAGGATCAGATGGTGACAAAGGTACACAAGGTCCACAAGGCATTTCAGGTGAAAAAGGACTTACAGGAATTCCTGGTCCAGAAGGTGAAAAAGGAGAAAAGGGTCCACCAGGTCAACAGGGTGACAAGGGTCCCCAAGGTCCATCAGGTTTAACTGGTGACAAAGGTCCAGGTGGTCCACAAGGTCCTCAAGGTGAAAGAGGTACACAAGGTCCTCTTGGTGAAAAAGGTCCACAAGGTCCACAGGGCATACAAGGTCCACAAGGTGAAAGAGGACCTATAGGAGAAAAAGGTCTAACAGGTGAGTTTGGTCCAAAAGGTCTACAGGGTTCAGTTGGTGACAAAGGACCAAGAGGTCCGCCAGGTGCACCGGGTGATGAGGGAGTAGCAGGAGCATTATCTGAAGAACAAAAGGAAATGTTCAAAGAATTACTAGAATTGTTAGTAAACAAGAATGTAATCACCACAGAAGACCAAATCAAATTGATGAGTTTTCTCTAGTGATGACAAATTCATATACAATTAAGGTCAATGTGATTTCATGAGTCAAAATCGAGAAAAAATTGAATTCAAAATGTTAGATTACAAAAGACTCGAAAATGATTTTATTTCGTTTAAACTTGATGATGGTACTATTGTTAAAGTAAAAGTGGATTTAGATCGAGTTGGGAAAGCAGTAAATTTCACAAATCCAGATGGAACGCCAAGATATGCAATCAATACATCGGTAAAGATTTCTGTAATTCCAGCCGACAGAAAATTTTCCGTCGAAAAAAATACATTGAATCCAAAAAAATCCTCTCCTCCAGATCAAATGTTCAGTTAATGAAAAAATAAATTTTTTGTTAAACCACCCGAGATTTTATTATAGTTAATACATCTTCGTCTTGCAACACATGATTAATCCCAACTCTTTGTCCTCCAAATTTTACACTCTTTCCCCATACTAGGGCATATCGAAATTGTTTTCTCATTCGGCGATGTAATTGATCACATATACTGCCAATAGTTGAATCCTTTCTTGCAATAAGCGGTTCTTTGAAATCAGTTTCTCCTCCTTTCGGTCTCATGTAAATTCTAATGAATTTCAGTTTATCGTAAATTTTGTCTTTTAGTGCGTCAACGTTAATTCCAGAATCTGCTGAAACTTGAATAAACTCTGATTTTATTTTCTTTTTTAATTGATTTAGGAATTTCTTATCGACCAAATCAATTTTGTTAATTATTGTAATTGCATCTGCATAACTCTTGTTTTCAGATACATAATCAATTAATTGGTCTGTTGTCAGGTCTTCCCGAATTACTACTCTAGCATTGTTAATGCCATAAACTCGAAGAATATCTTTTAGTAGCTTTTCGGTCATTTTCGTTAATTTTACCTGCTGGGCAACCGCCAAACCTCCGGTGGTAGTTTTCTCAATCACAATATTGGGTGGTTTCTGGTTGAGTCTGATTCCTATATTGCCAAGTTCATTCACTAGAACATCTTCGTGGTAGGGCTGAAACACATCTAACATTAACAATACCACATCTGCATTTCTTGCAACTGCTAGAATTCTTTTCCCTAAACCTTTTCCAGTTGATGCACCTTTGATAATTCCCGGCAAATCTAAAAGTTGAATTTTAGCTCCTCTGTGTTCCATCATTCCTGGTACAACAGTAAGTGTAGTAAATTGATAAGCAGCTACAGCTGATTTTGCACCACTTAATTTGTTAAGTAGAGTAGATTTACCAACACTTGGTAGACCAATAAACACAACTGTAGCATCCCCACTTCTTTTTACATCAAAACCATCAGACTTTTGTCCTTTTTTTGATCTTATTTTTCCTTCTTGCTCTCTTTTCAGCTTTGCAATCTTTGCTTTAAGTAAACCCAAATGATGTTCAGTAGATTTATTGACTTTGGTTTTCGCCATTTCATCTTGAATTGCTTTTATTTTTTCAGGTATTCCCAACTAGTCTCACCTCATGGTTTTGATTTTTTAAATAAAATATTATCGCCTTTTTTAATCAACTCTATTCTAGTGACAGGTATTGTTTCAAAATTATCAGATTCAATAATAAAATCTGGTAGCGTTAATTCTCTCAAAGTTTCAAAATCTCTAAAAACTATCTTGTATAGACTTGCTTTATCAGCAAACCGTGCCTTGCTAAAAATTTCTTCAATCTTTCCCTTTTTTGCCATAGAAATGCTGTAATTAATTGCCCTAATCTATCTTCGTTTAATTTTAATTTGACAAATATTATCATGTTTTTAATAGAAAAACTATGAAACAAAAAACATTCGCAGTTGACATTGATGGTACTATTACAGAAAATGGTGGAGGTAGAATTCATCTTGATGCATTATCTGCTCTCAGACATTTGAAAAACATTGGGCATAACGTAATTTTTGTTTCTGGCAGATCCTCTGTTGAAGGTTACCTGCTTTCAATTTTTGGTGGAACTACAAACATAGCAGTAGGAGAAAATGGAGGCTGTATTACTAATGGTGCTAACAACCACAAGTTATTGGGAAACAAGGCTGAGTGCGTCAAGGCATTCGAATTTCTAAAATCAAAAATTGATAATGTTAAGGAAAAACCCGTTTTTCCAAGGCTAACCGAAGTGGTTTTACAGCGCACATTTGATATTGAATCTGCAAAAAAAATCATACTAGAAAATAATCTCAACGTGGGTCTGTCAGACAGTCAATACGCATTTCATATTAATTCCAACGGAATAAACAAAGGTCGTGGATTTGAGGAAGTTATGAAAATGTTATCAATTACAAAAAATGATGTGATCGCAATTGGTGATAGTGAAACAGATGTTCCATTGTTTAAGATAGCACAAATCAGTGTAGCTTTAGGCAATTCTTCAGAAGATGTCAAATCACAAGCTACGATGAATGTTTCAGCAAAGTCTGGCGATGGAGTAATTGAAGCATTAGACAAACTTGCTCCAACATTCTCGGAGGTTTAACAATGTCAATTCAAATTTTACTAGATGAAATACAAACAAACCTAACCAGGATTCTGAATGATCTTATTTTTCCTTCTGTAGCCTTCTCCGTCGAACCAGCAAAGAAAGGGTTTGGTGATGTCACATGTAATGTTTGTTTTTTACTTGCAAAAAATTTAAGCCAAAAACCAAATGAGATTGCACAAAAAATTTCCGAGAATTATAACAAACATCTTAGTGATCTTGTGACCAAAGTTGAAGCTCATCCATCTGGCTATCTTAATTTTTTTGCCAACATGGATAAACTAAATGAAATTGTAATAAAAAATTCCATCAAAGATGATTATGGTTCTGTTGACATTGGAAATAAAACAAAGATTGTTGTGGAACATACAAGTGTTAATCCAAACAAAGCTCTGCATATTGGGCATGTAAGAAATATTGTAATTGGTGATACACTTGTTCGATTGCTAGCAAAAACAAACCATGACGTCAAGGTATTGAATTATGTTGATGACTCTGGTCTTCAAGTAGCTGATATTATTGTTGGTTTCAAACATCTGAACTTTTCAGAAACTCCTCCACCTGGTCAGAAATTTGATCATTATTGCGGTGATGTGGTATATGTCAAAACATCTGAAAAATATGAAAATGAGCCTAATCTACAGGATACCAGAAAGAAAATTCTTGAAGATATTGAAGATCCGAAATCAGAAGTTTCTAAATTTGCAAACTCGATTACGAAAAAAGTTCTTGCCTGTCAACTTGAAACCTGTTGGAATCTAGATGTTTTTTATGATTGTCTAAACTTTGAATCTGAAATTGTTCATTCTGGGTTATGGCAACAAATCTTTGAAAAACTCAAAGAAATGAAAATCGTCGAACTGGAAAAAGAAGGAAAAAACATTGATTGTTGGGTTATTCGAGGAAAAGGAAAAGATGATGACAAGATCTTAGTTAGAAGTAATGGTACTGTGACATACATTGCCAAAGACATCCCATATGCAGCTTGGAAGTTAGGCATATTTGATGATCCTTTCAACTATAAAAAATACGGACAGAACCAGCCCAACAGAACCTTGTGGCAAACAACCTTAGAACAAAGTTCTGAACCAAAACAAAACTTTACTGCTGATAGAGTAATCACTGTAATCGATTCCAGACAATCAAGATTACAAAAAATTGTTACAGAATTAATGTCAAAATTTACCTCAAACCCTGATTCCTATACTCATTTAGCTTATGAATCGGTCACACTTAGCTCAGAAACTGCCAAGCAACTTGGAATGGATACAGGTGGAAAACAAGCACAAATGTCTGGCAGAAAAGGTTTGTATGTAAATGCTGATTCAGTATTGGACTTGTTAATGAAAACGACTATGGAAGAAACAAAGAAGAGAAATCCTGACTTTGATTCAGACAAACTTTCTAAAATTGCAAATGATATTTCAGTAGGTACTATACGATATGAAATGATAAAGCAGGATTTAGATAAAATAATTACTTTTGATCTTACAAAATCATTAAGTCTTGTAGGTAACACTGCACCATACATTCAGTATACCTTTGCAAGAGCAGCTAGAATACTTGAGAAAGCTGGAACTACGCCAAACTTTGACGCTTCATTTGATTTATTGAAAAATGATCATGAAACCTCATTAATCAAAACCATAGGATTGTTTGAAATTCAGGTTCGGGACGCAACAAAAAACCTGTCCCCAAAGGTGATTGCAAAATATTGCTACGATTTGGTTGTATCATTTAACGCGTTTTACGAGAATGTCCGTGTGTTAGATTCTGGTGAAGATTCTCTAGTTAATGCTAGATTGTGTTTAGTGTCTTCATTCAAATCTACTCTTGAAAAAGCATTGAATCTTTTAGGAATTCCATCACCAGAACGAATGTAATTTCATAAAGTAGACTTTTATCCAAAACAATTCATGCATCATCCGTGACAAAAATAAAGCAAAATTCCTATGTTCTATTCTTTTATAATCATACAAAAAAATGGCTTCAAAAAATTTCAAAAAACGAAATACTTCATACACACATCGGTGTTCTCCGTCATTCTGATGCTATAGGAAAAGAATATGGTTCTAGAATTATTTCAAACAAAGACAAGTACGTATATCTGCTAGAACCAACAACGTTTGATTTTATTTCAAAAATTCAACATGGAACACAAATTGTTTATCCAAAGGACTTGGGTTACATTATGGCTAGAACTGGTATTCAAAGTGGACAAAAGGTTGTTGAAATTGGAACCGGAAGTGCTTCACTAACCACATTTGTTGCGAGTATTGTAAAACCACGTGGACATGTCTATACTTTTGATGTGGATTCAAAATTCATGAAGATTGCTGAAAAAAACATCAAGAAAATTGGAATGGAAAAATATATCACTATGAAGAAGCTAGATCTGAAAACTGCAAAAAGAATTCCAGTAAAGGATGCAGATATTGTAATTATTGATCTAGGTGATCCGTGGACAGTTGTACCACAAGCCAGAAAAATGCTCAAGGGAAGTGGCGCCATTGTATCAATTTGTCCAACGATGAATCAATTGGAAAAACTTGTTTCTACTCTGGTACAAAATGAGTTTACAGACATTGAATGTACAGAAAATATTTTGAGAACAATTGAGGCACGAGAAGGAAAAACTAGACATTCCTTTCAAGGAATTGGCCATACTACTTACCTATGCTTTGCGAGAAAAGCTTTCTTTGGTAAAAAATCTGCAAAACGAAAGAAATCAAAAACCTAAAGGCGCGAATAGTAAAATAAGATTTATTCAACCATGTTTGGAGCATAATTTGTGGTAACGAAAACACTTCAAGCATCAATTGTACGCAAATTCATTCCTGCCAGGAAAGCAAACTCCCGAAAGGGAGATAACGGTACTGTTTTGGTAGTGGGAGGCAGTTACATCTATCATGGTGCGCCAATTCTCTCTTCAATAGCTGCTTTAAAGTCTGGAGTCGATTTGGTGTATACCTCGGTTCCAAAAATCAACACTCAATCAACAAGAGCCATTTCACCTAATCTTATTGTTATTCCGCTAGTAGATCAAAAACTAACTCGTGGCGCAGTTAGAAAATTACTTGGAGTTATTCCAAGAGACTTGGACTCGGCAACAATTGGAATGGGATTAGCAATCGCTGAAAAATCTTCATTAAACATTCTAATTCAAGAATTACTGAATAGAGATGTTAGACTATCATTAGATGCCAGTGCATTAGTATCTGATATTTTGCCTCTTTTAGCAAACAAAAATGTGGTAGTTACTCCACATTCTGGAGAATTTAAAAGATTATTTGGTCAAATTCCTCCGGAGAATCAAAAACAAAGAATTTCACTAGTGGAAAAATTTGCCAAAGAAAATGGCATAACCATTTTACTAAAAGGGCAGACCGATATTGTATCTGACGGTAAAACAACTTTTCTTAACCCAAAAAAAATTCCTGCAATGACTGTAGGGGGAACAGGAGACGTGCTTTCTGGATTAGTTGCTGGGATCCTCGCAAAAAACCGTAATGCATTGGAAGCTGCAGCTGCTGCCACATTCATTAATGGAATGGCAGGAAAATTAGTTCAGAAAAAATTAGGTCTACACATTACATCCATGGATCTAATTGATGTAATTCCGCAAGTTATGAAGCCATTTGATAAAATCAAGTGAAAATGAAAAAGATTCTGAAATATGTAGATTCTAACATGAATAGTTTGGTGTCTGAACTTCAGACACTAATTCGACAACCTAGCGTTTCTGCAAAAAATGAAGGCATTGAGGAATGTGCTAAACTGGTAAAGAAAACTCTTGAAAAGTCTGGCATAAAATCTCAAATTCTTCGTTTAGGGAAAAGCATACCGCCACTCGTCTATGGTGAATTACACTCCAAAAAGAATTCCAAAAAAACATTATTGTTTTACAATCATTACGATGTGCAACCTGCAGAACCATTTGATTTGTGGGATTATCCACCTTTCAGTGCTAAAGTGAAAGGAAACAAGATTTTCGGAAGGGGCTCTGCTGATGATAAAGGAGAACTAATTACAAGAATTAAGGCCATTCAAGCACATCTCAAAGTAAATGGAGACATTCCATGTAATATCAAATTTGTAATTGAGGGCGAGGAAGAAGTTGGAAGCCCCAACATTGACAAATATCTAAGAAAATACAAGAAAAAATTCTCATGTGATGGAGTAATCTGGGAATTTGGATACGTTGATTCTAAAGATCGTCCTATAGTTGGTCTCGGGATGAAAGGTTTGTTGTTTGTTGAATTATCTACCAAAGAATCAAACAAAGATGTTCATTCTAGCCTTGCGGTTCTTATAAAAAATCCTGCATGGAGATTGGTAGAGGCGGTAAAAACACTTCGAAACTCGCAAGGAAGAATTTTGATTAAAGATTGGTACAAAGAGGTAAAACCACTAACAAAAACTGATTTGAAAATAATTAAACAAGAACCGTTTGACGAATTGGTGTTCAAAAAAGAATTTAAGATAAAGAATTTTGTTGGAAACAAAACAGGATTCGAAGCAAAAAAAGCATTAGTTGCTGGCGCTACATGTAATATCGCTGGTTTTGTTTCTGGTTATACTGGTAAAGGAGCAAAGACTGTTTTGCCAGGAGAAGCTTTAGTTAAAATTGATTTTAGACTTGTTCCAGAAATGGATCCTAAGAAACAGGTACAGAGATTAAAAAAACATTTGAAGGTTAACGGTTTTGGTGATCTGCAGATTAAGGTATACCATGGAGAAGCTGCCGCAAGAACTGATCCTTCCGAACCATTTGTTTCTGAAGTAAGGCAAGCTGCAAATGAATCCTATGGTAAATCAATTCTTAATGTTTCAAATGCTGGAACCGGTCCAATGCACTCATTTGTGCAGATTCTAAAGGCTCCTTGCATCTCTATAGGAAGTACGTACATGTTTTCAAGAATTCACTCTCCAAACGAATTTGCTAGGATCGATCTTCTCAAAAAAACCACAAAATGTATTTGCCTGATTCTAGATAAATTTGGTAAAACCTAGTCTTTCTTTTTGGAGAAAGGCCTTTATTGTGCTCTAAAATCATTTGAATCATGTCATACATGTACATGCCAGGAGCAACTGCTGTAGGCATAACATATGATAATGGCGTAGTTATTGCAAGCGAAAAAAGGGTCGCATATGGAAACTTTCTTGTGAGTAAAACCACAAAAAAGACCTTCAAACTAACCCCCAATGTTGGTGCAGCGTGTGCTGGTTTGGTAGCAGACATGCAGATTCTAGCATTGCAAATTTCTGCCCTAGCAAAAATTAGAAAAATGGAAATAAAACGTGAGATTCCACCAAACTCTATAGCTAAGATGCTATCAAATATGATGTATGAAAGAAGATTTTTCCCATTCCTAACTCAGGTAATTATAGGTGGCTTTGTAGACAAACCAACTATCTATACACTGGATCCATTAGGTTCAGTTCTCCCTGACGAATATGCCGCAGTTGGAACCGGAGCTGAAATGGCATTAGGTGTTCTTGATCCTCAATTCAAAGAAAAAATGACAGAAAAAGAAGCTGTTGAACTTGCAAAAAAGGCAGTAAAATCTGCAACTCTGAGAGACACTTTTAGCGGAGATGGTATTGACTTTCTTGTGATAAACAAGGAAGGATGTAAAGAGTTTTCAGAAAAATTAAACTAGTTTGTAATAGTTTTTCCAATCTCCCAATACTTGTCAGAAATGTAATGCATGTTTTTTACAACCTCACCTTTTTCCATTGTTTTCAATTCTGAACTTGGTACTATAGATTTTCCTACAGCAAGAAACTTGTGCTGTGATTCTTCAATAACACAAACAACTTGCTGCTTGTCAAATTCAGAATAACTTGTAATTCCGGGGCGCATTACATTTGCACCATTACACATGAATTTGACTGCACCCATATCTACCAACACATGAGGAAATTTCTCAAGAAGTGAGGTTTGTGACAGAAAAGGAAGATAAGATTCCTCAATTTTTAAAATCATAATATCCTCTGCAGTAAAAATTTGTACATTATCCATGATGTGGTGTATCTTCAAATTTTTTGCCTTCGGAATTTCCATTTTCCATTGAGCAGAAACCTGTTTCAAAAGATCATCTGTTTCACTTTTTGAAATTAGATTTGATTTCAAGATCGAGAAATCTCTTTTCTAATGTCTAACAAATCTCTTAAAATCGAGCTTGCAGTTTCCATTCCGCCAGCTCCCCTACCAATTATTGTTTGAGTGCCAGAGTGTTCGGAGGTGAAGGATATTGCATTCAGGGTTCCATTTACGCACAATGGATCATCTAGTGATATCTCCCTTGGACTCACAATCAAGTCCTTATTACAGGAAGCAACTAGTTTTACAGCACAATTTTTTTTGGCAGCCTTTTTAACATCTTCCAAATCCACCTTTCTAATTCCAGTACATTGGATGTCTGGTAACGTGACCTTCATGTCCATGACCCAGTTTGCAAGGATTACGAGTTTTGCAGCCGCATCTAATCCATCAAGATCTAATGATTCATCTGCCTCAACATACCCATTGGATTTAGCATCTTTTAGTGCAACATCAAAGGACATTCCATTTGCCATATTTGTTAGGATGTAGTTGGTTGTACCGTTTAGAATGCCAACAAATGAAGTAATCCTTTCTCCCTGTAAGCT
>JAEHKV010000068.1 GCA_016838845.1 Nitrosopumilales archaeon | reverse complement strand
GCACTTAACCGAGATATATTCAGAAGAATTATTCGTTATGCAAAAAATGATGGTTTAACAATAGAAATTAGACATGGTGATACATCTCAATCACAGAGAAGAAAAATAACTAAATCTCCTCCTGACGTTTTAATTACTACTCCAGAAACACTAGTGATACTTCTAACCCAAAAGAAAATGTTAGAGGCCTTATCTGAAGTGGAATGGATTGTTATTGACGAAGTTCATGAACTGTTGTCAAGTGAAAGAGGCTCACAACTATCTCTTAGTCTTGAACGACTTCAACTAGTTTCTAAGATTGAAATTACTAGAATAGGATTATCAGCAACTATAGGAAATATTAATGACGCCTCCAAATTTGTAGTAGGAACAAAAAGAAAATGTAAGATTATTCAAGATACTTCTCTTCGTAATTATGATGTAGAAGTAAAATATGTAGATGGAACAATTTCTGATGTAGCAAATTCAATAATTGAATATGTTAAGAAATTAAATCTTAATTCTCCTGTCTTACTATTTACAAACACTCGTGGAGAATCAGAATTTTTAGCCTCAATCTTAAAAGAAAAGTCAGACATTAACATAGAATTACATCATGGTTCACTTTCAAGACAAGTAAGAGAAGAAACTGAATATACTTTAAGAGAAGGAAAACCTAGCATAGTTGTATGTACTTCTTCACTTGAATTGGGACTAGATATTGGTTCTATAGATTTAGTAATTCATTATGGTTCTCCACGTCAAGTTTCAAAACTTGTTCAAAGAATTGGCAGAAGCAGACACAATAAAGATTCATCTGCTAGGGGATTAATAATTACGAACCATGCGGATGATGAATTTGAAGCAAAAGCTATACTTGAAAGAATCAAAGAAGGATCCATCGAAGAACAAAAAATTCATGATGGCTCATTAGATGTTTTAGCCCATCACTTAATTGGTATGGCTATACAATTTGGTGAAATATCAGTTGAACATGCATTTAAAACATTAACAAAGGCTTATCCTTTTAGAAATCTTAAACTTGATGATTTTTTTGATGTGCTAGATCTTCTTGATTCTAACTATTTGGTATTTTTTGATAAAAAAAAGATGAGTTTTTGGAAAAAAATTAGAGCATTTCGGTACTATTTCGAGAACCTTTCTACCATTCCCAACATTCTAAAGTTCAAAGTTTTTGATTCTGTCGGTAAAAAGATTATTGGAACATTGGATCAACGATTTGTTGGTGATTTTGGAGAGTCTGGTAATGTTTTTGTTTTAAGAGGATCACAATGGCGTATTCTAAATGTTGATGAAAAATCATTAACAGTAAATGTAGAACCTATTAGATCAGGTGGTGTTACTGTTCCATACTGGGAGGGTGAAAGCATACCTGTTGATTATAACACTGCCCAAAAAGTTGGTGCGTTTAGAACTCAAGTAAAACATGGTTCATTATCCATGACTAACAAAATAATTTCCGAATTAAATCTCGATATTATTCCTGATGAAAAAACCATTGTTGTAGAATCTGTAAAATCTCAAGGAACTGTAGTTTTACATGCATGTTTTGGCACAAAAATTAATTCTACTTTGGGCACTTTACTTTCTTCCATGTTATCATCAATGCTAGGCTTTCTAGTTGAAGCTCGTTCTGATGCTTATAGAATTGTATTATCATCTAAATCTAGAATATCAGAAAAACTTTTGCGTGATGTTTTAAATGATACCTATGATCTACCAACAATAATTATAGCATCACTTTCAGGAACACATAACGTTAATTGGAGAACATGGTGTGTAGCTAAAAAATTTGGAGTTGTAGGTAAAGAATCGATTTATGTTCGTAAATCTGCACGATTTCTTTACGAAAGATATTCTAAATCTCCTTTGGTGAAAGAAGCTCTAAGAGAACTATTTCATGACAAATATGATTTAGAAAATACAGAAGAGATCTTACAAAAAATAAGAAATGATGACATTCAAATTAAATGGTGTGATGTAAATAAATTTTCAAAATTATCAGAACCTATTTTGGATCACACTACAAAGTATTATTCATCACCTTCTAGTGTAGATAAGGGTATTATGGACTTGATTAAATCTCGATTATTAAAAACAAAACATAGGCTTGTTTGTGCTAGATGTGGAAAGTGGGTTAGAGTTGTAGAAACAAACGAAGTAAAAAATTCTCTTTCTTGTCCATACTGTAAAGGACGACAAATTACTGCAACATTTTATTCTGATTATGACTTACAAAAAATTATTCAGAAAAAACATAGTGGACAAAAAATATCTATTGATGAAAAACATAAGTTTGACAGAGCATGGAAAGTTTCTTCGTTAATAGAAAATTTTGGCAGAACAGCTTTAATTGTATTATCTGGATATGGTGTTGGCGCTGATACTGCAGCTAGAATCCTTCGTAATATGGTTGGTAAGGATAATCTCTACAAACAAATCTATGAAGCCGAAAGGCAGTATGTGATGACTAGAGGTTTCTGGGACACTTAATTTTTCTTGGTTATTGAAGAAAACGGTGTTACGAATAATTCTGTTCTCGCTTCTAGTCCAGATCTTGCATTTACGGCTGTGACTGAAATAATCTCTCCTATGGAACATTTGTCAATAAGTCGTGCTTGATTTCTCCAACCTTTGATCCAAATCTGTCCACTATCATCCTCAACAAACATCTCTGACAATGAAATGGATTCACCATTTTTTGTTTG
>JAEHKV010000067.1 GCA_016838845.1 Nitrosopumilales archaeon | reverse complement strand
TCAAATTAGCTGCCAAAGATATCGAATTGAAGGATGAAATCCATCAAACTATTTGGATGAAAAAAGAGTGACTATTTTTTCGATGCACTAACCAGCGATATGACATCCCTATCTCTGAGCTGGTATGTTTTAGGTAATCTTAGATTGTATCTCAAGTCTTTGGCATAGAGTAGACCTTTTGCAAGATCGGTGTGAATTTCGTTAGCTAGATCGGTAACTGTTGCGCCATCTTTAAGAAGGATTAGGTCAGGTAGAACATTTCCTTTTTTATCTGAAAGTTTTTCTTCGTTCGCAACTGGATAAATTGAATTCATTTTTAACAACTTGAATACTGCGATGTTAATAGCAAATTGAACTCCTGTTCGCATGTATTCGCCCATGATGTCCTGTTTGATAAAATCTAACGCGTTTTTCTGTCTTTCATTCAATTCTTCAGGTTTTAGAATTTTAAATTGTTCCGAACCAGGAGAATATTTAATCAAACCTTTCTGTTCAGCTCTTCGAAGACTAAGTTCACTGTCTGCACTCGCTGGAACTGTTATGATGTCAGAGAAGCGTTCCCGTAATCTTGCAAAATTTTTATCAGCTCCTTCTACGTCGATTTTGTTTGCCACAATTAAAGTTGGTTTAGATATTTTTCTTAGATGTGAAACAAATTTCTTACTGTCTTCAATTCCAAAATCATCAAGTTTTTTGTCATCAAGATTTGTTGCTTTAAGAGTGTCTTTCACGTGCGTTTTTTTTGCTCCTAAACCACGATACAAATCAGTAACGGCATCAATTAAATCAGTTCCAGAACTAATCAGTTTAGATAATTTTTCTCTGTTGCCTTCAAAGATTTTATGATACCACATGATCAGTTCTTCTTCAATATCTGCAAAATCTGAAACCGGATCTCCAGAACCTGCTTCTGAAATCTTTCCTGTTGTATCTATTCCTCCAGATACATCAACTACGTGTAGTAATACGTCTGATTGCGCAGCGACGGAAAGGAACTGATTTCCTAGTCCTTTTCCTTTCCACGCATCTTTGATCAGGCCTGGTAAATCAATTAGTTCTATTGGAATGTATCGCCAACCTTCTATACACTTCGAATTATTTGGATTATCTTGTACCTTAAACTCTGGATGAACACAAAGCGTGATGGCATTAACCATAGCTGATTCTGGTTTTTTTGTAGTAAATGGGTAGGTAGAAATTTCTGATGAAGAAAGACTTGCAGAATTAAAAAAAGTGGTTTTACCGGTGTTGGTTTTTCCAATTAGACCAATTTTGATAGGCATAGTTACATTTTCAATTTTGATTATTTATCTCTGCCTAAGAAAATTAGTCAAACTTCTCTTTTAGTTTTTTACAACTGTGTTCCAATTCTTTAATTGACCATTCAATTTCTTCTAATTCTTCTTTTGAAAGATCATCTTTCCATTTATCAAGAATTGTTCTAGAGATTTGTGCACACTGATATAACAAATTCCAATACGGATGATGCTCAGCTACAGTATAAGCAAGCTCAGTTATGTCATCAAGGCCGTTTTTTGCTTTTGACAGTGAATCAATATTTTCACCGAAAATTTTGATAATGTTTGATTCTAAATCGCTTTCAACCTTTAACTGGGTTTTTTCTTCAAAAATTTTTACAAGCTCTAAAAGTAAATCATTAAAATCCTTAAAAGTTGTCATGGTTAGAAAAGTCGTTGATGTTCGGCAAGCATGCATCTATTAAAAACCACTTTGATTCCTTCTTTTCTTGCTAATTCTTCTGCTTCTTGGTTGTGAATTCCTTGCTGAAGCCAAATTACTTTAGGTTTCGTCTTTATCGCTTCTTCAACAAAAGGTAGAACTTGGTCAGAGGGCCTGAAAACATCTACAATGTCAATTGGTTCATCGACTTCAGTAACGCTGGAATAACACTTTTTGTTTAAAATTTCACTGGATGTAGGATTGATTGGTAGAATGTTGAAGCCATGTTCTGACAAATATTTTGGTACAAAATGAGCAGCCTTTTCAGGGTGTTTGGACATTCCGATAACAGCTACATTTTTGAGAGAGAAAATTTGTTTTATTTCATCATCAGAGTGATCATCCTTTTCCATGATTTTTCATAATTTCAAATCAATTTTTAATTTTTGCATTGAACAAGGCTAAAACAGAGGTATTGATCCCAAAAAATCTCGGTCCACTTTGTTTTTGTCAATGCGGATAAAATAGTCTCCACTTACACGTAAAACGTTGATCAAATCACCAGGTTTCCAGCCTTTAAGACTGTGAAATATTATCCTGTAGGTTTTACCATTTTTGACATTATGAGAAATTTGTAAACGGTCAACCATTTTTGGTTCGCTGATGACACCCTCATCATCGGTGTGAAACTTTACCTCCTCAATCAGATGGTTCTTGTCGTACTTAACTTCGGAAATTAAGTAGTCTGCCCATTTGGCCATGTTTCATCTGTAAACAGGGGTTAAATTAGAATTTCGTTTTTTATTCTCAAACTTTATAGTTAGATTATCATCAATTTTTTTGTGGATGATGCTGGTAGAATGAATGATGGTGGTTTTGATATTAATATTGGATTTTAATTGATCTACACATCATTCGATAATGGTTCCTTAGTCAAGGTACTATCTTTGTTAAAATCACATAATTCAGAATATTTGTCAGGCCAAGATCTTAGTGACGTAATGAAAATCAGTAGAGTGGCAGTGTGGAAACACATCAAAAAAATTCGTTCCTTAGGCTACAAAATTGAATCAAGACAAAATCGTGGATATAGACTGGTCAATAATACAAACCAATTACTACCATGGGAGATAACTGATGGGCTAAATACCAAATTGGTGGGTAAGCGAGTTTACTATTTCGATACAATAGATTCAACACAAAATTTTGCCATCAAGATTGCATCTAATTCTATTGAGAATGGAGCGGTAGTTATCTCTCAAAAACAAACTAGAGGGAGAGGAAGATTTGGTAGAAAGTGGTTATCTCCACAAGGCGGAATTTGGTTATCAATAGTACTCCATCCTACATTTGATATTTCAGTTACAACTCTATTTCCTATTGCAGCTTCCCTTGCATTGGCTAATGCAATTAAAAAAACATTTCAGATAGATTCTAAATTAAAATGGCCAAATGATGTAACCATTAAAGGAAAAAAAGTTGCAGGGATGTTGGTTGACGCTTCTGTTGAATCAAACAAGATCCAATATCTTGTATTAGGAGTGGGAATAAATTTCAAAGTTAATTCCAAACAATTAGAAAAGTCTCTTAAAAAAACTGTAAATTTTTACGGTATTATTAGTTTAATTGATAAAAATGAAAATCAAAGTCCAATTTTATTTGTTCAAAACTTTCTTAATGAATTAGAAAATATCATTGAATTACTAAATCAAGAAAAAAGAAAAATCATCATAAAAGATTGGACAAAAAAATCATCAAGTATTGGGAAAAATATTATAATTTCTACCCATAGCGGTAAGATCAATGGAAATGCCATCAAGTTAGATGATGATGGTGCTTTAGTAATCAAAAATAACAAAAATACTCAAAGAATTCTTGCTGGAGATGTAATACATCCAACTTAGAAAATTAAAGGATTAACGCTTTCGTTTTGCTGATTTTCTTCTCTTAGCAGATTTTTTTTTCTTAGTTTTTTTCCTAATAGGTTTTCTTTGAGATTTTTTTTTCACTAATTTGTTTAATTGTTCTTGAATTTTGATAATTTTTGTTAATGTGTTCTCAAGTTGTTTGGTATATTGATCATATACTGTTAATAATTCAGATTTTTTGTCACCAGTCTTTGTCAAAAAATCATTCGCTCTTAGCAAATTGGTTGAATTGATTAACTCGGGTATTGGGTTTTGGTCGTTAGATAAAGCTGAAAGTTCGTTCGTCGTTTGTATGATCTTTCTTTTTAATTCACCAATTGTTTTTGTAGCCAAAATTCCCCAATAACTTCAAGCGCTTTTTTCGGATAAAGCTTTTCTTATCACAGCGAAGTTGTAAGGTTGTAAATAATGGTAAAAACCCGAGTGAATTAGTAATAAAATATAACTAAAAACAAAATTCTCTGTACTCATAATGAAAAAATCAATTATTTTGATGTTAATGATAATTATGGCTGCATTAAGTCCTTCCCAAATTTACTCACAGGAAACGAGCGATGTACCAGAAATGTTTCAAAAAGCTAACGAACATTTTGTAAAAGCGGAGTACAATCAAGCAGTAAAAATCTATGACGATATTTTAGAAATTGTACCAGATAATGTTTCTACTTTAAAGATGAAAGGAATTGCACTAAGCAATATGGGTTTTCATGAAAAATCTCTCAAACAATTTTACAAAATCATTCAAAAGGAACCAGACAACGTAATTGCTTTGACTGCGATGGGAGTTGGTTTTGGATATTTAGGTGAATATCATGAGGCTAAACAATATTTCAAAAGAGCGTTAGAGATTGATCCTGACAATACTGTAATCAAAAATTATAATGGCTATGTAGATTCAGTCATTGCCAAGTATCCATACACACCTACTGAAAAACCCGAGCCGGTTATTATTAAACCAGCAACCATACCTCTTTGGGTAAAGAGTAACGCAAAGTGGTGGGCAGATGGTGGTATAGAAGATTCTGATTTTGTTACTGGAATTCAATTTCTCATTGACAGTAAAATTATGCAAATTAATCCTCCGCAAAGCATCGGTATGTCTTCACAATCTATCCCGGATTGGGTAAAAAACAATGCAGGTTGGTGGGCAGATGGTTTAATTTCTGATCAAGATTTTCTATCTGGCATTTATTTTATGATTCAAAATGGAATTATGATAATCAATATTGAAAAGAGTTTCGAGGAGATAGAAAAAGAAAGAAGTGCTGATTTTTGGTTATTTGAGAGATATCTTAGCGCTGTTTCAAAAAATGTAGCAAACGAAAAACGCTATATTGAATTTCCGAACCCAAGCTTCGATGTAATTAAGAAATTCCTTCGAGATTATCTAATTTGGAATTTTAATGAGGAAGCTGCCAAAGCAGCGGCTAAATTTCCAGATCCTGCCTATGAAATTGTAAATGGTACCAATATCATTCACTACAAAATTTATGTAAACGAACAACCATCTGGCTTACCATTAGACCATGTCAGTACTTTTGAAAATTCATTACATTTTTGGCAAGCACAGGATTTTAATGTAAATAATCAAAAAGCCAAAGTAGATTTTTCCTACACAAATATGAAACATGAAGCTAATGTTTGGGTCACGTGGGTTGTTCGAGATTTAGGTGAAGGAGTCTTAGGACATGCTCATATAGGGAAAGGCGTAGTAGAAGTGGCGTTAGGGGATTATTCTTGTGATGGAAGTTTTCAATTGTATGACGTAAAAAGTGTTGAAACAATTATGACTCACGAGTTAGGACATTCTGTTGGACTCACACATGACAATGAACCAAATAGTATAATGTTTCCTAACTTCAACCCAAGTTATGCATATTGTTTATTGAATTAAAAATTAGAGGAATTAACCTAAATCTAGTGCACGTGAATGCTTGCGGGTATGAGGTCGTTCTCCAGAATATTTTCGTCTCATGTGACCTGATGGCCGTCCATAGAGTAGTTCTAAGAACCAAGATTCATGTTCAACTTCTTCAGCTAGGATGTCTTTTGCAATATCATACGTCACTGGATCTTTTCCATGAGTCATGTTGCAAACTTTGTCCCAGTTTACAGTTGCTCCTTGTTCAGCTTTAAGGCATTTCTCCAGAATTGCTTTTAGATCTGTGGGGTTGTCAGGTAATTGAAGAAATTCACAACCAGACATCTTGATGTAATCAATTGGATCCTTTGGTAATGAACCCCCTAGTTGATAGATTCTCTCAATGCAGGATTCAAAGTGACTGAGATCCTCCATTCTTGCATCTTCGATTACACCTTTAACACCTTCACCCTCCATTCCCGTACAGTTTGCTCTTAGAAGTGTGAAGTAGTAGTACGCTGTAAACTCTACAGAAGAGTTGATAACAAGTTGTTTGATTAGCTCGTCTACGTCTAAACCGTTTTGTTTTAGAATTTCTATGCCTACAACGTTAGGTTTTGATTCACTCATAAACTTGATAAAATAACATGTAACTAAAAAGGATGTTCGCAGAATTGTAAAAAATGAGAATCGTGAAAAATTTTATATGCTAACTTTCTATTGTACGCTCCTAAAACTGAGTAAATTAGCTTAACCTACACCCAAATCACCCTAAGATTTTTTGTAAAATTATAATAAGTCAATACTTTGTGATTACTTAGATTATCATGATGCAAAACGCTTCAATTACACAACAACGTTGTCCATCTTGTGGCAAAAGAAAGATTGTAACTGATGAAAATTCTGGTGAATTGTTTTGTGCTTTTTGTGGCTTTGTAATTAATGACAAAATAGAAGATACTGGCGCAGAGTGGAGATCATTTTCAAATGAATCATCTAATAGGACTAGAGTAGGTGCTGGTACTTCGTTAACTATGCATGACATGGGTCTTTCAACTGTTATTGGTGCAGCTAACAAAGATTCTACAGGAAAACCACTTTCTGCAAGCATGAAGAGCTCAATTGAAAGACTACGAACTTGGGACAGTAGATCACAAGCTCATTCTTCTTCAGACAGAAACCTAAGACAAGCTTTGAATGAAATGGACAAGTTGAAAGATAAGCTTGCACTTGCTGATGCGGTAATTGAAAAGGCGGCATATATTTACAGAAAGGCAATGGAGAAGAAATTAGTTAGAGGCAGATCAATTCAAGGTCTTGTTGCAGCATGTTTGTATGCTGCATGTAGAAACACAGAAACACCACGAACTCTTGATGACGTTGCAGAAGGAATTAACATTAGGAGAAAAGATGTTGCTCGATGTTATCGTTTACTTTATAGAGAATTAGAATTCAAAATGCCTGTTGTTGATCCTGTTAAAGTAGTTTCTAGAATTGCAAGCATTGTTGAATTAAGTGAAAAAAGTAAAAGAAAAGCGGTGGACATTTTAAATCAAGCGAAAAAAATTGGAATGGTTGCTGGAAAGGATCCAATGGGGATGGCGGCGGCAGCACTTTATCTTGCTTGCATAGATTGTGGCGAAGTAAAATCTCAGAAACAGATCTCAATCGCATCCGGTGTTACTGAAGTTACTATAAGAAACAGATGTGCCGGATTAAGAAAAATGCTTCAAGATTAGAAAATCTGTTATTCAAATTCTGGTAAAACATCAGTTTCTTGTCGTCTAGTTACCAGAAATATTCCAATTGTAAATCCGACCTGATAAATGGCATACATTATAATTTGAAAAACGGTAGGTACAAAATCTGTAAATCGACTAACTCCGGCTACCAATACTGTAATCACACTAATAGTGAATATGAAATAACGAGCTGGTTTTGATAAATCAGCAAATCGCAAAAACAGTATAATCGTAATCGTGATAAACATTACAACAATCGTTGCAAACCCAGCATTAAGCCCTAAGAGACTAATCAAAAGCGTATAACCTTCCTCAGTGGTTGTAGGGACCATAAAATTGGTAATTGTGAGTTTTTCAGGCACTGCAAATTTCAACACGCTTGCCAAAGCATTGAAAGAAAAGAGTAGCAGAAGAACAAAAGAAACGACTCTAGCATGACGTTTTAGTCTAGGAAATCTTTTTCGAACACCTCTGCCCAAAATTGTACCTTGTAAAATCCCAACACTCAGCACAACAGCGAATGAGATAAGGAAATTTTCTTCTGCAATTTCAAATAGATTCATTGTAATATGGTTGAGTTAAAACAGATTCTAATTAATTTAAAAGATCATTATATTTTATCAATTGATCTTCCAATTTGAGTTAGATTTGGATAAAATGTTTTAAAAGAATAATAAAATTGTGAATAGGTTCGATTCAGCTTCCCCAATGCGGTTTATTAGAATTTGTTTCCTACCTCCTCCAGCCACTGAATCGAGCTATCTTTTACATTTCACATAAAGAAATTTTCATCAAAGTTTAGAAATTTTTCAAAATGTTGTGGTGTGATCTCTCAGACCTTTGATTAAATCCATTATTTCAAAAGCAATTTTTGAGAAATCGATTTCGCATTCCCCTGATGCTAACAATACATCATCATTAGCTAATGGAAAACTCATGATGATTACTTTTTCTCGATACGACATAGCAAAATGAACACGGCCAAGCTCTTTATCAAAATCACGACGCATTCTAACACGAAGCGCTAATTCCATGAACATCATCTCATCATGTTTTGTTTCTTCGAGAGACTTGAGACCCTCCTTCATTCCACCGGAAACGAGATGTCCCCTGTTGTTAATTATTCGAGCAGAACGCATTTTTGGGTCTAATTGCATGATTTTTTGACAAATTTTTTCCAATTCTTCGACGCTAGCCATCGTTAAACATCTACTAGGGATCTATTTATTGCGATCTGTTTTACTAGAATGTTGTGAAACCTGAATCAACTCAGACTGTTGCTGAGTATTACAAACATCTTTCCTTGTTTTGGACTGACTTGATACACTTGATGTCAACAAAACCTCAGGCAATGACATCGGTTGGCCCAATGAGAAATTTTGCTGAAAATTCTAAAAAAATTGCTGCTCAGTTAATTGATGCAAATGAAGACCTGATGGAATTTAACAAGCACTTGACGGAATACTACAAGCAATTGACTGATACTTGGATGGCATCACAAAAGAAGGTAAACTTTAAAGCTCCTGAAATTCCAAATGACACAGAACAATACGAGGCATACAAACGCGTCTGGATTGATATCTTTGATAATGACTTTACAGAATTATTCGATTCTGAAAAGTTTGGAAAAAATTATGGAAAACTTGTTGCAAAGGAATTAGAATTAACTAAACACTGGAATGGTATCATGAGTGTAATGTTAAAATCTGCAAATCTTCCAAACAAGGAAGAGATTGATGAAGTATACAAAGAGTTACATTCCTTACGAAAACGAATTTCAAAGCTTGAATCAGAAGCGCACAAAAAGGTGAAGAAGACTGGCAAGTGAGATAAAGATTGATCCAAAAATTTTAGGAGAGATTCTAAAGTTTGGAAAGAACATTATAGAAGCACCAAAGCATGTTGCAGCTCCTGATGAAATCAAATTAGAAACGACACCATATGATGTTGCGCACACAGAGGATAAGGTCAGATTGCTCCATTACAAACCAACTACAGAAAAGCAACTACACATTCCATTAATTATTGTATATGCCCTTGTCAACAGATATCACATCTTGGATATTCATCCGAAAAAAAGTTGGGTAAGAAATCTATTAGATCAAGGCCTTGATGTGTATATGGTTGATTGGGGAACACCAACAAACATGGACAAGTATTTGGATTTTGATGATTACGTAAATGGCTATCTAGATAATTGTGTGGAATTTGTCAAGGATGAGGCAAATGTAGACCAAGTTTCCCTACAGGGATATTGTACTGGTGGAACACTAGCTACCGTTTATTCATCATTACACCCAGAAAATGTCAAGAACTTTGTTGCCACCGCACCTGTAATTGATGGCTGGCGCGATACCACAGTGATTAGTAATCTGGCCAAGCACATCGATGTCGATCAGATGGTTGATAACATTGGCAACATGCCGCCAGAATTCATGTATTATTGCTTTTCTATCTTGAAACCATTCGAGCAAGGTGTTGAAAAGTATGTGAAACTTTTCAAAAATATTGAGGACAAGAATTTTGTTGATAATTTTATGCGGATAGAAAAATGGCTCAGCGATACCCC
>JAEHKV010000066.1 GCA_016838845.1 Nitrosopumilales archaeon | reverse complement strand
CCACACTTTACAGTACTAGAACAACTAGCAATACAATGCTCAAATCGCCAGTTTTTTTAATGGTATTCATTGTGGTCAAATGATTTCGTCTTATGATAATTAATAAAGATTGCTAGAAAAATACCCGTGATTTTTTAGGAAACACACTTGAATTTTTTTAGAATCACAGAAGACTTAAACTTACAACACCAAACAAACATTATCGGTTTTGTCAGTGAATGAACAAATAATCAATGTTATAGAAAAATTCTTTGAGGCAGGTAAGAGTAAAAATTTGGCGATACTACGTGAAATCCAACTTGATGATTCAAGATTTTCAAGTTTTAGTGACGTTCCACCATATGATCTAAAAGACTTTGCAACTACCATAACATTAGAAGAATTAAGATTTGTAAGTATCTCAGATTATGATTATCAAATAAAAAATCCTAAGATTAGTATATTTGATGACATGGCAGTTGTTGCCTTTGAGTTGCTTCAAAAAGGCATGTTGGTGGACAACAAAGCTTTCACCGGGGAACTCATTTCAATAAATGGAAGAGCTACCTTCGTATTAGTAAAAAATCCAATGTGGAAAATTGTCCACATACATCTATCGAAAATAGAATAATTTTAGAGACAACTTATTTTTAGTGCTAAAGTTTATTTTTTCGTTTTTCGTTTTTTGGTTGGTTTAGAAGGTTTTTGTTTACTTGAAGCAGATGGCTTGCTGGTTTTTGGTGAAGGAGATTCTTTTGAAAGACTTTTGAATAAATCATATGCTTGATCAACAGTTGCATGTCCATGAACAATTGATCTTACAGCTTTAATCATGGGCACAGGATAATCAGATTGCCAGATATTACGTCCCATATCTACGCCAACAGCACCAGCCTTAATGGCGTTGAAAGTCAGTTCTAATGCATCACGTTCCGGTATCTTTTTTCCTCCAGCAATTATTATTGGGACTGGGCATGAAGTTACTACTTCTTCAAAATTTTCACAATAGTATGTTTTAACTATGTGTGCACCATGTTCAGCTGCAATTCTACATGCTAATGAAAAATAACGGGAATCTCTTACCATATCTTTTCCTACTGCAGTAACTGCCAATACAGGAATTCCATATTCTTCAGCTTCATTCACCAGATTGCTTAGATTCACAATTGTTTGGTGTTCATATTTTCCACCCACAAAAATAGACATGGCAAGGGCACTTACATTCAAGCGAATTGCATCTTTGAGGCTTGTTGTGATTTTCTCATTGGACAAATCTTCACCAATTATACTAGAGCCACCAGATACACGTAAAACAACTGGTATAGGAAAATTTGCGTCGACAGAAGTTCTAAGAACACCCCTTGTCAACATGAGAGAATCACAATATTTCAGCAAAGGTCGAATGGCATTTTTTGGAGATTCTAATTTTTCAGTTGGCCCCAAAAAATATCCATGATCAACAGCTAGCATTACTGCTTTGCCATCAGCTGGTTTGATAATTTTTGCAAGTCTATTTTTTAATCCCCAATCCATTATTCTTCGATTTTGAAAGAAATGGATTTCCTTCTTAAGCCTTTCTCATTTTGTAATTATTATTTTCATTGAGTTGGAACCATCATGAGCATGATCAAATGCTCTTTGAGTTTCTGCGATTGAATATTTATGCGTGATCAAGTCTTTGACAGATATCCTACCTGATTCAATTAGTTGTAGAGCTTCTTTAGTATCGGAGTCTGATGCAGCATAACTTGTTGTTAATGTGATTTCTTTGGAGTAAATTTTACTCATATCAATATTCATTGCATCACCTTTGGATGGAACGCCAAACATCATTATGGTTCCTCCCTTTCTCACAAGATCAATTGCGGTATCAACAGCTTGTAAATTCCCAGTAGCTACAATCGTTATATCTACGCCACGGTTATCTGTATCATTCAGGATTTTTTCTGTTTTTATAGAATTGTTTGAATTTATGGCATCAGTTATTCCAAACTTTTTTACAAATTCTAAACGAAAGTCATTAACATCTAAACAATAGATTTTTTCAAAACCTTTGTCTTTTGCCAACATTACGTGCATTATACCAGTAGGGCCAACTCCAAAAATTGCTATCGAGTCGCCTTTTTGAAAAGAAAATTTATGCCATGATCTAACACAGCAACCCAGAGGTTCAATCATAGCGGCTTCATCAAAGCTCATAGAATCTGGAATTTTTAGGACTCCGCCATGAGAAACATTCCATTCTGGAACCAAATACTCTTCGGCTAATCCACAAGGAGATAGATTGGTTTCATAGTATTTTGGGCACATTGTTTCATTACCGTGTTTACAAAAATGGCATGAATAGCATGGGACGTGATGATGTGTAAAAACTCTATCACCTTTTTTGAAATTTGTGACTTTTTCGCCAACTTCAGAGATTATACCTGCCGGTTCATGTCCTAACTTCATTGAAGGTTGGCCATAGTTCCCAAATACCTTTTCTAAATCAGAACCACAGATTCCACAAGATTCCATTTTTACAAGAATGTCGGCAGAACCTAAAGTTGGTTTTTCTGTCTCATCTACCGATATGACCGATTTGTCTTTGACAAAAGCAGCTTTCATACACAAACCTGGTTTTTTCAATATAAGTAGATTTGAGCAGATAATGACAGTATTGAAAGTTCGAGATATTTTTTTTATGTATAAAATAATTCAGGAACATTGATTTAGCTTAATAATTACACAAAATCATGTCAGAAATCGATTCAGAAAAAGATGTTTATCTTTTTACCCATGGGCAAATGAATTTGCGGGAAAAAGCAATCAGTGCACTAGAATCAAAAGGATTTTCCAAAGACAAAGTCATTGATGCAATGCCAGACAAAGTAGGTAAGATTGATGATTATATGGCAATGCTTTGGATGCCTCCAAATCTTGATCATATCAAAATTCAAAAAATTACAAAAGTAGAGGACGTAGAACCAGAAGGAGTGACTGGATTGTGGAACGGAGTTTCAAAAGAAGATTTGTTTACTATTCCTCTTTGAATGAAAAATTAACTAAACACTGCTCAAATCTGTCTGCTTCTTGCAACGGATCTAGAAAATCTAAATTTTTAAGATTCAAGTGAAGTAGTGCTTGATGAATAATTTTCGATCATTTACGGAATTGTGTCAAATCAAATATTCATAGCTAATTTTTTGATAGTGTTTACAATTTGAATTTTCTTTTTTATGCTCAATTCTGGTTCTACAGTAACAAAGATAGTGTTTTTTTTAGTGTAAACTGCTAACTGAGAAATATTTTCTCGCTCCACATGAACAAATCTGACTTTACCTAGACTCTTATCAAATTCTTTTCTCATTTTTCTTCTCTGCCCTACCTGTTTACAAAAATTTTCAATTCCTTTCTGAGATTCAAGTAAAGTTTTCCCTTTTTTCATAATTCCTTCAGCAATATTACCATGTAAATCAATTATTCCAACAAATCGCATTTTGGGACTAAGTTTGATAATTTCTTCTGCAAGTTTGAGTAACTCATCTCGTTTATTTGTCAATTAAATTTCAACATTTTCAAACTAATATAACATTTAATTTTTGTTCTATAGAAAGCAGTCAAAGTTCTGTAATTAAACTAGACAAGAAATTGTCATATTCATCATCTGAGAATTTTATAATCTCCATTTTGTTCTCTTTTTTAGCAAGTTTTACTGATTCCAGATGATAACATTCCTTTTTGCCGCTTAATTTTCCAAAATAAAATCCAGGACAAGAGCAATATTCCATCTCTGGGAAAAGCCAATGTTCTTTGCCTTTGCCAACAACAGTCCAAATTTGCCTATTACTTGGTTCAAACATATGCAGTTTCACTCGTTTTTCAGAAACGGTTGATTCAATTTTTGTTGAATCTTTGTTCATAAGAAATTAATTCCAAACGTTTCGTATATTTCTGATGGTCGAAACAAAAATTGTTCCTTCCCAAGCTGCGTTGATTTTAGAAGGAAAAACTCGTAATCTCGTGGTAACAGATATGCATATAGGGTTTGAAGCTGGTCTTGCTTCAAATGATATCTTTCTTGGTAAAAATACATCAGTAAATGAAATAATTTCTGAACTTTACAAAATTATTGACACTACAAAACCAGATTCATTAATTTTGTTAGGAGATATAAAATCTAGTATAAAATCAATTTCTAAAAATGAATGGAATGATGTTCCTTTATTTCTTGAAAAAATGAAAAATAAAATTGATACCACTCTAATTCCTGGTAATCACGACTCTAATATTCAAAAATTAATACCAGATGGAATTACTCTTGGTAGTTCAAATGGAATGGTGATTGATAATTCCCTACTAACCCATGGACATACTATGCCATCTGAGAACTTTGCACACGTTGATAGGATCATTATGGGACATGTGCACCCAGTATTTTTTCAACAAGACTCAGTCTTAAACGGTCATAGGGTTTGGGTTTCAATTAAAACACCAAAACAAACGATTTTCCCATCAAGCTCTGGTGAAATTGAAGTTACAATTATTCCTTCTTTTAACAAATACTTCTATGCCACCCATAAAAAAAAATATAAAAAATCAATTTCGCCAATCATTGAAAAAATAAAAGAAATTTCCTCAGCTAAAATAGTTACATTAGATGGGGCAATGATTGGAAATGAGTCATTAATTGATCAGGTTCTCTAAGAAATAATGTCGTATGGTTCTATAGGGTTCTTAGTAGTCTCGTTCTTTTGCAACCATTCAAGTGTTTTTACAAAGGATTCAGCAAGCTCTGTTGTTGTAAGGACAGGGACTCCCAATTCAAGAGCCTTCCTTCTAATCTGATATTCATCATTAAGCATACCAACATATTTCTCAAGAGTTGTTGTGCTTGGGATATTAATGATGAAGTTGATCTTTCCTTCATAGAGTAAATCAGCAATGTTGGGTTTTCTCTCCGGTTCACTAATTTTATGGACTATCTCAACATCGCCAATTTTTTCTTCAAAAAATTCTGCTGTGTGCTCAGTTGCAAGTATTTTGAATCCTAGATTCTTGAGTTGAGCAACGGTTGGCAATAATTTTTCTTTATTTTCAGTACCACCAATTGTAATCAATGCAGTTCCTTTTTTAGGTAGATTGTATCCCACTGATGTCAATCCTTTGGAGAGTGCATCATAGAAACTATTTCCAAAACACGCAGCTTCTCCAGTAGATTGCATTTCTACGCCCAAAACAATGTCTGCTCCTTCGAGTTGCATAAACGAAAATTGTGGCACTTTAATTCCATAGTTGTGAATTTTCTTCCAGTGATCATGAGGTATCGGGGGTAACTCTTTTCCTAAGATTGCACCTGATGCTAAACTTATGAGATTAATTTTAACCAATTTAGAAACAAATGGCATGGAACGGGATGCACGAATATTAAGTTCAATTACAAAAACATGGCCTTCATTAATTAAAAATTGAAGATTAAATGGTCCTTTAATGTTAAAAGATATTGCAATTTTGTTAGTATAATCAGTTATCGTTTCTATGATTTTGTTATTCAAGCGCCAAGGAGGGATGCACATCATGGCATCACCAGAATGCACTCCTGCAAAATCAATGTGTTCTACTATTGCCCCAATAATCACATTTTTACCATCACAAACTCCATCAACATCAACTTCGAGAGAGTTCAACATGAATTTCGAAATTACAACTGGATGATCAGGGGAGACAGTTGTGGCTTCTTTTACATACGTCTTTAACTCATCTTGAGACCAGACTACCTTCATCGCAGCGCCACTTAGAACATAGGAAGGGCGAACAATTACTGGGTAACCTACCTCTTGTGCAAAAAATTTTGCATCAGTGAGATTTGAAAATGCTTGCCATTTTGGTTGTTTAATATGCAAATCATCAAGAACACTACTAAATTTAGAACGATTTTCTGCTCTGTCCACATCCTCTGCTTTTGTACCTAAAATATTAACACCGTTTTTTGCAAGTGGCGGTGTCAGATTATTTGCAGTCTGACCACCAACACAGGTAACTATTCCTTTTGGATTTTCAAATTCCGTAATGTCTAAGATGCGTTCGTAAGTTAGTTCTTCAAAGTAAAGTCGATTACAAACATCATAATCAGTAGAGACTGTTTCTGGATTACAATTAACAACTGCAATATTTTTTTCACCGTTTTCTTGTAAACCCCAAACCATGTTTACAGTTCCCCAATCAAATTCCACGCTGCTTCCTATTCGGTAAGGACCAGCGCCTAAAACAACAATTCCATGTTCATCACTTTTGATTTCCAAGTCATTTGTATCACCGCCATAAGTCAAGTAAAGATAGTTTGTCTTGGCTGGCCATTCAGCAGCTAAGGTATCAATTTGTTTAACTGATGGAATTATTCCATTTTCCTTCCGCATTTTTCGAATATCAGAAGGAGTTTTGTTAATTGCGCGAGCTATTTGATTATCTGAAAATCCAAGTTTTTTTGATGTTTTTAACAATGATTTGTCTAATGATTCTTCTTTGAGTCTTGCTTCAGTATGTACTATGTTTTTTATTTTTTCAATGAACCATGGATCAATTGAAGATAGTTTGAAAATTCTATCAACTGAAATACCTTTCTTTAGGGCAGCTGCTACGTAGTATAAGATTAGATCATCTGGATGTGTAAGATGGTTTTCAATATATTCCTCGTCGTATGTTTGTCCGTTAAATCGATTTAATACAAGTCCATCGTTTCCAATGTCAAGCATCCTGATAGCTTTTTGAAGAGATTCTTCAAATGTTCGTCCTATAGCCATTACTTCACCTACTGATTTCATCGTAGGGCCAAGTTTTCGATTCACAAGCTCAAATTTAGCAAAATCCCAACGAGGGTGTTTGCAAACAATGTAATCAAGTGCTGGTTCAAAACAAGCAGTAGTTGATTTAGTAATGTGATTAACCAATTCGGGTAATGAATACCCAATCCCGATTTTTGCGGACATGTATGCAATTGGATAACCGGTAGCTTTACTGGCTAATGCTGATGAACGAGAAAGACGTGGATTTACCTCAATTGCAACATAGTGCTCTGAATTCGGATCCAAAGCAAACTGTATGTTACATTCACCTACAATGCCTAGATGTTTTGTTGCTCGTAACGATGCAGAACGCAACATGTGGTATTCATGATTATCAATTGTTTGTGATGGAGCCACCACAATGTTATCTCCAGTATGAACCTTCATGGCAAGAACGTTTTCCATATTACAGACTATAACATTATTTCCCGCATAATCTTGCATTACTTCATATTCAATTTGTTTCCAGCTGCCAACATATTCTTCAACTAAAACTTGACCTACCAAACTTGCTTTAACCCCTCGTTCAACAATTTCGTGTAATTCAATTTCATTGTAGGCAACCCCTCCACCTTTACCTCCTAGAGTATATGCAACCCTAATGATTACAGGATACCCTAACTCTTGAGCTACTTTTTTTGCCTGGTCGAAATTGGAAACAGTTTTGCTGTTTAGTACTGGAATGCCACATTGGTTCATCGAATCTTTGAATAGTTGTCGATCTTCTGCTTTCTGAATTCCTGATACTTGCGTACCAAGAACCTTAATGTCATATTTTTTGAGAATGTCTGATTCATTTAGTTTAACGCCACAGTTTAGTGCAGTTTGACCTCCATATGCTAACATCAAACTGTCTGGTCTTTCAGACTCAATTATGGATGAGACATATTCTGGGGTTACAGGTAACAAGTATACTTTATCTGCAAATCTTGTATCTGTTTGGATAGTAGCAACATTTGGATTTATGAGAATACTTTTCAGTCCTTCTTCTCTAATTGCTTTGAGGCATTGGCTTCCGGAGTAGTCGAATTGACGGTCGTTTTAGCGACTTTCGCCTGCTTCTCCGATTTTTATTGCCCCACTACCTAACACAAGAATTTTTTTCAGCGACTCATTTTTTGGCAGACTTGCCCTCCCCCATAAGGTATTTCAGCTCTTCAAAAATGAATTTACAATCATAAGGTCCAGGTGAAGCTTCTGGGTGAAATTGTACTGCAATGCATTTTTGTTTTTTGTGTTTAATTCCTTCTACAGTTTTATCATCAGCATTGGTGAACCATAAATCAAACTCTGAATCCTTTAACGATTCAGGACTAATGCAATAGCCGTGGTTCTGGCTAGTGACATAAACTTGGTCATTATCTAAATTTACACACGATTTGTTTTGCCCACGATGTCCATATTTCAGCTTATATGTAGATGCCTGGCCTGCAAGTCCAAGTATTTGTGCACCAAGGCAAATTCCAAGGGTGGGAATATTTTTTTCTATCAGAGATTTTGCGGTCTTGATTGTTTCTGGACATTTTTGTGGATCACCTGGACCATTACTGATAACAACACCTTTTGGTTTGTATGAAAGAATTTTTTCAATCGAAGTGTCCCAAGGAACTTTGATTACTTTGTAGCCAATATTTCGAATGCTTCTTAAAATTGCATTTTTTGCGCCCGTATCAATAACAACTACAGATTCTTTCTCATCGCCAAAAACCTGTTCAGATTTTGTAGAAACCTGGTCCATAAATTCCTCCGAGTTATAGTTAGTTGCAGCAACAAGTTTCTTCTTTACCTGATCCACATCAATTTCATTATCTGAGACGACGAGTGCGGCCATCATTACACCCTTGCTTCGGAGTTTTTTTGTTAGCGCACGTGTATCAATACCAGAAATACCTGGAATTTTTTCATTATAGAGCCATTCATCCAAAGTCATTGATAGATTCCAATGACTTGCAACTAAGGACAACTCATGAATGGCTAATCCACGAACCTGAATTTTGTCAGATTCAAAGAATTTTTGGATGCCATCATCATCCTTGATTTTTGGATTTGGT
>JAEHKV010000065.1 GCA_016838845.1 Nitrosopumilales archaeon | reverse complement strand
CGTGCTGATTTGGAGATGTCAAAGTTGCAGACAGGCAGCCAGAAATTATACATGCAGTTCATGTAACTTTTTGGGGCCTTAGAAAATGGCTCAGCTTTCGGTTACCGCTCAAATAGTTCCAACTGAAATAGAAATTGATCTGGACAAGTTGGTGGAGAAGATCAAGGCGGCACTAAAGGATGAAATTGCGTTAACAAGTTACACTAAAGAGCCATTAGCTTTTGGTCTACACTTTATCAAAGGAGAATTCATTTTGGATGATAATGACAAACAGGTGGATTCGCTTGAGAGTTCAGTTAGATCCGTTGAGGGTGTTAGTGAATTCAAAGTGTTGGATAAGGGCAAGGTTCTTGGCGTTCATAAAATTGAACCAAAACGGAGTGTGATTAAAAAAACGGCTAAACTTTTACTCATAGTCAAAATCCTTCCAACTGGCACGGAAATTGATTTAGATCAATTAGCAGTTAAGATCAAGCAGACACTCAAAGATGGAATTGTATTAAGAAAGTACATTAAAGAGCCATTAGCTTTTGGCCTATACTTCATCAAAGGAGAATTCGTTTTGGATGATAAGGAAGGACAGATGGATTCGTTAGAAGGTTCAGTTAGATCCGTTGAAGGTGTAAGTGAACTCGAAGTTCTTAACATGAGCAGAATGTCGGTTGATGTCAAGTAGGTGTGAGTTTGGTACGTAAAGACGAGTCCTTACAAATGCGAATAGGAGAGGCAAAACAAAGGGATGTTGGAAAAAAACGTGCAAGAATTGGGCCAGATGCGATGGATTTTCTCAAAGTTACCCCTGGTGATGTAATTGAAATTTCTGGTTCTAAATCAAGCTGTGCTGTTGTTTGGCCAGCGGATGAAGATGAAAAACATCCTGACGTAATACGAATTGATGGTCAAACAAGAAAAAATGCTGCAGCGTCACTAAACGATATTGTTAAAATTAAAAAAATTTCCAGCAAAGTTGCAAAAACAGTTGTTTTGATTCCGGTAAATGACACGGTAACAATAGACAAAGAATTTACAGATTTTGTCAAAAACAGATTGAAAGGACTACCCCTTGCACAAAGTGATGAAATTTCTGTAATGATTCTTGGTAATTCTATGGATTTTACGATTAACAAGATTTCTCCAAAAAGTGTTGTGAAGATAGATCGTTCTACAAGTCTTACCATTCTGACTGAGACTGCAGGAGATAAGAAACCTCGAGTCACATACGAAGAAGTTGGTGGGCTAGGAACTAAGATTAAGGCAATGAGAGAAATTGTAGAGCTTCCATTGCGACATCCTGAGCTTTTCATTAGATTGGGAATAGAACCACACAGCGGAATTTTACTTTATGGACCGCCAGGCTGTGGAAAGACGTTGATTGCAAAAGTTCTTGCAAGTGAGTCTGAAGCAAACATGTATTCAATTAATGGTCCAGAAATTATGAACAAGTACTATGGAGAAACAGAAGCTCGTCTTAGAGATATTTTCAAAGAGGCAAAAGATAATTCTCCAAGTTTAATTTTTATTGATGAAATTGACGCGATTGCCCCAAAGAGAGAAGAGGCCTATGGAGATGTTGAAAAAAGAGTTGTTGCCCAGTTACTTGCATTAATGGATGGACTGACAGAACGAGGCAATGTCATAGTTTTAGGTGCAACAAATAGACCGGAGAGTCTAGATCCCGCACTTAGAAGACCTGGTAGGTTTGATAGAGAAGTAGAAATTTCGGTTCCAAATGATGACGGAAGGTTGGAAATTCTTCAAATCCACACACGCGGAATGCCAATCGCTGAAGGAGTTGACCTAAAGGAGCTAGCATCCGAATTGCACGGTTACACTGGTGCTGACATTAAATCGCTGTGTAGAGAGACAGCTATGAAATCCATAAGGCGGTATCTACCTGAAATTGATTTAGAAAGTGAAACAATTCCATCTGAGGTGTTACAGACAATGGAAATTAAATTAATCGACTTTTACGACGCAATGCATGAAGTCGTCCCAACTGCGATGAGGGAATTTTATGTTGAAAGACCGAAGGTATGGTGGCAAGATGTTGGGGGTCTGGATGAAATAAAGAAAACACTAAACGATAATCTAATTCTTGCAATGCACGATCCTGCAAAGTTCAACGAAATGGGAATTAAACCACCAAAAGGAGCTTTGATATATGGTCCTCCTGGTTGTGGAAAGACATTACTAGCAAGAGCTCTTGCAACTGAAAGTGGAGCAAACATGATACTTGTGAGAGGCCCTGAAATTCTTTCTAAATGGGTAGGCGAGTCAGAAAAGGCTGTTAGGGAAATTTTCCGAAAGGCTAAAGCTTCATCACCATGTGTTGTAATTTTTGATGAATTGGACGCCCTTGCAAGATACAAATCAAATGAAGGGGCAGTAGGAGAAACTATTCTTAGTCAGCTACTAACTGAGATGGAGGAAGGAGTATCTTCAAGAGTGGTAGTTATTGGAATTACAAATAGACCAGATTTACTTGATACCTCTATACTCAGAACAGGTAGACTAGATCTTGTGCTCTTTGTTAATCCTCCTGATGAAAAAGGAAGACTAGAAATCATTAAGATTTTGACTACGAAAATGCCGTTAGACAGTGATGTAAAATTGCAAGAAATTGCTGTTTCCACTCAGAATTATACTGGAGCTGACTTGGCATCATTGTGTAGAGAAGCAGCTGTGAGTGCAATGCAAAACAACTCGGATAAAATTTCTAGTTCTGACTTTGCAGCAGGATTGAAAAAGGTCAGACCTTCAATCACTAAGGATGTTGATCAATGGTACAATAATGTAAAAGAAAGTATATCTAACGTGGTACCAAAAACACTTGATAAAACATTTTATGGATAAACATGACACTGCCATTAAAAAATTCAGTATTTGATAAGATTAAGGAACATGGGTCACTTACTGATTCCGAGCTTTCAAAGGCGTTAAGTAAAGATGGTTTTGTTATTGCTGAAGACAGATTCAACAAGTTACTACTCGATCTGGAGATCATGGGCAGAATCAAGGTCACATGGCTTACAAAAGATACTCGTCGCATAGAGGTAATAGCAGAAAAAGTTGAAGTGGATGAGATCGAAGCACAAAACAAAGCTATGATGGAAAAGGATTACGAAGCTAGTTTTCCAGGTGCAGAAAACGAGTAAATTTTAAAATCTAAAGTGAAAAGCAGCGTCTAATGCAATCCCCACAAATATTATTGTGAGATATGGAGCTGTTACTTTGTATGCTTTCCATGCAAAGTCAGATGTAGGATTCTTTGTAAGTTTGTAATGATATACCAACATCATTCCCCCAGAAATTGCTGCAATAACTATGTAAACTATTCCCATACCAAATGCGTACAGCATCAAAGAGTATGGCAGTAAGATGATTGTGTTTGCTAAAATATATTTTGAAGTTCTTTGCATCCCAATTACAACAGGCAACATTGGAACTCCGGCTTGTTCATACTCGTCCTTGATCTTCATGGCAAGGCACCAAAAGTGTGATGGGGTCCAAGCAAAGACAAGAAGTCCTATCAAAAATCCCAAAATGTCCATTGAGCCAGTGGCAGCAGACCAGCCTGCCATCGATGCGGCACTGCCAGCAAAT
>JAEHKV010000064.1 GCA_016838845.1 Nitrosopumilales archaeon | reverse complement strand
TTGAATCTCTACCTTTTCGCCTTTATGGAAATCATCAGCAAAGTTACCAACTAAAGTAATTAATTCATTAATTTGAGGCTCAGAATTTTTTATAACTCCATAATCTACAAGCTTTTTCATCACACGTTTGTTTCGTTCTTCTTTGAAAATATTTGCAAGTTCAATGAGCAATCTGTAGCTAACATGAGTGCTAGTATTCTTTGGCGGATTTAGTAGATTGACATATTCATACAAGCCCTTTAATTTTATCTCCTTTGCTTTGTTATTCAACTTTATTTTTCCAAAATAGATATTTTCCAATTCATTATACTCATCCATTAGAGAAGGTATGTCTTCAAACCCTAGTTCTCTTGCTCCGGTAATTCTTTTGTAGAGTAATAGAAGTATAGATTTTGGAGTACCATACTTTAACCACTTTTGTGATGTCACAACATTTCCCAATGATTTTGAAATCTTTTTTCCACCTTTGTCCAGAAACATTTCATATTTTACATGGTGGGGATGAGGATATTTCAAAATCTCATCCGATACCCAATCATTTACCTTTACCGAATCCATAATGTCTTTACCATATGCTTCAAATCTCACATCAAATGCCTGCCATCTGGCTGCAAACTCAACCTTCCAAGCCAATTTACCAAGACCTTTTGTAATATCGGACTCTCCTTCATGGCCACACCCCTTCACAATATTTGAGCCAATAGTCGAATCCACACAGCGGTATTTTACTTTCTTTTCATCCGAGATGTATTCATAAGATTCAGTTGTGTAAAGCTTGTCACAATTTTCACAAACTGCAAAGTATGGTAAAATATTTTGATATTTTTCTTGTCCAGAAAGGTCTGCTATTTTTTCGCCAATTTTTTTGCTATTGCTAAGGATGGTATGGATTTGTTCCTTTAGGAGTCCCTTTTCATAGGTATCTTTTGCTCGTCTAAAATCATATTCTATCCCTAATTCATCAAGGCCCTCAAGTAAGAGACTGCTCATGTGCATTCCATAAGAGTCATGACAATCAAAAGGATCTGGGATAGTTGAAACTCTTTTTCCCAAATGCTCATTTAGCGAATCAGGAAATCCTTCTGGAATTTTTCGTAGTCCATCCCAATCATCAGAATACGCAATTAGTTCCGACTTGTAACCAAAATTTTCAAGCGCGAGCTTTACACCAAACGCTCTAACTGCATCGCCCAAACTTCCAATATGTGGTATGCCTGAAGCACCTAATCCACTTTCGACACGAATTAAATCTAGATTTCTACCAATTGATTTTTCTCTTTCAACTAATTCAAAAGCTAGTTTATCGATCCAGGTTCCTTTACCAATAACATTTTGCTCTGACATTTAGAACCCACATTTAAGCAAGTTTTTTTGCCATATAAGGACCCTGTAATGAGTATCCAAATTTTCGATAATACTCTCTAGTCCCAACCGCACTAATGACCAAAAGTTTGTTAGCATCAAATTCTTCTTTTGAAATTTTCTCAGCTTCTGAAAGTAGTTTTTTTCCTAATCCTAAATGTTGTATGCCAGTATCACTTCTTTCTCCGAGTTTCAATGATTTTCCATAAACATGTAATTCACGTACAATGCAAGTTCTTTCGGAAATCTCTTTTCTGTGTGCCTTTAAACTTGGATTTCGTAATCTTAAAAATCCAAAAATTGAATCATTTGAATTCTCATAGCAAAGGAATACCTCTTTCCCTCCAGATGATAAATAATCATCACGCTTTAACTTCAAATCATGATGAGAATCCTGAGATAATCCTATTTCTCTACATCTGATACATTTGCAGGATAAACCTTGGCTTTTCAAATTTTTATGAACAATTTGACGCAGATTTCCTAATTTTGGACCAGCTACAATCTCAGATGGCGAAATCTCGCGTTGCACTCGCATAATTCTGACCCAACGTGGAACAGACTTTTTCATTTCTGTTAACACCTTGATCATATCCTCAGATGAATACGGCGTATATTTTCCAGATTTGTAATCTTTGTAAAGTGGAGTATTTTCTATAACCAATGACGGATAAATTTTCAACATATCTGGTTTAAGACGTTCATCATCAAACAATTGTTTAAAGTCTTTAACATCGTCATTGGGTGTCATCGTAGGAAGTCCTGGCATCATGTGTGCAACAATTTTGTATCCTGAATCTTTTGAAATTTGAAAAGATTGAACAACATCTTGAAAATCATGCCCCCTGTTTACAATTCTATATACTCTTTCTTGTAAACACTGAACGCCAATTTCAACTCTCGTCACTCCATATTCCAGCATCGCATCTACATGTTCTTCTTTACAATAATCTGGTTTTGTTTCAATAGTAAAACCAACATTTCTTATTTTGGATGTTTCGTTATTCTTTTTAGCATCCTCCAATGAATCTGAATCAAAACCATTTAATGCATCAAAACATGATTTGATAAAATCTTCTTGATAGTTTTTTGGCATAAAAAGAAATGTTCCTCCCACTATAACGAGTTCCAATTTTGATCGTTCGTGTCCAAATGCTAATAGTTTATCGAGTTTTGTCAAAATTTGGATTTTAGGATCGTAGTGATTCTCAATAGCGTTAATTGTAGCTGGTTCTTTTCCTGTATAGCTGTTTGGCGTATTAAATTCAATTCCGCCAGGACAGTAAGTACATCTGCCATGAGGACAAGCAAATGGTTTTGGCATTAGTGCCACAATTGCTACACCTGATGCTGTTTTGATAGGTCTTTTAAGAAGAACTTTTCTCAATTTTGAAAAATCTGTGCCATCAACCATAGCTAAAATTTCATGATTTCCAGGAATTCTTTCGAGTGAATATTTTGCACAGATTTTCTTAATTTCTGATTTTACTTCTTTTTTTGAAGGAAGAGATACTGATAACAAATTTTGGGAAATTTCTGAGCATGCCTTTGAAAAAACTGTTTCACAATCTGGCATCGATATTGTGACTAAACTCGGTCATAAATGCGTTAAACTCAACAAAATTGGTAAAAAACTGATTTTATCTTCGCCTTTTTCGTGACTT
>JAEHKV010000063.1 GCA_016838845.1 Nitrosopumilales archaeon | reverse complement strand
TTCTGGTTCTGGTTGTGCAACTTCTGGTTCTGGTTGTGCAACTTCTGGTTCTGGTTGTGCAACTTCTGGTTCTGGTTGTGCAACTTCTGGTTCTGGTTGTGCAACTTCTGGTTCTGGTTCAGAAATTGGTTCAAATTTTGGTGCTTCAGGAAGTATTGTACTGAGTGTTGTACCATTTCCTTGTGAATCTAGATATATGCTAGCAGATTCCTGTAGTTGTTTTTGTGGGGGTTCTACTGCATTTTGAACTTCAAGATTAAGATCTGCAATGCGTCTTTGAACGTTTGAAATTTCGGTTGTTTCATGAGTAATGTGTTCAACTAATTCAGATGTAAGTGTTCTTACAGAGTCAAAAGTTTGTTCAGAAACTTCGTTACTCCTACATTGAACTTTTGCATCAAACTCAAGCATTTTGACTGATTTCATTTGCTCATTTAGTTCTTCAAGTCTTGCTTCTAGTTTGGTTTTGATTTTATTTTCAGTTTCTATTAATGTAGTAAGTTTTTCTTTGTATTTTTCGCGAATGATTTCCGCGTCTTCTTTCATTTCATCATTATCAGAAACAATATCAATCAATGCCTTAAGACGACGAAGTGTTGATTCTTTTTCTTTCAATAAACGCTGTGATTCAAGTCTCCATTTTGGAATGTATATTACAATATTATCTTGGATTACTAATTGCTCAAATGGAATTTGTAGTAAGCCTTGTGAGCCACCATCGATTCCCACTGATTGTATGCTGCCATCAATGTCAGTAACTCTTCCTAAAACTCTACCAATTGAGGTACCATACATGTCTTTGACTTGTTTCCCAACTAGCATGATATCGTCAGTACTCATGCGATAAGGTTTTGAGATCCATATAACCAACTGGGTGTTAGTAAGCTTTCTAGTTTTTGTAAGAATAATTTTACTAACCTGAAAACACGCGTGTTTTCAGAAATTTTAAAACCCCAAACAAACTCCCTCAATATCATGTTGGAAAAAGAAGGGCTAGAGCAAATATTGCATTTTGTTTCCAAACGCTGGGTTGACATTACCAGGGACCCTGACAATAAAGCATTGAAAGCATTGCCAGCCAATTTTTGGATGAACTCTGTTGGTGGAAAAGCTGGAAAAGGAAGATGGGTTACTATGTTGATGTACACAGAAAACGAAGAAGACTCAAATGCCTTCAAAGAAGTTTTACTAAGATGGCAATCAAAAGGAATGCAAAATAAACCTGCCCCAGATCTAATTCAGATAGGAAAGAAATAGAAATTAATAATTAGAAAACTTCTCACCCCTATTGTCGGATAAGTTTTCTATTAAAGAAAAAAAGATGTTATTGGGGCATTTTTCAAATGTTGATCAACCAGTTTTTGCAATAATAACTCCAAAACAAGTAGATCGGGGCGCTCTCATGTCAAGATATAGTAGAACCGATAAAAGCATGCGTCAAGTTTTTCTCGATGAATTTTTAAAAAATCCAAACAGAGGTGAAGAATTCTATAATCGAATTTTACTGGAATATGGAGATGATTCTGTAGCTGAGTTAGGTGAAGCACATATTGCGATTGAAGGCTTGTCAAACATTGCAGTTAAAAAGATTGAAGATAGAAGAATTGGTTTATCATATTTGGAAAAATCTTCACGTTATGTAATTTGGGATAAAAAAATTAATGGAAAATATAAGTTTTATCGTGAGTCAGCTATCATGCATTCAAAGTTTGCAGATAGTTATTTGGAAGCATGCAATTTGGATTTTGATGTTTATTCAAAAAATATTCAGCCAGTGATCACATATATCAGAGAAAAATATCCAATTGAGAAATATACATTCAAAGATTCAAGAGACGGAAAAGAAAAACCATTTTCAAAATTAAAACTAGAGGGAGACATTAAGACAGCTAACATAATTTATCGCGGTTCAACAAAAGCCAAAGCACTAGATATTCTACGTGGATTATTACCTGCATCCACTCTCACAAATGTTGGAATAACAGGAAATGGCAGGGCGTTTGAGTATCTACTTACTATTCTATTCAGCTCAAACCTACAGGAAGAGCGTAATTTAGCCTCAAAAATAAAGTGTGAACTAGACACCACCATCAAGTCCTTTGTTCGCCGTTCCAATGACAAGTACGGGAATGCACTTCAGAAATATCTCCAAGAAATAAAAAATTATGCTTCAAAAGTTGCTAAAAAACAGAAAGGGGTTGTTCCAAAGAAAGGAATTACAAAACTCATTGAATACGAAGTGGAATCAAAGTCACTTAATAGAATAATTGCTGGGATTCTTTACGAACAGTCATCAAGTATTCCGTTTAGTGTTGTACTTTCCAATGTCAAAAAAATGTCTCTTGCAAAAAAGACTGAAATAATTAATTCATTTGCTAGAATTAGAAAAAACAGAAGACATAGACCGCCTCGTGCATTTGAAATGGCGTGGTATACATTTGATTTAATTAACAATTTCGGAATGTTTAGAGACTTTCACCGACACAGAGCTCTAACACTTGGTCGACAGCTACTAACTACTGATCATGGTTATTCCATTCCAAAAGAAATGAAAATTCTTGGAATTGAAAAAGACTTTAAGGATTGTATGTATCATACAAAAACTGTTTTTGATAAAATTAGGAAAGGTTACCCAGAGCAGGCACAATATGTAGTTAATTTTGCATTTAACTATCCATATTACATACATTTCAATTTGAGGGAGGCTTGTCACTTAATTGAACTTAGAACAGTGCCACAAGGACATTCTGATTACAGGAAGGTTGCCCAAGATATGTTTAAACAAATTAAACGTGTTCACCCAAGACTTTGTAAAATTATAAAGTTTGTTGATTTAAAAGAATACGAATTAGAAAGATTTGAATCAGAAAAGCGAACTCAAGAAAAAAAAGAGAAACTTGGTTAGAATAATCTTCTAATATCCGATTATCAATTTACTTAACATGGCTGAAGTTAAAAAAACAAAAGAAGAGTGGAAAAAGCAACTCACACCAGAACAATTTGACATATGCGTTAATCACGGTACTGAACCCGCATTTAGTGGAAAATATCATGACTGCAAAGACAAAGGAGTTTACAAGTGTACTTGTTGTGGAGAGGAGTTGTTTAGTTCTGAAACAAAGTTTGATTCTGGAACAGGTTGGCCAAGCTTCTTCAAACCACTCAATGATGACAACATTAGTTTTGAACAAGATTCTAGTTTTGGAACGGTTAGAACCGAAGTTAATTGTAAAAAATGTGGTGCACACCTAGGTCATGTTTTTGATGACGGACCTAAACCAACAAACATGAGATATTGCATTAATTCTGCTTCATTGAATCTTGATGCTGATAATAAAACAACTTGATATATTACTGACCATTAATTCTGACACATATTGCGAATAATACTATGTGGCTTTGGCGTTGTTGGCCAAAGTCTTGCAAAATTACTTGATTCAAGAGCTGAGGATCTCTACGCAAAGTACGGAATAAAGCCAAGAATTGTTGGTGTCTTTGACAGTGAAGGTAGTGCAACAGATCCTTCAGGATTAGACATGGGGAGATTAATCCAAGTCAAGAAAAAAACAAAGAGTGTAAAGAATTACAGTAAATCCAAAAACAAGGCTTCTGGTTTAGAAATTATACAAAATGTAGATGCAGATATTCTAATTGAAGCTACAGCTAGCAATTACAAAGATGCCGAACCTGGCATGTCTCACATAATGAACGCAATGAAAAGAGGTATGCATGTTATTTCAGTAAATAAAGGTCCATTGGCACTTGCATTTCCTTCACTCATGGAACTAGCAACATACAATCATGTTTTGTTGAGATTTAGTGGAACGGTTGGAGGGGGAACGCCAATTTTGAATTATGCTAAAAACAGCTTACAGGGAGAAAGGATTACTTCATTTGTTGGCATTCTAAACGGTACAACCAACTACATCCTAACAAATATGGCAAATGGAATGTCCTTTGATGTTGCACTAAAAGATGCTAAATCCAATGGGTATGTTGAGGCAGAT